>JBKBIC010000125.1:0-14767 GCA_046299435.1 Saprospiraceae bacterium
GGGGCTTGGCCGAAAATCGGCCAAGCCCCGCTCGTTTTTGCGGGATTTTTCCAATCATTTTTTCTTCATAAAAAGCACGCCGTTCAGCGAATTGAGCTGCAACGAATCGCCCACGCGCTCGCAGTCCGCATTGCTGACAAACAGGCGGGCTGTGAAATTTTTGCCCTGCAAATCCGCCGCAGTTTGGGTCGGTGTGAGCGTGACGGAGTATTCGCTGCCCGTGCGGAGGGCGTGCCATGCGGCCAGCTGGGCGGCCATCGGAAAGCGGTCGAGTTCAGTGCGGGCCTCGAACAGGATGAGAGTGCTGCGGTCGGTGGAGTCAATCTTGAAGTGCTTGCGTCCGTCCGGGAAGTAATCGTCGCGGGTGTTGTAATGGGTGCTGACGCTGATAAACTGCTCGTAACCAGCGATTTCCGCCTCGCCGTTCCATTCGGAGTACACGGCGAAATGGGTGTCCTGCCACGAGCCGGCGTTGAATTCCACGTTCAGGGCGGCGCAGATTTTCGAGGCATCGTTGTAGGTGTTTTCGGGCGCGGGCAGGTCGGCGATTGGTTTTCCGAGCCAGCCTTCGACGGTGCCGAGTGCCTGGTGGTCTTCGAGCACTTGGAGGCATGAGTAGATGCGGCTTGCGTCGTCGCCCGTGAGTGGCTGGGCAGCGGGCTTTGCCTTGCCGTCGGCGAGGAGGTTGTTTTTCGCCAGCAGGGCTTCGAGCTGGTGGGTTTGGCTGCGTTTCGTGCTTTCAAAAGCGGAAAACGGCCCGTACATCGCCGTCAGGACAAAGGCCGCGAGCGAGATGGGAATGAACTTGATGTCCTCCGATTTGATGAGCACAAAAAACACGCAACACAGCGTGAGCCACGCGCCCGTGTGCGCCACGAAAAACCGTTCCTCGGTGATGCCGTAATCCCAGATGCGCCGGGCGATGGCCACGAAAAGCAGCCCGACCATCGGGAAAAGCACGGGCCAGAACCATTTTTTGAAGTTGCCAACGATGCTGCCCGAATCGAAGCGCGGCATGAAAAAATTGAGCAGCCAAGTGAAAATGCCCGCAGCCGCAAAACCGATGACCAGCGACGAGACCCACCCGTGCGGCAAATCCCATGTGACCAAAATCTTGGCGGAATAGGCGTACAAAATCAGGAAATACAGCGCGACAATGGGGATGAAAATGAACTTGCACAGGTTTTTGAACGCGCCTGTGAACTCGATTTCGTCGGCATCGAACCGGAAATCCTTCGGGAAACGGTGCAGCGAGTATGCGGTGCTGAACATCCCGGCCAGCAAGATGAACAGGTGCCCGTAGGTTTTGTAGTCAATGTGGACATCGAATAGTTGGTCAACGGCCATGATCGCAGCCGAAAGCCCACCCCAGAGGATGAGCGTGTACACGCCGCCCGTGACGAAATTGGCGAACAGCTGCTTGTTGTATTCCCAAAAATCGGCGACCGAGCTGGTGCGGTTGAGGTACGGCGCGAACGAAACCCACAGGTGGGCAACCGCCAGCCAAGCCAAATAGCGCGGCAGTTCCACGCGCTCGAAGAGTTTGGCATCCGGGTCGAGCCAGAAAAAATAGCCGAGCAGAAGTGCTGCCCCGATACCGGCGGCTGCCCAATTTTTGACGGCGGGCCAGCCGCGCATTTCGCCGCAGGCTGTCAGCCCGGTGAAAAACGGCAGGCCGAGCAGCGCGACCATCCAGCCCCTGACAAAAAAATCCTCGTCGTTGTTTTCGATGAGGAACATGAGTGCCAAAGTGCCGATAGCGGCGGAGAGCATGGCAGCGGGAAATCGGCGGCAGGTTTGCCAGAAGGCATCGGCGAGGAATTCGAGCGAGGGAAGTTTCATGTTTTCGAGTGATGAGTTATGAATGATGAGCGATGAGTTAGGAACATCGCCAAACCATTCCAATTCTGGGCGGAAAATAGGTGATGTTTCTAACTCATCGCTCATCATTCATAACTCACCGCTTGCTCAATGCAGCTTGTCGCCGATGAGTTTCAAGAACTCGTTGCGGGTCTCCACTTTTCGGAACTCGCCGGTGAAGGCTGAGGTGGTGGTCACACTGTTTTGTTTTTGCACGCCGCGCATCATCATGCACATGTGCTTGGCCTCGATGACGACGGCCACGCCGTGCGGTTCGAGGGTTTCTTGAATCACGTCGCGGATTTGGAGGGTGAGCCGCTCCTGCACTTGCAGCCGCCGGGCGAAGACATCCACCACGCGGGGCAGTTTGCTGAGGCCGACGATGCGCCCATTTGGGATGTAGGCGATGTGCGCTTTGCCGAAAAACGGCAGGATGTGGTGCTCGCAAAGGGAGTAAACCTCGATGTCTTTCACGATGACCATCTCGGAGTAATCCTCCTCGAACATAGCCGAAAGGAGGATGGCGCGGGCATCCTGCGAATAGCCTTGCGTGAGGAATTGCATGGCCTTCGCGGCGCGTTCGGGCGTTTTTAGGAGGCCGTCGCGGTGGAGGTCTTCGCCCAGATTGGTCAGGATTTCGGCAAAACGCGGGGTGAGGTTCTCGGTAGTCCGGGGGTCGTACTGGTCGGATTTTCTGTACGGCATTCAGTCGGGAAACAAAAGAGTGAGACGTTTGGCGCGGGTTGCGCAGGCGTTCACTCTCCGTAATATTCGGCGTAAATCGTCTCCGTTTCCCACAACTTGATGGCGTGCAAACGGCAGGTCTGGCCTTCGAGGGCTTTTTCCAACCGTTTCCAGACGACGATAACAAGGTTCTCGGTGGTTGGTTGCATCCCCTTGGGGATGAATTCCACGTCCAAGTTCAGGTTGCTGTGGTCGAGGTGGTCGGTGACGTGCTCGCGGATGATGACCGAGAGTTTTTTCACGTCCATGACGAAGCCTGTTACCGGGTCGGGCCAGCCTTTGACGGTGACGTGCAGGGTGTAGTTGTGGCCGTGCCAGTTCTTGTTGGAGCATTTGCCGAAGGCCGCGACGTTCTGCTCCTCCGACCAGTCGTCCACCCAGAGTTTGTGGGCGGCGTTGAATTTTTCTATCCGGGTGATGTAAACCATCTTTTGATGTTGATTCGAGGATTCGTGGATTTGTTGATTTGAAAATCGCCGAACCCACATTTCGGGCGGCAAAGGTAGCAAGCCGCCGAAAGTGCGAGGCACTGTTTTGATTATCAACCAGAACCGGCCCGCCCGGCCTTTCGTCCGGCCTGTGCCGATTTTTTATCCAAAAAAATCGGGCCTTCCGCTGGCAAAGCGCGTGTTTTGCGGGCGTGGTTGTCTGCCAGCCAACCGAACGACCGAACATGAAAAGCAGGAAATTCCTCGATAGGGTTTATTGGTTCCTGACCCGGCGCAGGGTTTATCACGGCCTGTTCTGGCTGGTGATGTTCTTGCTGTTGGTGTTTTTTGGGTACAACCCCGCCGAGCCTGTGCTTTTCTCGATTTCCAATGAAATCGTCAGCCTCGTGTTCTTCGCCGTGCTGGTTTATTTCAACCTTTTGTACTTGATTCCCAAGTATTTAGCGCGGCACGTTTTTGTTTACATCGGCTTTTTGGTGCTGGCTTGCGCGGCCATCACGCCCATCAAAATCTTCGTTTTTTACCTCAAATTCGCCGGGCACCCGTCGTACCGCTACGCGCTCGTGGAAAACCAGGGACTGGTTTTCGTGGGCAATTTCGTGGTGGCCGTGCTCTCCACCGTGCTCAACATCATCACCGGATGGTGGCGTTACCAGCAAGAAAAACAGCACTTGCTCACGCAGACCATGCAGAGCGAGCTCCGCTTCCTGAAAAGCCAAATCAACCCGCACTTCTTGTTCAATACCCTGAACAACCTCTACGCCCTGACCCTCAAAAAGAGCGACAAAGCCCCCGAAATCGTGCTGAAACTCTCCGAAATCATGCGGTATATGCTCTACGAATGCAACGAGCGGCGCGTGCTCTTGACCAAAGAAATCCAGTACATGCAGAACTACCTCGACCTCGAACGCCTGCGCCAGCCCGCGAACATCGAAATTGCGCTCACCACCGAAGGCCACATCAGCGACCAGACCATCGCGCCGCTGCTGTTCATCCCGTTCTTGGAAAACAGCTTCAAACACGGCGTGAACAACCAGATTTCGCCCGGCGGCTACGTCCGCGCCGTGCTGCGCGTACAGGACGACGACCTCGAATTTTTTATCGAAAACTCCAAGCCTGAACACACCCCGAAGGCCGTCCATCCCAACGTCAAAAGCGGCGGCATCGGCCTAACCAACGTCCGCCAACGCCTCGATATGCTCTACCCGAACAGCCACGAGCTCATCATCGAAAACGAACCGACCCGCTACGCCGTAACCCTGCTGCTAAAACTGAATTGATTTTTTGAGATTTGAGATGCCAGATTGGGAGATGTCAGACATTTTTGGGCAGGAACGTCTGACATCTCCCAATCTGGCATCTGACATCTCAAAATCTGGCATCTCAAAATCTGGCATCTCGAATCTGTCATCGAAAAAATACGACCCTCCGCCCAAGAATTTCGCTCGCAGCCGAAGTGCGGCGATTACCTTTCAACCCGGATTCGCAGACCGACACACCCGCAAATCCGAGAACCAACCACGACAAAATGATAAACGTACTCATCGTTGACGACGAACCCCTTGCCCTCGACGTGCTCGAAACCTACATCGCCCAAATGCCAGAGCTCCGGCTCGTGCGCCGCTGTTCCAATGCCCTCGAAGCCAACGAGGCACTGAAAAACAACGACATTGACCTCATGTTCCTCGACATCCAGATGCCCCAGCTGACTGGCGTGGATTTCGTGAAAACACTCCAAAAACCTCCGCTCATCGTCTTCACGACCGCGTATTCCAACTATGCGATTCAAGGCTTCGAGCTCAACGCGCTGGATTACCTGCTCAAACCCATCTCGCTCGACCGTTTTATG
The DNA here is from genome assembly GCA_046299435.1 of Saprospiraceae bacterium. Taxonomy (GTDB): domain Bacteria; phylum Bacteroidota; class Bacteroidia; order Chitinophagales; family Saprospiraceae; genus M3007. Next base: position 4,903 of record JBKBIC010000125.1, read on the forward strand.
AAGGCCGTCAACAAGGCCGTCGAGCAAATTGACATGATGAAAAAAGAGGAAAACGCCACCGCTGCGCCCGCTGCCACAGGCGGGAAACTCGGCGACGACGGGCTGGATTTCTTCTTCGTCAAGGCCGACAAAAAACTCGTGAAGGTCAATTTCGACGACATCGTGTACATCGAGGGCTTGAAAGATTACGTCATCATCCGGCTCATGCAAGGGCGCGTCATCACCCTGCAAACCATGAAAAGTTTGGAGGACAAACTGCCGCAGCTCCGCTTCCGCCGCATCCACCGCTCGTACATCGTGGCAATGGACAAAATCATGGCCATCGAGGGCAACATGGTCGAGGTGCAAGAAAAGGACAAGCCCAAATTGCTGCCCATCGGCAAGAACTACCGTGACGAACTGCTCGAACTAATAGAGAAAAAACGACTCTGAGGTGATATTTTTGGGCGGCCCTTCACCGGGGCCGCCCAAAAATTTTCTGTCGGAGGCAACCCGATTTGGCAAACCTTCATCAACTCCACAACCAACGCTGCATGACAAAATTCACCGACCCGGAACTCGTCGCGGGTGTGCTGCGCGGAAGCCCAGCCCACCAGTCCGCGCTGTACCATCAGTACAGTGTGCCGATGTTCAGGGTTCTGTTGCGATTTGCCCGCGACCGCGCCGAAGCCGAGGATATGTTGCAGGACGGCTTCATCCGAGTGTTCCGCGACATGAACCAGTTTCGGGCCGAAGGTGCACTCGGCGGCTGGATTCGCCGCATCATGGTCAACACCGCGCTATCGCACCTGCGCCGCCAACGAGACTTCCTCCGCGAGACATCGGATTTCAGCCCGTTTGAAAATATGTTCCGCACCGATGAGGATTTCGCCGCCGCGCTCGATGCCGAAACGCTGACCAAGACGCTCCAAAAACTGCCGCCCGGCTATCGTGCCGTCTTCAACCTCTACGCCATCGAAGGTTTCACGCACGAAGAAATCGCAGGCCAGCTCGGCATCACCATCGGCACCAGCAAATCGCAGTTGTTCAAAGCGAGGGAGTTTTTGAAAAAAATAATTGACAAATCGTTCATATCCTGAATCATGAAAGAACCGCAAGAGTTTCACCCCATTGACGACTTCTACCGCAAAGTCCTCGAAAGCCCAGCCCAGAACTCTTCCAACCCCGGTTGGGATGTGCCGTCCTCGCAGGTTTGGGAAAACGTGCAAAAAGGCGTCCGTCCGGTCGGCGGTCTGTGGCTCAAAATGTTGGGCGCGGCAGCAGCTGTCGGCATCGTCGCCGCAGCGGTCTTCTTCTTCAACCGCCCCGCCGACCCGACGACCAACACCGAAAACAATACCGCGCCGACCCTCCACCAACCCACCGATCAGCCAGCGACCCCGGCAATTGGGCCAGCGAGCACACCAAGCGAATCCTCATCGCCCGCGCCCGCAAATAACCCAGCCATCAAAGCAAGCGAACCGGCGAAAAAGCAGCCCGCCACCGACACGCCCGCTGCCAAACCGCGCGTGAACCACAGCCAACCAAACAACTCGGAGCCGCCCGCGCCCGCCACTTACAACAACCCCGGCACCTCGAAATCCGTCGAACCGGCTAATGCCCAACCTGCCCCTGTTTTGCCCGAAAAAGTGGTGCCCAACGCACAGGACAACAAAAAAGCACCACTGAAAAACACCCCGCCCCCGCGCAACCACCGCGAAGAAAACGCAAAACCGGGCGGCCAGCACTGAATTTTTCTTACCTGTTTTCCAATAAACTTAGCAGATTTTCGGAGCCTGTCGGTGCAATACCGACAGGCTTTTTTGCTGCCCGGAGCGAGGTTCGGCGTATCTGGGTTCATGGATTTTTTACCTTTGCCATAGCATGGAAACGACTGACAATCAAATCGTTGCGCGTTCGATTTTCCCAGTGTCGCCCGCACTTTCCGAGGACGGCGTGAAACGGGCGTTCGTGCCCTTCCTCCGCAATTTCTACAAAGACCGCTACGCCATCCAGCGCGGCACCGAGCAAACCTCCTTCGACAACATAGCCGAGGAAGGCTACATCGCCGACGGCAAAATCCAGTTCATCAAAAACGACGACCCCGACAGCGGCCAACCCGAACTGTTCACCTGCACGTTCGAGGCCACATCGCGGGACAAAGTCGCCGAGGTGCGTTTCCGCCGCAACGATGCCTACTTGGTTTGGGACAGCATCGCGTTTGCGGCCATGTTTACGGCGGGATTTTATGTGCTGTCGTATGCTTTTCGCACCCAATTCCTGTATTCGCTCGGCGGCGTGGGCAATGCAGGCTTGGTCGTGGCGGTGTTCATGCTGTTTTTTTCGGCGTGGTTTTTCCTCGTGCGCAGCTGGAAAAAGTACCGCTACATCTACGCCGTCGAGCAGTTCAAAAACTATTTCGCCGACGAGCAATGGATTGCGCTCGCCGAAGATGTGTTCCCCAGCCCGCGTGACCCGTTTTTGGCCGAGCTGAAAAACCAGTGCGTGTTCAATGGTTTCGGACTGGCCATCGTGCAGGCCGACGGACAAGTGCGCCCGCTCGCCACGCCCTCGCGGCTCGGCATTTACGGCAAAGACCGCCACATGGCGCACTGGCTCACGCGCAGCAGTCTCTACCAAAACGCCGCGCAAAACATGGCGGCCATGCGCCAAAAATCCCCCGATGCGCTGACCGCACTTTTCAATCAGCTTTGGCGACCGTTCGATTACTTGCTCATCCAACCCGCAAAAAAAGCCGCGCTCCGTTTTTTCACCGGGCGAGCGGGCGGCTGGATGTCGGGCTACGACCGTTATATGGCCGTGCGCGGCACCCAAAAATTGATGACGCTGCTTTCCGTCGTCGTGCTGGCATTTTTTCTGCGCAAAACATTGAGCCACAAAGACATAGCCTACGCCGAGGAGGACGAAAACTATGCTGCTCGCCTCGACCGTCGGCTCGCCGAACCCAACCCGGAAGACTATCTCGGATATGTGGACGATGCGGCGGACGACGACGGTGCGTCGCGCCCCGGCGGCATCGCAAAACAGGCTCCTGAACCCATTTTGGATGCGGACGAAGATGAGGACGTGCAGACAATCAACCTTTCCGGCGGCGATGAAGACGAAGAAATCGGTGCATCGGAACCCGAAGAAGCCGCCGCAACCCGCGAGGAAATGCCCAAAAACACCACGACGAAATCCCCCCGAACTTCGTCTGCTGCCCGTCGTCCGGCATCAACCGCATTGTCGAACGACGTGTGCGCCCTCGTCCGAAGCAAACGCGGCTGGCTGGTGCAGGACGGCTCTTTTGCCGAAAAACCCGGTGCCCAGAAACGCCTCGAAGCCCTCCGTCAGCGCGGACTGAATTGCACGATTTTGTGGCGCGGCTGCCTCGAAAAAGGCGGCAAAGGCTACATCGTCTGCATCGGCGGCCTGTTTTCGGACGAAAAAAACGCCCGTGCCGAACGCACCAATTTTCAAAAAGCCCTCCAACGCTACGGCCTCGAAAAAGGCCAGCTCACGCTGCGGAGGGTCGGTTGACTGGCTGAGTTCCAATCAACCAATCATCAAACCAACCAATGAACAACTTCGCCCGAATCGTCGCCGCCTGTTTCCTTGCCCAAATCGCCCTGTCGTGGCCACTTTGGTTTTCAGATGGGCGTACTTTTCCAGCGGTGCCGCTTTTTGAAAACATGGCATGGGGCTTTCCGGGGGCGGGCTTTTTGCAGGGCGGCTTGCTCGTGACCGCGCTCGCAGCGGTGCTATTTTTCCCCTCGAAAAAACAGGTTTTTCCCACGCTGTTGGGCGTGCTGGCCTTGCTTATCTCATTGGATATGAGCCGTTTGCAAGTGTGGGTGTGGTTCTACGCGCTCGTTTTTGGCACGCTGACCTTCCGTGAAAAAATTGGGGACGAGGCCGTTTTGACGGTGTTCCGCTGGCTGCTGGCGGGCATCTATTTTTGGAGCGGGTTCAACAAACTCGGCCCGTACTATGCGGAGGATGTCCACCCATGGTTTTGCGGCGCGTTCGCGTGGACGCGGTTTTTGGCCTCAGCCCAATGGGGCGCGTGGCTGGTTGCCGCCGCCGAGATGTCGCTGGCGTTCGGGCTGCTTTGGCCGCGCAGCCGCCCGGTTTTCCGCTGGCTGGCGGTCGGTTTTCACGCCTATATTATATTGTCATTGAGTCCTGTCGGGCTGGCTTGGAACTACGTCGTGCTGCCCTGGAACGCGGCAATGGCTGCGGTGGTCTGGTTCGCTTTTGACAAAAAGGGGGCGGAAACACACGAGTCGGGCCAAATGCCCGCGTCGGCATGGGCCATCGTCGCGCTGGCCTGCGCCGCTCCGGCCTTCAATTTGGCCGGGCTTTGGCCCGAAAATATGTCGTGGAAAATGTACAGCGGCGACAACCCGGAGGCGACGTTCTTTTTCGATAATGACTTGAAAATCAACGTCCCCGATGCCGTGCGCGGCAAAATTTTCGGGGAGGCCGAAAAGCGGCTCATCCTCGACGATTGGACGTTGCAGGAGATGAGCGTCGGCACCATCGGCTCCGAACGCTATTTCCGGCAGGCCGGGCGGACGCTCTGCGGCTGCGTCGAAAACCCCGACCGCGCCGGCATTTACCTGCTAACGACCAATCGCTGGGACAAGTCCAAAGAGCTGATGCGCCGCGTGCATTGCCGCGAATTGCTGCGCAAGTGAGCTCATTTCACGGGCATTCCTTCCTCGGCCCATGCTTGCAGGCCGCCGGTCACGACCGATACATCGCCGAAGCCGTGCGTGAGCAAAAAGCGGGCAGCGTCGGTGCTTTTGTTGCCGACTTTGCTGAGCAGCACCACTGGTCGGTCGGACGGCAGCTCGGTGTACCGCACGTCAAGTTGGCTGACGGGGATGCTGCGGAGCTGCCGCAAATCGGGCTGGTGCCGGGCTTCTTCGGGTTCGCGGACATCCACCAACACACTTCCGAGCATATATGCGGCATAGGCTTCGCGGGGGCTGACGTGTTTAAGTTGCGTCATAATCTAAATGGTTTTGCGATGAAAAATTCTGCTTGAATGACTGCGAAATTCTGAATTGTTCTGCCAAATGCGAAAATTGCCAGACGACTAATTTTTATAAAACTGAAATTCAAAAGAAAATAAAACGAGCGCGGCGACTGCAGAATTTATGACCGCCCAGTTTGCGGAGAGACAAAATCATCTGCTGAAATCGGGGAGGCAATTTTTCCGGGATTGGCTTGTTGCCGCGTTTTGCCAAGCAGCTGCCAAATGCGTCGGCCCCAAAAAATTGCCCCAACCAGCCCCTACCTTGCGTGCCGATTTTTCCAGAAGCACATCCAAATCAACATTTTTCCAACGATGAAAAAACTGCTACTTGCCTTGCCGCTGCTTACCTTTTTGGCGGCCCAACTTTCCGCGCAAATCGCGTTCACAAACCGGACAAACCTGCTTGCGCCCGACATCCAATCCGGCGTGGCGATGGCAGTGGCCGACATGAACGGCGATGGATTGGACGACATCATCCGCTTCCACCGCGGCGAGACGCTCCGCATCGAATATCAAACCGCGCCCGGCCAGCCCTTCGAGACAAAAGTTGTCGGGCAGGTTTTTAGCGATGCCGTCTGGGGCGTGTGCGCCGCCGACGTGGACAATAATGGCCTCCCGGACATCCTGACGGGCGGCGATTATACGGGCATCAAGGTGCTGATGGCCAAACCTGACGGGTCGGCCTACACCGAAGTCCTGTTCAACCAACCGCCCACATTTGTCCAAAACGTGAACCTCGCCGACATTGACAACGACGGCTGGCTCGACGGTTTTGTGTGCCACGACGACGGGCCGTCGCGCATTTTTCACAACAACGGGACCGGCGCACTGACCTACAACGCGGCCATGATTGACCTTTCGACCTTGCCTGCATCCGACGGTTCGGGCAATTACGGTTCGGTCTGGACGGATTTTGACAACGACGGTGACAACGACCTGTACATCGCCAAATGTCGGCAGGGCGTGAACGACCCAACCGATGGCCGTCGAATCAACCAACTTTTCGTCAACAACGGCGACGGAACCTATACCCAAGATTTGACGGACGAATACGGCCTCCGCATCGGGGCACAAAGCTGGACGGCGGATTTCGGCGACATTGACAACGACGGCGACATGGACTGCTTCATCACGAACCACGACGTGAGCAGCCAAATCCTCGAAAACGACGGAACGGGGCACTTTACCGATATTTCCGCAGCAGCCGGGATTTTCAACCTCATCGGCGGGCTGGCGATTCAGGGGCTTTTCCGCGATTTCGACAACGACGGTTTCCTCGACATCTTGGTCACTGGCGGCGACGGCCCGGACGATTACCCGTACTTGCTCCGCAACAACGGCAACAAGACTTTCACCCAAGTCGTCGGCCTTTTTGACCAAAATTCAATGGAATCCTGTGCCCTCGGCGACCTGAACCATGATGGGTTCGTGGATATTTACGGTGGGTATGCCGGGATTTTCAACCAACCGACTTCGATTGACGACGCGCTTTGGCTGAACAATGGCAACTCGAACCACTTTTTTGGCCTTTCGCTGCGCGGCGTGGCGAGCAACCGCAGCGGCGTGGGCGCACGCATCACACTCCATACGCCGCAAGGTATCCAAATCCGCGAGGTGCGTTCGGGTGAGAGCTACGGCATTTCCAACTCGTTGACCGTGCAGTTCGGGTTGGGCGCGAACACCGCAATTGATTCAGTATCAGTGCGTTGGCCGTCGGGTAGGGTGGATGTGATTCCTGCGCCCGCTGCCGACCAATACCTCACTTTGCAAGAAGGTGGCTGCCTTGTGGAATCAGTGAGCATCGCCGCCGCCGGGCCGACGACGTTTTGCACGGGCGATAGCGTGCGGCTCGATGCGCCCGCCGGGTTCAGCTATCTGTGGAGCACGGGCGACACGACGGCCAGCATTTCCGTGAAACTTGCCGGCCGCTACCAAGTGACCGTGACCAATGCCGGAGGCTGCACGGCGGTCTCCAACGCAATTCGCATCGAAACCGACCCGGAGGAAATCCCCGTCATCGTCGTGACGGGCGACACACTGCTTTGTGCGGGCGGCTCTGTGGTGCTGACCGCTGCTTCCGGCTCGGCTTGGACGTGGAGCAACGGCGCGACCACGCAAAGCGTAAATATTTCAGAAACAGGCACTTACACCGTTGCAGCACAGGGGCAATGCGCTGTTTTCAATTCGGAACCAATCAGCGTGAAAGTGCTCACCCCCGAAATCCCGGTGGCTACGGGCGACGTGACTTGGGTCGGTGGCCGCGCCGACCTCTCGGCCACGGGCGACGAGCCGCACTGGTACGACGCGGCTACGGGCGGCAACGAACTTTTTGTCGGCAAAAATTTTCAGACACCGCCGCTCTCGCAGACGACCACTTTTTGGGTGGCCAATAACGACATCGAAGACCGCCCGAACGAAAACGTGGGCATGGTCAATCATTCGGGCACGAACGGCTCGGCGCAATTCAACGGCGGCATCGTCTTCGATTGCTCGTTGCCGTTCCGCTTGCGCACGGTGAAAGTGTACAGCTCGGTCGCTGGCGCGCGCAAAATCGTTGTGCTTGACAACAACGGCGTTGAATTGGTCTCCAAAACGGTCGTCATCCCGGTTGGCTCGCCCACCACAGTCACGTTGAACATGGACATTCCTGCCGGGCAAAACCTCGTTTTGACCACCGACGAGGCCACGAACATGACAAATCTGAACACAATTGCCCCGCAACTGCGCCGCTCAGATTCGGGCGTGGCTTATCCGTACACGATTTCAGGCGTGGTCAGCCTCAAAAACTCGACCGCCCCGACCCAACCGGAGACGCGCTATTATTATTTCTATAACTGGGAGGTGGATTTCTACGGCATCGCCTGCCTGAGCGAGCGCGTCCCGGCAGTGGCGACGGTTGACCCGGATTTGGTCGGCACAAAAAACTTGGCCGAGCAAGCCCTCCTTGCCATCACACCAAATCCGGCGACGGAAATACTCACCGTCGAAACGTCGGTATTTTCAGAGACCGAACTTGATTTGCGGGTAATCGGCGCGGACGGGCAAGTTTTGCGTCGGCAAACTCGGCAAACGTCGGCGGGCGGCAGGCTCCAAATCAGCGTCGCCGATTTGCCCGCCGGGCTTTACTTTTTGGAAATTTCGAGCGGCGAAAAATTCGCACGAGGGAAGTTCGTGAAACAGTGATTCCCCAAAGCGGCCCGGATGAAATCTCATCCGGGCCGTTTTTTATCGCACGAAGACCTCGTCCGCAAAAATCCAATGCCGCGCCACAGTTGGCTGTGCCGAAACGACGAGCCGCAGGTATGTGATTTTCGCCTCCGGCGGCACGAGCCACACGGATGCTTCGAGCGAAGCCTGCGTTTTCAAGTGATTGATGTTGAACTCGTTGACCCACGCCAGTTGCCAATCCAGCCCGTCGTCGGAAGTGAAAAACTCGACCATTTGTGGCGGAAAAATGTGGGCATCGGGCGCATGGAGAAAGTTTAGAGACACTGTTTTTGCGGCAATCGGGTCGTCAAAGTGAAGCATCATTTCCATCGCCGAATCCTGCCAAGCGACCCACGCGCCGTCGCGGAAATCCGGGGAGCCAAGCCGCCCGTCCGTCAGGCCAATCCCGATGATAGAGTCCGAAAGCGAGCCAATTTCCGGGCTGAAAATCACTGGCTTGCCGAGTGCGAGGTGTTCTGCCAACGTGAAATAGGTCGCTTCGGCCAGCTGCGTGTCGCCTCTGAACGGAGCGACTTTCAGGCGGGCGGCTTTTGGCAAATCCAATGAATCTCGAAATGAAAACCGCGGCGTGAAATTCGTCTGCTCCAACGACGCGCCAACCCGCTGAATATCAGGTAGTTCGGTCATGTAAAAGTACCCGACACCGGGCGGCGCGGGCGCGGCATTGAGCCGCCAGACATTGCTTTCGGGCAAAAACCGGAGCGTGTATCCACCGGATTTTGTCGAATCGGTGGGTGCTTCCTGTGCTTGCAACAGGCAAGCCAACAATCCAAAAACAAGAGAAAAAAGCAGTTTCACGCCGCAAAGTATGGCAAACTGCGCTGGGCTACCAAGCAGCGGGCGAGCGGGGTCAGTCGCGTTGCACTTGGGTCGGGTTCTCGTTGATGGTGTCGGACTCGACCAGCCCGTCGCGCATCCGAACGACCCGGTGGGCGTGCATGGCGATGTCCTGTTCGTGCGTGACCAAGATGACTGTGTTGCCGTTGCGGTGGATTTGCTCGAACAGAGACATGATTTCATAGGAAGTTTTCGTGTCCAAGTTGCCAGTCGGCTCGTCGGCAAGGATGATGGCCGGGTCGTTGACGAGTGCCCTCGCCACCGCGACGCGCTGGCGTTGGCCGCCGGAAAGTTCGTTGGGTTTGTGCGACACGCGGTCGCCGAGGCCGACGGATTCGAGCGTGCGGCGGGCTTTTTCGAGGCGTTCTTCTTTGCTCACGCCGGCGTACACAAGCGGCAAAGCCACGTTTTCGAGCGCGGAAAGGCGCGGAAGCAGGTTGAACGTCTGGAAAACGAAGCCGATTTGGCGGTTCCGCACCTCGGCCAGTTCGCCGTCGTCCATCGTGCTGACGTTGGTGCCGTTGAGGAAATACTCGCCGCGTGTGGGCGAATCGAGGCAGCCGAGCAGGTTCATCAGCGTGGATTTGCCGCTCCCCGACGGCCCCATGAGCGCGACGTATTCGTTTCGGGCAATGTCGAGCGATACGTCGTTGAGGGCTTGGATGACCTCGGAACCCATGACGTAGGTCTTGTTCAGGTTGCGGAGCGAAATCAACATTGAGTGAATGAGTAAATGAGTGAATGAGCGATTGAGTGAATGAGCGATTGAGTGAATGA
>JBKBIC010000126.1:0-14750 GCA_046299435.1 Saprospiraceae bacterium
TAAACACCCAAAACATGGAAACAACTTTGCTCCTTTTGCTCGGTGGCGCGGTACTTATCGTGTTGATTGTCTTGATGTTGCGCCAGCAGCAGGCCGCTTCCGGTCGGTTTTCGGACGAGCACGTCCGGGCGCACTTCGTACCGAAGGAATTGTATCAAACAATCGTGGCCCAGAGCGAGATGCTACGCTCGGAATTGACGGAAAAAGAACAGCAACTGCGCGACACTGGGGCGCGATTGGCCGCCCGCGAACAAACGATTTTGCATTTGCAGACGACGCTGCAAACCCAAAAAGCGGAGGTCGAGCAGCTGCAAACGCGCTTCAAAACCGAGTTCGAGAACATTGCCAACCGCCTTTTGGAAGAAAAAAGCCGCACGTTTTCGGCCCAAAACGGCCAGCAATTGCAGACGATTTTGCTGCCGCTGCGCGAAAAAATAAAGGAGTTCGAGGCCAGCATCGAGCAGAAATTTCTGGAAGAAACCCGCGAAAAGGCCAGCCTGAAAAAAGAGCTCGAACAACTCCACAACCTCAACCAACAACTGAGCCTCGATGCCCACAACCTCGCCGCCGCGCTCAAAGGCCAGAGCAAGGTGCAGGGCGATTGGGGGGAGTACCAGCTCGAACTTTTGCTCGAAAAAGCCGGGCTGACGAAGGGCGAGCACTTCGTGGCGCAGGCCAGTTTCCGCGACGACGACGGCTCCCTGAAACGCCCCGATTTCATCATCCAACTGCCTGAAAACAAGCAACTTATCGTGGACGCAAAGGTCTCGCTCACGGCTTTCGAGCGGTACTTCAACGACCCCGACCCCGCCAACCGCGAACGGCATTTGAAGGCCCATGTCGAAAGCCTGCGGGCGCACGTCGCCAACCTGAGCAGCAAAAATTACCAGACGCTGCACCAACTCAATTCGCCCGATTTCCTGCTGCTGTTCGTGCCGCTCGAAAGCGCGCTCTCGGTGGCGGCACAGGCCGACCCGCGCCTCTTCACCGATGCCCTCGAACGCAACGTCATTTTGGTCACAACTTCCTCATTGTTAACCACTTTGCGGACGGTGGCGCACCTCTGGAAACAGGAAAAACAGACCCGCTCCGTGCTCGAAATCGCCCGGCAAAGCGGCCTTTTGTACGACAAATTCGTGGGCTTCGTGGAGGATTTGAAGGCCGTCGGCCAACGCCTCGGCGCGGCGCAATCGGCCTACGACGATGCCATGCACAAACTGGTCAATGCCTCCCGGCCGGGCGACACATTGGTCGGGCGGGCCGAAAAAATCCGGGAGCTGGGCGCGAAGGCGACGAAAAATTTGCCGAAGGAATTGGTGGAGCTGGCGGTGGAAGGGGAAGGCGAAGCAGTTGAAAATCTGAAAAATTGAACGAGCAAGTTCCACTTTTCAACTCTTTCTTCCCGGTTTGCCATACTTTTCGCAGCAAAAATGGACAAAGGCATCATTTACACCGTCGGCCACTCCAACCACGCACCGGAGTACTTTCTGGCCCTCTTGCAAGCGCACGACATCAACTGCGTGGTGGACGTGCGCTCGGTGGCTGCCAGCGCGCACAACCCGCAGTTCAACAAGGCCCCGCTCGAAGCGTATCTGAAAAATCACGGCATCCGATACCTGCACTTTGCCCGCGAATTCGGTGCCCGACAGGAAGACCCCGCGCTGCACGACGCGCAAGGCAAGGTGGATTTCGTGAAAGTGCGCGGCACGGCTGCCTTCCGCGAGGGCGTGGAGCGGCTGCAAACCGGCGCGGCGCGCGGCTTCCGCATCGCGCTCATGTGCTCGGAAGGCGAGCCGCTGGAATGTCATCGTTTCTCCATGATTTCCGGGCATTTGCAGGCCGAGGGCTTCGATGTGTTGCACATCCTGCGCGACAGCACGCTCGTCCCGCACCCCGAACTGGAGGAAGCCATGCTCGAAAAATACCATAAAAAACTGCCTCGCCCCTCGCTCTTCGAGCCGGACGTGGACGAAAACGCCCGCATCGCTGCTGCCTACCGATTGCACAACCAAGAAGTGGGTTGGTCGGCCAAACAGCCCGAAGCCGAGGCAGGGTAGCGGCTGCCTTGCCCAGCATTCCACGCACAAACAAACTCGCCCGATGATTGAAATCACGACAATCGGCTTTGCCGGAAAATCCGCCGAACAATTCTTCAACTTGTTGAAAACCAGCAAAGTGCGCGTCATCACCGACACGCGCCTGAGCAATAACAACCAGCTGGCGGGCTATTCCAAAGGCAGCGACCTCGCGTTTTTTGCCAAAGCCATCGGCGGCATCGGCTACGAGCACCGGCTGGATTTGGCCCCGAACAAGGAAATACTGGCGGCCTACCGCGACGGCAAAATGTCGTGGGCCGAGTACGAGACCGAGTACCTGAACCTGCTCGACTTGCGGAAAACCGCCCAGAAAGTGGACATCGAAGCCCTGCACGGCCATTGCCTGTTGTGCAGCGAGCACTCCCCGGAGCATTGCCACCGCCGCCTGCTGGCCGAGTTTTTCCAGCACCGCCGCAACGATGTGGCGGTGCGGCACCTTTTCTGAATAGTCGTGCGTGTGTCATCACTGACAACTGACCACGCACAACTAACCACTATGAACATGACCATGAGAAAAACTTTCATCTGCCTCGCCAACTCCAAAAAATACGGCGGCAGGTGCCTCGCGGGCATCGAAGTCGAGCGCAACCCGACCGACCGCCATCTCGAACTTCTCCGCGACCCGCAAGGCCGCCCGCGCTGGCTCCGGCCCGTGACCCGGACGGAGCACGGCGAAATCCCGCACCCCCAATGCCAGCACCTGCGGCTGCTCGATTTAGTCGAGTTCGAGCAAATGGCTCCCTGCCCGGACGGCTGCCAGACCGAAAACGTCTGGTACGCAGGCAAAACCTTCGACAAATCCGGCTTTCTCAACCTAAAACCGCCGAACCTCGACCAACTGATTGACGACCGCCCGATGCTGCTCGGCAATTTGGAAAAATCCATCTCGCGGGCCGAAACCAGCGTGCTCGACCACTCCATCGTCCTGATAAAACCCAACGCCGCGAGCGTCCGATTCCACGAAATTGGGGCAACGCACCTGCGCGTCCGGTTTGAGTATCGCGCCGCGCAGTTTGATTTGCCCGTGACCGACTTTGATTTTTACCTCCGCTGGGTGGACGAGCCGCTGCTCTTGGCCGCCGCCGAGCACGTCTATTTTTGCGTGTCGGTCAGCAAAGAATACGAGGGGCGGCTGCACAAATTAGTCGCCGGCATCCTCTGGGCCTGAACAACGCCGTCGAATTCGGCACCCGCCAAGCAGCCTTCATTCCCGCCGCTCGGCATACCTTTGGTTCGCGTTTCCAGCCAAATTTTTCAAATCAAACCACCGCCATGCACTACCACTCTGTCGGACAAATCCCGCAAAAACGCCACACGCAATTCCGAAAGCCCGACGGCTCGCTTTATCACGAGGAACTGTTCAGCACCGAAGGTTTCCACAACAATTACTCCCTGCTGTACCACTGCAACGCCCCGACCCAAATCATGCAAGTCGGCGACCCGGTGCCCGTCGCGCCGCGCACGATTCACGATAAACAACTGAAACACAGGTGTTTGATGGGGTTCCAGACGGAACCGAAGGACGATTATTTGGAGTCGCGCGTCCCGGTCTTGGTCAATTCGGATTGCAAAATCATCCTCGCCGCGCCGCGCAAAAGCATGAGCGATTACTTCTACAAGAACGCCGATGCGGACGAGGTCATCTTCGTCCACGTCGGCTCCGGCACGCTGCGGACGATGTACGGCAACCTGCGGTTCGAGTACGGCGACTACCTCGTCATCCCGCGCGGCACGACGTACCAATTGACCTTTGACACGCCCGACAACCGCCTGTTCATCGTCGAAAGCACCGGGCCAATCACCACGCCCAAACGCTACCGCAGCGAGTTCGGGCAATTGATGGAACATTCGCCGTTTTGCGAGCGCGATTTCCGCAAGCCCACCGAACTGGAAACCCACGACGAGCGCGGCGATTTCTTGTTTTACATCAAAAAGCAGGACAACCTCTATCCGTACCACTACCAAAACCACCCGTTTGATGTCATTGGCTGGGATGGTTTTTGTTATCCGTTCGCGTTCAGCATCCACAATTTCGAGCCGATAACCGGGCGCGTCCACCAGCCGCCGCCCGTCCACCAGACCTTCGATGGGCACAACTTTGTCATTTGCTCGTTCGTCCCGCGCCTGTACGATTACCACCCGCTCGCCATCCCCGCGCCGTACAACCACTCAAATATTGACTCCGACGAGGTGCTGTACTATGTGGACGGCGATTTTATGAGCCGGAAACACGTCGAAAAAGGCATGATTACGCTGCACCCTGGCGGCATTCCGCACGGCCCGCACCCCGGCACCGTCGAGAAAAGCATCGGCAAAACCGAGACCCGCGAACTGGCCGTCATGGTGGACACCTTCCGCCCGCTGCTGATGACCGAGCAAGCGGCGGCCATGGAGAACGGGGATTACTACCGCTCGTGGCTGGCGAGTTGAACGATGAGTGATGAATTTTAGCCGCCTGTCAATTTTCCAATATGAAAAAAACTGCCCTCGCCGCTGCCCTGCTTGTTTGGCTTTTTGCCTGCAAAAAAGACCCCATCGTGGAGCCGCCGCCTACGCCGGACGAGTTTGATTTAAAAGTGGCTAAACACTTGACAATCAAGCGCGAAGCAGCGGATTATCAAGTTGTGCTGCCCAGCTACATGAGTGGTTTTTACGCCGCCGCGCAGCCCGACGCGGCCAAAGCCGAGCTGGGCCGCGTGATTTTTTACGACAAAAAGCTATCGAAGGACGGCACGGTTTCGTGCGCCACTTGCCATCGGCAGGAACACGGTTTCGCGGAGCCGCTGGCCGTGAGCACGGGCGTGTTCGGGCAGCACACCAAGCGCAACTCCATGACGCTGGCCGGCACGGCTTGGTTCGGCGGCTATCTGGGCTTGGACGCGGAGGGCAAGGCCACGCTGCCGATGTTCTGGGACAGCCGGGCGCACTCCGTCGCGGAGCAAAGCCGGGGCGCGTTCACGAACCCCGTCGAGATGGGCATGACCATGCCTGAAGTGGTGCAACAGATTGAAAATCAGGCGTTTTACCCGTACTTGTTCCGCCGGGCGTTCGGCGATTCTGTGGTGACGGAGGCGCGGGTTTTCACGGCTTTGAGCCAATTCATGTCGGCGATTGGAGCGCAAAACTCGAAATTCGACGCGGGCGCAAAACAGCTGACGGCAGGCGGCGCGGCCCTCGATTTGGCGGTGGATTTCCCGAATTTCAGCCCGGCTGAAAACGTGGGCAAGCAACTTTACCTCGCCCATTGCGAGTCTTGTCATGGGTCTTTGACCTCGCCGCAGCACATTTTTGAAGCCAACAACGGCCTTGAAAATCCGTACATCGACAAAGGCAAAGGTGCGATTTCGGGCCTTTTCTACGAAAACGGCATCTTTAAAGTGCCCGGCCTGCGGAACGTGGCCGTGACCGCACCGTATATGCACGACGGGCGGTTTGCCGATTTGGAGGCGGTCATCGAGCACTACAACTCCGGCGTGAAGCAGGTTTTCGGGTTGCACGGCGACCTGTTGCAGCACAATCCCGGCGGCTCGCCGCAGTATTCGCCCAAGCGTTTGCAACTGACGCAGGCTGAAAAAGACGCGCTGAAAGCATTTTTGGAAACGTTGACCGACGTGGGTTTTGCGACGGACGCGCGGTTTGCCGACCCGTTCAAGTGATTGATTGTCAACGAGTTTTCGCAAAACCGGCAGCCGCGCCCCCGACGAACACCGGGGGCGCGGCTGTTTTTGGGGCGCATTTGCCCGGCTGTCCGAAACCGAACACCCACGTCCGTCCGCGAACGGAAGTTTTGGGCGCAAAAATCCACAAGTATCTCATCGTCAGCGATTTAGGGAATTGGCATAGGCTTCGACCTTTGCCAGTAGAAAGTTTGATTTGGTTAACGGATTGGTGATGGGCAAGGGAATTGAAATATGCTGTTGACAGATTCCCGACACTCATCACTCATCATTTATCACTCGAAAAATGGATAGAGCAATCGAAAAAAAGCGGTTCACGCCCGGCAAAATCGCCCTCTGGGGGGGCATCGCGGCCTTTGCGGCCTTTTCGGTGTACAGCCTCGTCCTGAGCGGGCGGCAAAGCAGCCTGAACGTGGACAAGCAAAAAATCACGATTTCGGAGGTGTCGCGTGGCGTGTTCGACGAATTTATCGTCGTGACAGGCGTGGTGCAGCCGCTGAAAACGTACCAACTGGATGCCATCGAGGGCGGCTACGTCGTGCAGAAATATCTGGAGGGCGGGGCGCAAGTGAAGGCGGGCGACTTGATTCTAAGGCTTGACAACCAACGGCTTACACTCGATTTCGTGAACCGCGAGACGCAGATGTACGACCTCATCAATGAGCTGGACAACACCAAGATGCGGCTGCGGCAGGACAAATTCGCCCTCAAACGCACCCTCTCTGAACTGGACTACCAAATCGCGCAGGCAAAGGACGTGTTCGAGCGCAACCAGAAACTTTTTGCCGACAAGGTCATCAGCGAGCAGGTGTTCAACGAATCGAAAATCACGCACGACCGCCTCGTGCGGCAGCGCGAAATCGAGATTGAAAACCAGCAATTGCAAGAAGAAAACAACATCATCCAGACGCAGCAACTCGCCGGGACGCTCGAACGCACGAAGGTCAACCTGAAAATGATGAAGGACAACCTTGCCAATTTGTACGTCAAGGCCCCGGTCGCCGGGCTGCTTTCGAGCATCAACGTGGAGGTCGGCCAGAGCATCGCTGCCGGGCAAAACATCGGGCAGATTGACGACTTGAGCGGCTTCAAAATGCGCGTCGAGGTGGACGAACACTACATTTCGCGCATTTTTCCGGGCTTGGAAGGTTCGTTCGATTTTGCCGGCAAATCGCACGCGCTGACGGTCTCGAAGGTTTACCCCGAAGTCCGCAACGGGCGTTTCGAGGTGGACATGGTGTTCGGAAAAGGCACACCCGACGGCATCCGGCGCGGCCAATCCGTGCCGGTTCGGCTGCAACTCGGCAAGCCCGCCGACGCGACTTTGCTGGCGACGGGCGGTTTTTTCAGCGATACGGGCGGCAACTGGGTCTATGTCGTGAGCGAGGACGGCACACGAGCCACCAAGCGCAACATCAGCCTGGGCCGCAAAAACCCGCAGTTTTTCGAGGTGCTCGACGGCCTCTCTGCGGGCGACAAGGTCATCACGTCCAGCTACGAAAACTTCGGCGACAAAGACGTTTTGCAATTTTGAGAGGCGTGTTTCGTATGTCGTGTTTGGTGTTTCGAGAACACGCGCCACGACAGACAAAACACGATACACCAAACACGAAACACAATAAAAAGAACATGATAAAGACGACGAATCTCCAAAAGGTCTTCACCACCGACGAAGTGGAGACCACTGCGCTGAACGGCATCAACCTCGAAATCAAGGCCGGCGAATTTGTGGCCATCATGGGGCCGTCGGGCTGCGGCAAATCCACGCTGTTGAACATCCTCGGCCTGCTCGACAACCCCTCGGAGGGCGAGTATGATTTTTTCGGCACAGAGGTGGCCAAGATGAGCGAGCGCAACCGCGCCAACCAGCGCAAAGGCAACATCGGGTTCGTGTTCCAGTCGTTCAACCTGATTGACGAGCTGACCGTGTACGAAAACGTGGAGTTGCCGCTGCTCTACCTAAAAACACCCGCCGCCGAGCGCAAACGCAAAGTGGAAGAAGCCCTGACCCGCATGAACATCATGCACCGCCGCAACCACTTCCCGCAACAGCTTTCGGGCGGGCAGCAGCAGCGCGTGGCCATTGCGCGGGCCGTTGTGGCAAACCCCAAGGTCATCCTCGCCGACGAGCCGACGGGCAACCTCGACTCGACCAACGGCCTCGAAGTGATGAACCTCCTGACCCAGCTCAACCAAGCAGGCACGACCATCATCATGGTGACGCACTCGCCGCACGACGCGGGTTTCGCGCACCGCATCATCAACTTGTTCGACGGCAAAGTCGTGACGGAAAATTTCCATGTGTGAGCATCTCTCGGCAACGACGGCGGTGTTTGTTGTTTTGTTCAATTCATTCACTTTCAGCCGTTTAATTCACCTAAATCCCGGCGAACATCCCGTCGCTGCCGAGGGCTTGCTTTAAAGTTTAAAAGTTGAAAGAGGTTGAAAAAGGCTTTCCCACAATCGGCACTGAACCTCCTCAAAGCGGGCAACAACTACTTTTACCCAAGCTATAAACACAAAAACGCCATGCTCGAAGCCATCCTGCTTTTGCTCGCCTTGTTGTGGGGATTGCTGACCAAACCGAGGCTTTAAACGAAATATCGGAGTGCCTCAAACGGCGGATATTTGCCAGTCAGCATGAGGGCTTTGCGTTGGGCGACTCGTTCGGAAGCATTGAAATCGAGAATTTTTGCGGTGGCTTGGCCGATGTCTGTTTTGGGTAAGATTTTGCCTGAATCGGCGAGTTCAAAATGTTCGCCCCATTCGTCGGAGCGAGGATTGAAAAACCGGACGAAAACTTGGAGCGGCAACAAAACACTGCCCACGTCGCTGCCTTTGTTGCCATTGCAGATGATGCAACTGTACGCCAAGTTGTCGGGATGTGTCGGGCCGCCGTGTTTGAGGCTGATGATGTGGTCAATTTGGCCGGAAAAAACCAGGTCGTCTTCGTGGATGAGGCAGTATTCGCAGATGTGGTCGGCCCGTTCCGCAACGAATGCCCGCATTTTGTCGGGGATAAACCGGCTCATGCGGCTTGCAAAAGTTGGTGTGCCCGTGCCTTGGCGAGGCCGAGCACTTTTTCAAAAAACATGAACTGGGAAAGTTCTGTCTCTTCTTGGCTCGAAATCTCGCCGCTGCTTTTTAAAACGAGCAGTTCCTGCACCCTTTCTTTCATTTTTGCCGAAGGCACGAAGTGGGCGATTTTTTCAGGATTGGTACTGGCAATGAGCTCAATAAACTCTTGAAAGACAGTTGTTTCAGCCATTTTCGAAGATGTTATTTTTGAAACAAAGTTACTTTTCAAAACCAAACAATCCGCCCCAAACCACGAATTCCATGATTGAACTAAAAAACATCGAACGCTACTACCAAAACGGCCACATCAAATCCTACATCCTCCGCTACGTCACGGCGCACATCGCCGAGGGTGAGTTCGTGAGCATCATGGGGCCGTCGGGCGCGGGGAAGAGCACGCTGCTGCACATCCTCGGAATGTTGGACGAGCCGACCGACGGCGAGTACCACTTCCTCGGCGAGCAAGTCCACAAATTGAGCGAACGCCGCCGCACGGAGCTGTACCAGCATTACATCGGTTTCGTGTTCCAGGCCTACCATTTGATTGACGATTTGACGGTGTACGAAAACCTCGAAACCCCGCTTTTGTACAAAAAAGTACCGTCCGCCGAGCGCAAAAGCCGCATCGCCGATTTGCTCGACCGCTTCAACATCGTAGCGAAAAAAGACCTGTTCCCGAACCAGCTTTCAGGCGGGCAACAGCAGCTCGTCGGCATTTGCCGGGCACTGATTGGCAACCCGAAACTCATTTTGGCCGACGAACCGACGGGCAACCTGCAAAGCCCGCAAGCCGCCGAAATCATGGACATCTTCCGAAAACTCAACCGCGAGGACGGCGTGACCATCGTGCAAGTGACGCACTCGGACGTGAACGCCCGATTTGGCACGCGCATCCTGCACCTGAAAGACGGCAACGTGGAGCGCGACGAGCGGGTGTGAAATTTTCTGAGCAGCATGCCTAACTTTGAGGCAAAAACCGGTGCCATGACCCAAATCGTATTGACCATCCCGGACGAAAAAGACTTGGATATGCTGCTCCCCTTGCTTTCGCGTCTGGGCATTACATTCTCGCCTGCAAGCAAGCAAGGGGCAGTTGCCAAACGACGGTTGGCCGAACTGCAAAAAATCGTCTTGGCCGGCGGCGATGCCTCGTATTTCGGCGACCCCGCCGAATGGCAACGCGCCCAACGCACAGAAAGAAGTCTGCCGTTTTCAGCCGTTGAAATGCCATGATACTGCTCGATAGCAACATCATCATCTATGCAGCAAAGCCTGAGTTCGCATACTTGCGCCCCTTGCTGAGCGACCCCGCCAATTCGGTTTCGGCTTTCTCGATGCTGGAAGTGCTTGGGTACAGCCGACTTGTGGCGATTGACAAAACTTTTTTTGAGGCGGCTTTCGGCATTTTACAAGTGCATGACATAGACCGGGCCATCATCGAACAAGCCATCCTCATCCGGCAGCAAAAAAGCACATCGCCCGGAGACGCGCTCGTGGCAGCCACTGCCCTTCGTTTCGGCCTTATGCTGTATACCCGCAATGTGTCTGACTTCGATTGGGTTCCGAAACTGAACGTCCACAACCCTGTTCGCTAAGCCCGCCCTCCCCCTACCTTTTCTGGCTTAGTTTTTGCCTTGCGGAAAAAAACAGTTCATCCCGATTTGTTATGCAAAGAATGAGGGACGAGGAATGAGGCATGAAGAAATAGCCTTCATTCCCCACACCTCATTCCTCATCCCGGCACATGGCGCGTTTCTCCGTATTTAATCCGACAAAAGTCATCTTGCTTCGGGCAGCGTTCGTCGCGCTGTGGCCGATGCTGGTGCCCGTGTCCGGGTCGGCGCAATGTGTCATGGCCTGCCAGCAAAACGTGCAGGTCTCGCTCGGCCAAAACGGGCAGGCGGAAGTCACGCCCGCGATTGTTGCCCCATTTTCGGCCCTGAATTGTTCGGGCGACCTCACCCTCACTTTGTTCGATGCCCAACAGCAACCCATCCCCGGCAACGTGCTCGATTGCTCGCGGGTGAACCAAACGCTCAACGTTCGCATCGTCCACGAAGACAGCGGCAACCTCTGCTGGGGCAGCGTCATCGCCAAAGACTACCTGCCGCCGACGCTCAACTGTGCCCAGAAATTCATCGCTTGCACCGCCGATACTTCCGTGCAATCCGTTGGTTTTCCGACAGTTAGCGACAACTGCACCCCGCTCACGACGGCCAATTTGATATGGTCGGACACGAAAACCGACCTGCCCTGCACCACTATCCAAAGCGGCCAAAACGTCACGGCCCGCATTGACCGCACTTTCTCCACGCAGGACGCGCAGGGCAACACAGCCAATTGCGTGCAAAAAATCTGGCTCAAACGCGCCACCCTCGCCGATGTGCAGTTCCCGCTGAACCGCGACGATTTCGCTGCGCCCGCCCTCGTTTGCGGCCAAAGCCCGAACAACCTCGCGCTCACCGGCCAGCCTACGGTAGCGGGCCGACCCATCGTGACGGGCGGCGATTGCACGCTGCTCACCTCGTTTTTGGACCAAAACATCCCCGGTTGCTCGCCGGGCAGCTTCCGGGTGCTGCGCTCGTGGACGGTCACGGATTTCTGTTCCAACACCTTCACCATCCATGTGCAGGTCATCAAAGTGGACGACAAAACACCGCCCACGCTCACGCCCCCGGCCAACCTGACCATCGGCACCGACACATCGGCTTGCGCGGCCACCGTCACTTTGCCACAGGCTTCGGCGACGGATGCCTGCTCCGGTGTGACCATCGCGGCAAGTAGCAGTTTTGGCAATGGATACGGCCCATTTGCGAACGTGCCCATCGGCAACCACGTCATAACTTACACAGCCACAGACGCTTGCGGCAATTCTGCGACAGCCACCATGCGCCTCACGGTCGTGGACGACAAGGCTCCGTCCGCCATTTGCAAAGGCAGCATCGTGGCGAGTTTGAACAGCGCGGGCACCGTCAATGTGAACGCCACTTCGTTCGACAATGGCAGTGCCGACAACTGCCAACTCGCCCCGCTCGAAGCCAGCCGCGACGGTGGCGCAACGTTTGCCCCGCAAATCCAGTTCACTTGTGCCGACGTGGGCGCGCCCGTGCCCGTCATCCTGAAAGTGACCGACGCGGCGGATTTGGAGAACACCTGCGACTCCGAAATCAAAATCCGGGACAACCAAAAACCCACCATCCAATGCCCCGCCGCGAAAACCCTGACCTGCCAAACCACCGACACCTCGCCCGCCACGACCGGCTCACCGCTGACGACCGACAACTGCGGCACGCCGACCGTGACTTTTTCGGATGCCACGAACCTGACGACCTGCAACGTCGGCACTATCACCCGCACTTGGCAGGCCACCGATGGCTACGGCAACTCGGCCACTTGCAGCCAAACCATCACGCTGACCGCCGTCGCTGGCTCGCTCAACGTCCAATTTCCGACGGACAAAACCCTCAACGCCTGCGCGTCGCCCGATGCACTCGCCCCGGCTGCCACCGGCCAACCGAACATCACCGGGCAAAGCTGCCTGCCGCCGTCGGTCACGTTCACAGATGAGCGCATCGCGCCCGCGCCGCCCGCGTGTTTCAATATTTTGCGGCGTTGGAAAGTCATTGATTGGTGCGTGTACAACCCCAACGGCGGCACGGCGGGCATCTGGGAACACACCCAAATCATCCGCGTCCACGACCTCGCCGCGCCCGTCATCACCCCGATTGCCGACCTTACGGTGGCCGCCACGCTGCCCGGGTGCCTCGCCCAAGTGACCCTGCCCGACCTTGCCGTGACCGATTGTAGCGCACCGACGGTGACGAACAATTCGCCCTACGCCATCGGCCAAGCGGCCAACGCTTCCGGGTCATATCCCGTTGGTATTCATACAGTTAGGTTCACGGCAACCGACGTTTGCGGGCAATCGGCGACCGCGAATTTGAAAATCACCGTGCTCGACCAAACGCCCCCGACCGCCGTTTGTGGCGGCACTGTTTCGGTCAGCATCCCCGCCGCCGGGACGATTGCCGTGCCCGCTGCCCAACTCGCCGCAGCCAGCACCGACAACTGCACGCCCGCTGCCGCCCTGACATTTTTGGCCAGCCCGCCGAGCGTCACCTGTGCCCAACTCGGCTCCCGCCAAATCACCGTCACCGTCGGCGACGCGGCGGGCAACACCGCCGTCTGCACGGCCACGCTTTTGGTCAAAGACGACCAGCACAACTGCGGCCTCGCCATGGCCGAAGTGCGCGGCACCGTGCGTACCGTCGGCAACGTGCCGATTGCCAACATCCCAGTCAAAATCACTGCCGACGGCTTCGCGGCCAGCACCGATTGCTCGGCGGCGGGCGAGTATTTTTTCGACGACCTGCCCACCGGCTACAATTATCGCATCGTTGCGGAAAACCGCAACAAGTGGATGAATGGCGTGTCCACGTTCGATTTGTTGCTGATTTCCAAGCACTTGCTTGGCGTGCAAGCCTTCGATTCGCCGTACAAAATCATCGCTGCCGATGCGAACAAATCCGGCTCGGTCACGTCGTTCGACATCCTCCAAATCCGAAAAATGATTCTCGGCCTGACCGACACCCTCGCGGGCAACTCCTCGTGGCGGTTCGTGCCGAAGGGCTACCAGTTTCCCAACCCGCAAAACCCGTTCGAGGAGCCGTTCCCAGAGCACATCTCGCTGCCGGGCCTTTCCGCCAACGAAACCGGGCTGGATTTCGTGGGCATCAAAATCGGCGACGTGAACCTCAGCGCCGATGCCACCGATGCCCGCTCGCCGCAGGACACGGTGCTTTTGCACATCGGAAATGCGGGTTTGAAAGCCGGGCAAACAACGTCTTTGCCGCTGAAAATCAGCGACTTGCACGAGTTGGTCGGCCTCCAATTTGAACTCGAAATTGACCCAGCGCAAGCGCGGCTCGTGGGCGTGGAATTCCCCGAAAATGCCATCTTGACCCCGACGAACGTCGCCCAAAGCGGCGGGAAATTGGCCGTCAGTTGGGATAGTTTTTCGGGCCAAGCGGCTGTCGGCGATTCGTTGCTGTGCCACCTTTTGCTGGAACCCAAAACGGATACCCGGCTCGATAAACTCCTGAAAATCAATGCCGAACGCCTCGCGCCGGAGGCTTACCCAGATGCGGAGGCACGCCCCCAAACCATCGCATTGGCGGCTTCTTCGCCGCCGCCCAACCTCGCGTGGGACGTTGGCCCGGCCCGGCCCAACCCGTTCCGCACGGAGACTTTCGTCCCCTTCCATTTGCCCGCTGCTGCCGACCTGACGCTGACCGTTTCGGATGCGTTGGGCCGCGTCGTTTTCCGGGCGACCGAGCCGCAGCCCGCCGGGCCTGGCGCGTGGCGCGTTCTTCGGGCGGATTTGCCGGGCGCGGGCGTTTATTTTTATCAGTTGCAAACCGCCAGACAGCCCGTCGCAAACGGTCGTATGGTGGCTGAATGATTTTTCATTCCGTGTCTTCGATTGCCGCTGACCGCGGAAGGCTGAGGTTCAGCAGGAGATATCCGCCCAAACCTGCCAACAACGAGGCCAAGAACACGGCGATTTTGGTATGTACGATGGTTTCTGCGTCCTCGAAGGCCAGCAATGTGATGAAAATGGACATTGTGAAACCAATGCCTGCGAGTAGCCCGCTGCCAAGCAAATGGACGCGCCGCAGCCCGTCAGGCAGGGCGCACCAGCCGAGCGCGACGGCAAGGCCGGTGAATAGGATGATGCCGAGCGGTTTGCCGAGCACCAATCCAGCCAAGATACCGAGGCTGTTGGGCGAGCTGATTTCGGCGGCCCAATCGGAAGGGATGCCGATGCCGGTGTTTGCCAACGCAAACAATGGTAGGATGCCGAACGCCACGGGCCGGTGCAGCCAATGCTGAAGCCGGT
>JBKBIC010000127.1:0-14612 GCA_046299435.1 Saprospiraceae bacterium
AAGCATTGATAGAAAAAACTTTGTGCAACTTCGTGTACCTCGTGGTGAACCATTCAAATCGCCTGAATCAAATCGAACTGCGTCACGACGTGCATCCCGCCGGAGCGGTCGCGGGCGATGACGGCGGGCGTTTCCTTGCTGATGAACCGATTGAGCTGGCTGATGGGCATGTCGTCTTTGACCGTCGGCAGCGGCTCGCCCATGATGTCGCGCAGGGGCTTTTCGGAATTGTGCAGCGGGTTTTCGAGGAGAAAATGGAGCACCTGCGTCTCGGTGATGCTGCCCACGATAGCCTCGCCGTCCATGACCGGGAGCTGGCTGATGTCGTTGGTTTTCATCAAATTGAACGCATTTCGGACGCTTTCGCCGACCTGAACCCCGATGAAACGGCGGTCTTTTTTGCGGGCAATGAGGTCGCTGACTTTCATTTCGTCCTCCAAAAACCCGCGTTCGCGCATCCAGTCATCATTGTAAATCTTGCCGACGTAGCGGCTGCCGTGGTCGTGGAAAATGACGACGACCACGTCGGTCTTTTTCAGTTGGCCGCGCAGTTGCCAGAGCGCGCCCATCGCGCTGCCGGCGGAATAGCCGAGCAACAAACCCTCCTCGCGGGCCAGCCGCCGCGCCCAAAGTGCGCCGTCTTTGTCCGACACTTTTTCAAATTTGTCAATCACCGAGAAGTCCACGTTGGCGGGCAGGATGTCCTCGCCGATGCCTTCGGTGATGTACGGATAAATCTCTTTCGGGTCGAAAACGCCCGTTTCGTGGTATTTTTTGAACACCGAGCCGTAGGTGTCCGCGCCCCAAACTTGAATGTTCGGGTTCTTTTCTTTCAAAAATTTCGCCGTGCCCGACACCGTGCCGCCCGTGCCCACACCCACGACGAGGTGCGTGATTTTGCCCTCGGTTTGCGCCCAGATTTCCGGGCCGGTGCTTTCGTAGTGGGCGGTTCGGTTGCTCAGGTTGTCGTATTGGTTGCACCAAAACGAGTTCGGGATTTCGGTCGAAAGCCGCCGCGCCACCGCATAATACGAGCGCGGGTCTTCCGGCTCCACGTTCGTTGGGCACACGATGACCTCCGCGCCGAGGGCTTTGAGCATATCGGCTTTTTCCTTCGATTGTTTGTCGGTCGTCGTGAAAATGCAGCGGTAGCCGCGCACGCAAGCCACCAGCGCGAGGCCCATGCCCGTGTTGCCGCTGGTGCATTCGATGATGGTGCCGCCGGGCTTGAGGTCGCCGCGTGCCTCCGCGTCGTCAATCATTTTCAAGGCCATGCGGTCTTTGATGGAGTTGCCGGGGTTGAAGGTCTCGACCTTCGCCAGCACGGTGGCCGGGATGTCGGCGGCCACGCGGTTGAGTTTCACGAGCGGCGTGTTGCCGATGGTTTCGAGGACGTTTTTTTTGAAATTCATGTACGGTTGACGGTTGACGGTTGACGGTTGACGGTGTGGGTGGGGCAAAAACCGTCCACCGTCCACCGTCTGCCGTTCACCGATTGGTTAAGACGATATACTCCCAAGCCTTCAAATTGAACTGCATATCCTTCGTGACTTGGATGGAATTGTTGCCGAAAAGATTGGTGTACGCCCCGGCCATGTCGCTCGTGGTGGCGAGCGTGGCCGATTGCGGCTGCTTGCTCAAATTGGCGATGACGATGACCCGGTCGCCGTCGCGCTCGCGGGTGAACGCATAGATTTTGTCGTCGGCGTTCGTGCCGATTTTTTCGAGCGGGCCGCCCGCCGTGCCGCTCCACAGGGCGCGGTTGTTGTGCCGCAGGGCGCAGAGTTTCTGGAAAAACTCGGTGCGGGCGCGGCCTTTCCAGCGGATGGGGTCGCGGTCGAAGAATTTGAGCCGCTGCGCGAGGTTGTCCTCTTGGCCGTTGTACAGCATCGGCATCCCGGCCCAAGTGAACGCCAGCACCGTGAACGCATCGGCGGACGCGCCGTAGAGTTGTTTTTCGGTGCCGTTCCACGAGTTTTCGTCGTGGTTTTGGGTGAAATGCACTTGGTAATAGCCTTCCGGGTAAAAATCGTCGAGCTCGGTTTTCAGCGAATCCAGCGCAAGCGCGGTGCGTTTGCCCGCCCAAATGTCCTTCGTCACGTCCTTCCATTTCCAAGCGTAGTTGGCATTGAACGCCGACTTGAAGTGCAGCGGCTCGTCCTGCCATTCCGAAAGCATAAAAACGGGCTTCACGGAATCCAACGCCGGGCGGGCTTCGGCCCAAAAATCGTTCGGCACGAGGCCCGCCATGTCCACGCGGAAGCCGTCCACGTCAAAATTTTTCAGCCAAAACTGCATGGCCTCAATCATGGCGGCGCGGGTCGCGGGCTTAGAGTAGTCCAAGTCCATCACGTCCGACCAGTCGGCAATCGGTTCGCCGTGCTCGTTCAGCGGCACGGTGTGTGCGCCATTGTAAATGGTGTGAACGCCGGGGCGCGTCGTCAGCCAAATGTTGTCCCACGACGTGTGGTTCGGCACCCAATCGAGGATGACTTTCAGGCCGAGTTCGTGCGCGGTGCCGACGAGCCGCCGCAGGGCCGCTTCGTCGCCGAAGTCGGGGTTTATTTTCAAGTAATCCTGCACCGAATACGGACTGCCGAGCGAGCCTTTGCGGTTTTTCACGCCGATTGGGTGGATGGGCATCAGCCAAATTACGTCCACGCCGAGCTCGCGCAGGCGGGGCAATTCCTTCGTCACGCCGTCAAAATTGCCCGCCACCGAAAAATTCCGCGTGTTCAGCTCGTACAAAACCGCCGATTTCGCCCAATCGGGCTGCTCGAACGGGCCGGATTTTGGCGGCGGTGGCGGGGCGGGTTGTGGTGAGGTCTTCGGCACGTCGGTCGGTTGTTGGCAGGCAAGAAGCCCAGTGAACAGGGCAAAAAAGAGGTAGCGTTTTTTCATAAAATTCGTCGGAGGCGCGGGCAGCCGCCCGCTTGGGCGGGCAAAAGTCGGGAAACTTTTTTAGATGCCAGATTGGGAGATGCCAGATTGGGAGATGCCAGATTGGGAGATGCCAGATGTCAGACGTGGATGCCAGATGTCGAATGCAAAAACTGATTTGTAAAAACCGTCTGACATCTCCCGTCTGACATCTGGCATCTCTCAATCTGGCATCTCGCATTAACCCACCATTAATTTTCTTCGGGGAAAAGAATCACTGGCCTGATAAAACTAATTTTGGCGAACATTTTGGCGGAACAAAAACGGCGTATGCGGGTGTTTGGGCATCGGAAAACGGCGGACAAGCCCGGTTTCTAACCAGTTGGAAATTCATCACTCATCATTCATAATTCATCATTCGCTTATGAAGTGGAGAAAACTCAACGGCCAAGCCATTGAAAAGCCCTTGCTCCAAGCGGTGGAGGACACCCTCCTGCGCGAAAAAGCGGCGGGCTACCGCATGAAAGTGTGCATCGGCACGGACTCGCAGGTGATTGGTGAGGAGGTGCATTTTGCCACCGTCATCGTGTTTTTGCGCGAAAAACGCGGCGGTTTCATGTTCATCTCGAACGACCGCATGACCCGCAAAATGACCCTCCGCGAGCGGATGATACTCGAAGTGGGCCGCTCGGTGGAGGTCGCGTATTCGCTTTGCCACCTACTTGATGCACACAACGTCGAACTTGAAGTCCACGCCGACATCAACACCGACCCCGCGTTCGAGAGCAACACGGCCTTGAAAGAGGCGATGGGCTACATCCTTTCGATGGGCTTCGTGTTCAAGGCCAAACCGGATGCATTTGCGTCGTCGTCGTGCGCTGATAAAGTGATTTGAACAGGTGACGGTGAACAGTTTTGGGAAAAATCCCTTTTGGTTTCATAAAGGGCGGCCAATGGTCGCCCTTATTTTTTCTGGGGTGATGCGTGTACTTTTGTTTTGAAAAACACCTCACCAAAATGGCAAGAGATAAGTACCACGATTTGGTCTAACAGGCATTGATTGATGAAGGTTGGAACATCACGGACGACCCGCTGGAAATCAGTTCGCTGATTGCTGACCTCGAAGTTGATTTGGGTGGCGAAAAAATCATTGCGGCCAAAAAAGGAGTCGAGAAAATTGCTGTCGAAATCAAAAGCTTTCTGGGCAAATCATGGTTGCACGACTTTTACAAAGCCGTTGGGCAGTTCGGTTTTTACAACATCGTGATTGAATCGGAAGAGCCTGACCGACCGCTTTTCCTCGCTATGCCGGATGCGGCCTATCATTATTTGTTTCGAGACCCCGTGACCAAAGAACTGGCTCGTCTCAACAAAATGAGGTTCATCGTTTTCAACATCGAAACCAAAAAAATCGTCGAATGGAAAAAGTAAATCACTATCGCCAAATCGTCCGGCAATTAGTGTCTGACTTGGGAACCCGCAAAAACAAGTCAGGCAGCTCAATCAAGTATCAAGTTATCACGGACGATAAAACGGGCAACTATCTTTTGCTTCGCAACGGATGGAAGGGCGAAACCAGGTTTTATGGCGCAATCGTGCATATTGAAGTGACCGATGTGGGCAAAGTCTGGCTTCATCAAGACAACACAGACCTCGTCGTCGCAGATATGTTGCTCGAACAAGGTGTGCCCGCAAAAGATATTGTGCTGGGGTTTCACGCTCCAATCATGCGACCCGAAACTGAATTTGCATTGGGCTGAAAAAGAAAGTGCCGGAGCAAATCGCTCCGGCACTTTCTTTTTGGTACTGACTATCAACGAGTTGTTCAACGCTGCACGGCAAATCGCCCGACCGTCAGTTCGCCCACTTTGGCGAAATAAATGCCGGGTGCCCATGCTGAAACATCCAATTTCAACTCGGTGGAGCCGACCTTGCGGTGGAGCAAAGCCAAGCGTTGACCGAGCGCGTTCACGATTTCCACGTCGTCGGTTTTGGACGCGGGCGAGAAGGCCAATGTGACCGATTCGCTGGCCGGGTTCGGGAAAATCGTCAAGTCGCTGGGTTCCGAGCCAACGGTTTTGAACGCAGGCGGCAGCGAAGTGAAACTGCCCAAACCGCCGACAATCACCACATAATCTTCCACTTCGCCTTGCGTGAATGTGCCGCAACTGGCCGCGTAAGCCGTGCGCCGCATGCTGACGCGCATCCGTGTGACCCCGCTGGGGCGCGTGTTCGGGATGGTGTAGTTTTTCGTCAATGTGTTTTTGCCACTGAGGGAAAACAACTGCTCACCCGCGTCATTGAAGTCGCCGTCTTTGTTGAAATCCACCCACACACGCCAACGCTCCGTGTAATCCGTGCCCGCATAGCCGGGCGTGAACGTGTAGGCTTGTGCGGTGCCTTTCGGCAGGACGATGGGCGCGACCGTGTTCAGGAAATTGCCGTATCCGCCGTCGTTGCCGGAGGTATTTGTGGTGCCAGCCACGCCGAAAGCCTGAATCCACTCGCTCGCCGAATTTCCAGACGAGGCACAAAAAGCCGGGTTGCAGGCGTGGTTTGTGAACACGGTGAACTGCGATTCTGCCGCGCAAGTCGTGGCCGTGTTTTCCACCACGACTTTGTACACGCCGCCGTCGCTGGTTTCCAGTTCGTTTTCGGTCGCGCCGGGGATGGCGGTGCCGTCTTTGAACCATTGGAAATCCAAGTCCGGGCCGTCGGTCGCTGAAAGCAGCACGCCCTCAGTGCAAGTCGGCAGGCCGCTGGCTGGGTTGGCGGCAATCGCCGCGACGGGTGCAGGCGTGAGGGCCATGTTTTTCGTGGTCGTGGCGAGGCAGTTTTGCCCGACCCGGACGGAGACCGCGCCCGTGCTGCCTGTGCCCCATTTCACGGAAACCGTCGTGGTGCCTTGCCCGGAAAGCAAAGTGCCGCCGGTGATTGACCATAAAATCGGGGTGCCCGGCGGGTGCGCGGAAGTGAGTGTGTAGGGTTCGGTGGCATTGGCGCAGGGTGTGTTTTCGCCGGAAAATTCGGGCACGGACACATCGGGGTCTTCTTCGCGGATTTTCACGTTGTCCAAAAACAGCCTGTTGCCCCAGCCGCCGATGTTTTCAAACACGAGTTCGATTTTTTGCCCGGCGTAGGCCGCGAGGTTGACGCACTCGGTGCGCCATTGGCTGCAACCGCTGGGTGTGAACGTGGTGGTTTGGTCGGGCGCGGTGGCGAGTTCGGTGCCGGCCTTGTCGTACACGATTTCCTCCGCGCCGCCGCAGGTGACGATGCGGAGGCGCAGGCGGTCAAATTTTGTGGCCGAATGGCGGGCATAGGCCACGTCAAAAGTGAGTTTGGCCTCGTCCATGTTGACCAAATCCACGAAACGGCGCAGGCGGTCAATCTTGCCCGTGTTGTTCGCGGTGCGGTTGTTGATGACCGCCGAAATGCCGCCGCAGGGGATGTTGGTTTTTGCCGCCCAAGTGATGTTGTCGTTGTCCGGGTTTTGGTTGACCCAATTCGCCAGATTCGCCACGAATGTCTCATTCACAGGCTCCGCGACGTGGCGCGCAGGGTCGTGCGGATAGGCATCGTAAATGTCGGGCGTGCCGTCGCTGTCGCGGTCGAACACTTTGATGTGGTTGAGCAGGGCGGTCATGGCTTGCGGCGGGTTGGTCGGCGAGGTGAGGCCGGCTTGGTTTAGTGTGCTTTCGCCGTGACAGCTGGTGCAGACGCGCACTTCGCCGGCCACCGCGCTCACCCAAAGCCGTTCGCGGACGATGCCCCGGTTGGTGGAGTCGGTCAATTGCCAAGCCAAGGCCCGGCCAGCGGGCACGAGCGCGGCCACCGAGCCATCGGGGTGGATGTTTGCGCTGCCCTGTGCACCGGTCGTGGGCAGGTTGTAAATCGTTGACAATGAATCGTGTAGGAATTGTGGAATCGGGCGGCGGCCAGCGCGTGGGTTGTTGATGCCGCCGATGCCGCGCAGTTGGTCGGCTTGGACGTACTGCAAATATTTGACGGTGTAAAGCGGTGTGGGGTGGTCGGGGTTGACGGTTTGGTGCGTACTGCCCCAGACTTTGAGGTTGAACGGTTGCTGTTCGTCGGCATCGTCGCGGCTGGTCACGTCGCGGGTGACGAGCATGGCCATGTTTTGGCGGCGGAGGAATTTTTTAAAGGCCTTCAAATCCACGCCCGCCGAATCGAACAGGGCTTGCTCGATTTCGGGCACGGTTTCGACGTGCAACGTGGTCGTGTCGGGGCGGGTGCGCGGGCGCACTTCGACGGGGTAAGTTTCCCACATCAGGCCGTTGAACGAGGCCTGCACGTCGGGTGTCCACCACGAAACGCTTTTGGTGATGCCCGCGCCGGTGAGGTTGTTGACGGTGTCAGCCTTGAAATAATTGCCCGCCGGGACGAGCAGCCGCAAGCGGTATTTGTATCGGCTTTTGGGCATGGCGGTGGAACCGATATTTTGGTCTTCGCGGGTCGAGATAGAGTGCGACACGACGACTTGGCCGTTGGAAATCGGCAGCGGGTCGCGGTACAGGCCGGAGTGGTTGGGCGAGGGGTTGTTCGAGGCCGAGCGCGTGGCCGGGTGGGTGATGTAGTTGAATTCCACGTCCTCAGGATGCTCACCTTTTGGGGCATGGACGGAAATTATCATGCCCGAAGCGTGCGTCCCGAACTCCGGTGCCTCCGTGCCGAAGTACAGGCCGGGCGTGGTCGGCGATTCGTGGATGTGAAACATGGAGCGGATGGGGTTGTCCGTCGGTGCGAGGTCGGCGTAGAAATAGTGGAGGTTGGGGTCGTTGTTGAAGTTTTCCTCGAAATAGTTGCCGCCCGTTTCGTGCCGCCCGATGTGGTTGAGCATTTCGATTTCGGTGCCGTCCTCGTTGACCATCCAGGGGTTGAAAATGTTGAAGGTTTGGCCGTTGGTATTCGCCCATTCGGGCAAGGCCAGCAGGTCGGTTCGGCTGCCGCGTGGCTCTGGGAATACCTCTATTTCGGGTAAAATGGGTGATTTCGCGGCATTGGCGGCCTCACTGGCGTAGTTGAACGTGCCATAGCCCGTGTTGCTTTGGATGTCCGCGTCGGCCTGTTGGTCGCGTTGGAGGTGGTCCCAGCGGGTGAAAACGACGCGCCCCCAATGGTCAATGATGGGCGTGAAATCGCCCGATGGCGAGTGCGTGAGCATCTCCAAAGCTTCGGCTTCGGAGCAAGCTTTCGGGTCGAGTTTCCACACACCGGAGACGATGGGCGAGGATTCGTACTCGTCGTGCTGTGGGTACAAATGGGCATAGCCGCCGCGCGGTCGGTCGCTCGTGAAAATGATGCGGTCGTCGGTGCCGTAAATCGGTTGGATGTTGTTGTAGCCCGTCGGTTGGTTGGGCACGAGCGTGATGACGGGCGTTTCGTTTTGGCCCAGCCCGGTGATTTCGTATAGTTTCCACTTGAAAGTCGCCACTTGGTACTGCTGCGTGGGCGCACCGACGACCATGCTGAATAGGGCCTTTGTGCCGCTCCAATGGACGTGCGGGTCGCGGACGGCAATCGAGTTGGCGAGCTGCATCCCCGCGTTGCCGTAGCCGGCGGCTTGGGTCAGGTTTTTCAGCGTCCCGTCGGTGTAGCGGATGTAAAGGTCGCCGCCACGCGGGGCCGCGTACATACTCGCCTGATGGTTCCCAAAAGTCTCCATCGAACTACCGAAACCGTAGGGGTTCGGGACTTGGGTGCAAAAAAGGATGGGGTGGGGCAGTGTCTGGGCCGCCAAAAACAGCGGGCAAAGCCAAACCGCTCCGAACAGGAGAAGACGTGTCAGCATGATTTCAAATGATTTTTATGGATGAATGAAAATTGTGAGCAGGGGAGTGCGCCGAACAATTTGACCTGACAGCCAAAAGTACCCGCCGGGGCTGGGCGACATATCGTTGAGTTTCCAAACGGACATTCCCGGCTTCCAAACGGTGTGTGCTCCCACAGATAAATCTGCGGGCTGGGCATGGAAAATCCAGCGGATTTTGGCTTACAGCCCACAGATTCATCTGTGGGAAACCCGACCGAAACCCCGTTTAGCCTTGCCCAGACAAACATTTTATCGAAAACTCAACCTCGTCCGGCAGCGTTTTTGCCAACTTCGCGCCCGGTTTTTTGAGATGCCAGATTGGGAGATGCCAGATTTCAGACAAATCTATCTCGGTCTGACATCTGAAATCTGGTGTCCGAAATCTCCCGAGCTGACCACTCACAACTGACAATTCACCATTACCATGAAAAGGTTGTTTCCCGTTTCAGTCTTCCTGCTGGCATTGCTGCCATTGGCGCAAAGCCAGAACATCAAGTTCGTGGAGTACGATATGCCCAATGGGCTGAAAGTGCTGCTGCACGAAGACCATTCCACGCCCATCGTGGCCGTTTCGGTCATGTACCACGTCGGTTCCAAGAACGAGAACCCGGAGCGTACGGGCTTTGCGCACTTTTTCGAGCACCTGCTTTTCGAGGGTTCGGAGAACATCAAGCGCGGCGAGTTTGACGACTACATCTCCAACGCGGGCGGCATGAACAATGCCAACACTTGGTACGACCGCACTTACTATTTTGAAATCCTGCCGTCCAACCAGCTCGCGCTCGGCCTCTGGCTCGAAAGCGAGCGGATGCTGCACGCCAAAGTCGAGCAAATCGGCATCGAGACGCAGCGGCAGGTCGTGAAAGAAGAACGCCGCCAGCGCGTGGACAACCAACCCTACGGCACGGTGCTCGAAGAAAGCATGAAACGCGCCTACAAAACCCACCCGTACCGCTGGCCGGTCATCGGTTCTATGGCGCACTTGGACGCGGCGCAGGAGCAGGATTACAAACAGTTCTACGCCGATTTTTACCGCCCCGACAATGCCATCATTTCCATTGCCGGCGACATTGACATTGAGCAGACGAAGCAGCTGATTGATGTTTACTTCGCTTCCATCCCGCGTGGCAAAGGCGAAATCTACCGCCCGAAAATCACCGAGCCTGCGCTTGGCCGCGAGGTGCGCGACACCATCCGCGACAACATCCAGCTGCCCGCCGTCGTGATGACATACCGCATCCCGGCGCAAGGCACGAAGGATTTTTACGCCGTCAAAATGTTCAACACGCTCCTCACGCAGGGCGAAAGCAGCCGGATGCAAAAGAAAATCGTGGACGAGCAGCAGAAATCCGTCGGCATCGGCGCGTTCCCGCTTGAGCTCGAAGACCCCGGCGCGAGCATCATGTTTGCCGTCGCCGCGCTCGGCGTTGACCCGAAAGAAGTGGAGCAAAGCATGGACGACATTTTGACCGACCTGCAAACCAACCTCATCCCGGAACAAGAATTCCAGAAGTTGCAAAACCAAGTCGAAAACGACTTCGTCACGTCCAACTCCACCGTTGCGGGCATCGCCGAGAGCCTCGCCAATTACGAGATGTACTACGGCGACGCTAACCTCATCAACACCGAACTGGAACGCTACCGCAAAGTGACCCGCGAAGACCTGCGCCGCGTGGCAAAAGAGTATTTCCACAAAAACAACCGCGTGGTGCTCTATTATTTGCCCAAACCCAAACAACCCTGATTTTTTTGGAGCGATGAGTTATGAATGATAAATAATGAACCATTCATAACTCATCGCTAATAATTCATCATTACTATTCTCACTCATTGATAATGAAACGCATTTTCTCAATCATAGCCCTCGGCGCGGTGCTTGCCTTTGCTGCTTGCTCGCCCAAGTCCGGCGGCAAAATGGCCGATTCCAAACCCGCTGGCAAAACCACCACCATCCCCATCCCGACCGGCGACGTGCGCAAGAACGCGCCCAAGCCCGGCCCCGCGCCGAGCATCAACATCGGCAAGGCCGAAACTTTCACGCTCGAAAACGGCCTGAAAGTCATCGTCGTGGAGAACCACAAACTGCCCCGCGTGTCGTTCCAAATCTTTGTGGATGCCGACCCGGTGCTCGAAAAATCTGCCGTCGGCTACGTCGAACTCATGGGCGAGCTGCTCTCGAAAGGCACGGCCACGCGCACCAAAGCCCAGATTGACGAGGAGGTGGACTTCATCGGGGCTTCGCTCGGCACCAGCGAGCGCGGCGTGACCGGCGAGTGCCTCAGCCGCCACAGCGACAAGTTGCTCACGCTCATGTCCGATGTGCTGCTGCACCCGGTTTTCCCGGAGGAGGAACTGAAAAAGGCCAAAACCCGCCAAGCCAGCAACCTCGCCCAAAGCAAGGACAACGCAAACGCCATCGCTGCCAACGTCGGCGCGATCTTGCGAAATGGCAAACAACACCCCTATGGCGAAATCATGACCGAAGCGAGCCTCGAAAAAATCACGCTCGACCAAATCAAAAAACACTACCAGACCTATTTCAAGCCCAACGTCTCGTACCTCGTCATCGTCGGCGACGTGACGAAATCGAAGGCCGAAAAACTGGCAAAACAATACTTCGGCGGCTGGCAGCGCGGCGAGGTGCCCAAGCACGACTACCCCGACCCCCGCGCCCCAGAGAAAACGCAGGTGGATTTTGTCCACAAACCCGGCGCGGTGCAGTCGGTCATCAACATCACTTACCCGGTGTCGTTGCGGCCCGGCGAACCGGACGCGATTCGCGCCCGTCTGATGAACACGATTCTGGGCGGCTACTTCAACAGCCGCGTGAACGCCAACCTCCGCGAAGGCCATGCTTACACCTACGGGGCGCGCACTGCGTTGAATCCCAATAAGTTAATCGGTAGTTTCAATGCCACCGCCAGCGTCCGCAATGCGGTGACGGACAGCAGCATCATCCAGTTTTTGTACGAATTGAATCAGCTGCGCGACGTGAAAGTGCCACAGAAAGAATTGCAGCTGGTCAAAAACGTGCTCACCGGCCAGTTCTCCATGAACCTCGAAGAGCCGGAAACAGTGGCCGAGTTTGCCCTGAACACGGCGCGTTTCGGCCTCGCGCCCGACTATTACGAGAAATACTTGGAGACACTCGCCAACGTCACCGCTGAGGAAGTGCAGGCGATGGCCAAAAAATACGTCCGCCCCGACCGTGCCCACATTTTGGTCGTCGGCAACAAAGACGACGTGGCCGAGCGACTGAAACAGTTTTCGCCCGATGGCAAGGTCAATTTTTATGATTCGTTCGGCGACCCAGTCAAGGCCGCAGGCAAAGTGCCGGACGGCATGACCGCCGAAAAAGTGATTGAAGATTACATCAACGCCGTCGGTGGCACGTCCAAAATCGCCGAACTGAAAGACGTGATGACCGCCGTGACCATCAAAACCGGTGGCCCGGAACTGAAAATGACCACTTGGCAAACGGGCGAAGGCAAGTTTGCCATGGAAATGACCATGAACGGCCA
Source organism: Saprospiraceae bacterium (assembly GCA_046299435.1). Taxonomy (GTDB): domain Bacteria; phylum Bacteroidota; class Bacteroidia; order Chitinophagales; family Saprospiraceae; genus M3007. Next base: position 12,235 of record JBKBIC010000127.1, read on the forward strand.
GATGATGGCCAAGCGCGTCTATGACGGCACGGCAGCCAAAGAATCCGGCATGGGCGGCGCGTCGCGGATGCTCGAAGGCGAGGAATTGGCCGACACGAAGGAGAACGCCGTGCCGTTCAAAGAGGCCAAGTACAAGGCTTGGGGCTACAAACTCGCGCTCAAAGGCGTGGAAACCATCAACGACAAACAAGCCTACGTCATCGAAGTCACGCGCCCCAACGGAAAGGTCAGCACGGAGTATTACGACATGGCTACAAGTTTGAAAATCAGGGAGTTGAACATGGAAGGCGAAGGCGAGGAAGCCCGCGCCGTCACCTCCGATTTCGACGAGTACAAGCCACTGAACGGCGTACTTTTCCCGTACAAAATGACCATCGGCGGCCTGTTCCCCGTGCCGATGAACGCGCAAGTGACCGACCTGAAAGTCAATGCGGGCATCGAAGCCGGTATTTTTAAACTTTGAATGATGAGTGATGAATGATGAGTGATGAATGATGAGTGATGAATGATGAACCCCAAAAAAAGCGTCGCAAAGGTTCATCATTCATCATTCATCATTCATCATTCATCATTCATCACTCATCACTCATCACTCATCATTCATCACTCATCACTCATCACTCATCATTCATCATTCATCATTCATCATTCAAATCACTCATCATTCATAAAACTATGTTGCAAACTATTTTCCTGCAAGCATCCGGCGGCGGCTCGTTCATCACGATGCTGTTCCCGTTCTTGATTCTCATCGTGTTCTGGTTTTTCATCATCCGCCCGCAGATGACGCGCCAAAAAGAACAGCAAAAATTTGTGGACAACCTCCGCGAAGGCCAAGAGGTTGTGACCAACGCGGGCATCATCGGCAAAGTCACCAAAATCGAGGGCAATGTCGTGCGTATCATGGTGGACGAAAAGACCTTCATGCGTGTGCTGAAAGCCTCCATCGCGGGCGAGTTCAAGGCATGAATTTGTCCGGGCGGCGATGCCTGTTTCGAGCGGCATTGTTTTACTTTGGCCCAAAATTCACTTCATGCAAAACGATTTGATTCCCAACGGTTCCGCAGGTTTGCCAACGCCCAGTAGGTTGGCAAACCTGCTGCTTTTCGGCCTGTGCCTTTCGGCTTTCGCGCTCCCGGCCCAAAGCCCGTGGACGCGCAGCAAAGGCGGTTTTTACGCCCAAGCGGGCTACCATTTCATCCCGACTTATGACACTTATTTCGGGGTTCAAAATTCGGCAGAGTACAAACTCGACCGCGAGGTGTCGGAGGCGACTTTCCAATTTTACGGCGAGTACGGCTTGGCAAAAAAGACCACGCTCGTCGTCAATTTGCCCTTCCGCGTGGTCGAAACAGGCGAGCCTGTGGACGGCCGGCCTCTGCCCAACGAACAGCCCCGCAACGCCCCCGGCAAACTCTCCGGGCTGGGCAACGCGAGCTTTGTGCTGCGCCAAAATTTCTACTCGAAAGATGGCTTCACGGCCAGCGGCACCCTTCGCGTGGATGTGCCGACCGACCGCTACAACAACTCCACCGGCCTCCGATTGGGCTACGATGCTTGGACAATCATGCCGATTGCCAGCGCAGGCGTGGGCTACCGTAAAGCGTATATGTTCGGGTACATGGGCTTTGGCTACCGCACGAACGACTATTCGCACCTCTATTTATTGGGCGCGGAAGGCGGCTATCACTTCAAAAATCTCTGGCTCATCGGCTACTCGGAGCTACTTTCGCCATTCGCTAACGGCACAGTGCAGGCCCCGTTCAACAACCAACTGACCCGCCTTTTTGTGGACAAACAGGGTTATTGGTCGCTGGGATTGAAAGGCATTTACGAGGTCAACCGTTTCGTGGGCGTGCTGGTGTACGGCGCGGGCGTGTTTTACGCCGAGCAGCTGCCCAAGTCGCCCGGCCTCGGCGCGGGCATTTATTTCAAATGGGACTGAAACGGGAGTGATGAACGGTGAGTGATGAGTGATGAATTTTTGCTTGGCACTCCATCGGTTCATGTGCGCCAGTTCGGTTTCAGCGAAAAATGCAGGACGCTCGTCGGGAAAAACCGTCGGCAAAAACCCGCGATTGCCAACCTTTGGCCGCTTTTCGGAGCGAAAAATCACTCAATCACTCATTCAATCATTCACTCAATGATTCGCAACCACGAAATTGACTACCGCATTCACGGCGAAGAGATGCAATGCGTCGAAATCGAACTCGACCCGCAAGAAACCGTCATCGCGGAGTCGGGCAGCTTCATGTTCATGGATGACAACATCCAAATGGCGACCGTTTTTGGCGACGGTAGCGGCCAAGAAAAAGGCTTTTTCGGCAAGCTCATGTCTGCCGGCAAGCGGGTACTCACCGGCGAAAGCCTGTTCATGA
>JBKBIC010000128.1:0-14564 GCA_046299435.1 Saprospiraceae bacterium
CAGGCAAATGAATTGTTCAAAAGATTAAAGCCGGGAAAGCAAGAATTATACATTTTTGTAGATGAACTCGAATTGACAAATAATAAAACAAAGGCCTACCAAAGAGACATAAAATTAATTCGTGATCTTATCGCTGCGGTATACAACCTCAACCTTGAAATTAAAAAGAATAACTTTAAAATTCGATTAATTGCAGGAGTCAGATCAGAGGTGGTTAACTCTATTATTGCCACAGGAAAAGAAATAAACAAGATGATAAGTGATTTTGGTTTAAGCCTATATTGGCACCAGCCGGGCCACGAAATCTCTCATCCACTAATTAGGATTATTACAAGCAGACTCAAATACACACACAAACTAAAAAACCCTGGCATTGATTTTTCAGAATCTGAACTATGGAAGTCATACTTTCCGGAAGTAATAAAAAATAAACCATCAGCAGAATATATTTTACATCAAACATGGTATAGGCCTCGTGATATGGTGCGAATTTTAAAAATAGCGCAAAATCATTTTCCAGAAGATCACCAATTTACAAACTCATTAATATCAAACATAGCCAAAGAATATTCTTTACAATCGTGGACGGAACAGGTTGAAGAGCTAAACTCAATTTATACTCCCGAGGAAATAGAGGGGATCAAGGAATTGTTTTATGGCTCTAAAAGTAATTTCAGTTTCGGCGATTTGGGGCGAGTTTCTGATACTAAAAAACAATTTTATCCAAAGGTTACATCCTTATTGGGGAAATATCCCATTGGAAAAATTCTTTCCGATTTGTATAGAGTTGGAGTGATAGGTAATTCTGGTAACATTATGAGGTTTGCATTCAGAGGTGATGATGAAGTGTTATTGGAAAAAGAAATGGTAATACATGCTGCATTAACACGGGCATTGTCAATAGAATTTGAAGTAAGAAGGTAATGTAAGTCGCCCAATCAATGCATGGTCGCCTATGCTGCCCAAACCCAACGCACGGCGGCACGGTGTCCATGCTCATGTTCAATCTTGGAATCAATAATCCGCACAACCATGCCCACCACACACACACACACACACACACACCCATCCCAACGCGAAGCCCTGCTCCGCACCCTGCAAGCGCGGTTTGAAAAAAACATGGGCCGTCACAAGGGTCTCGCATGGGCCGACGTGCAGGCGCGGCTGGAAGCCAGCCCCGAAAAACTGTGGTCGCTGGACGAAATGGAAATCACCGGCGGAGAGCCGGATGTGGTGGGCCGGGACGAGACGGGCGCGTACCTCTTTTTTGATTGCGCCCCCGAAAGCCCAAAAGGCCGCCGAAGCCTGTGCTACGACGGCGACGCGCTGGAATCGAGGAAAGAACACAAACCCGCCAACAACGCCCTCGACATGGCGGCAGAAATGGGCATCGAAATTTTGTCGGAAGCCCAATACCGCGCACTGCAACAACTCGGAAAATTCGACACCAAAACATCCAGCTGGCTCAAAACGCCCGACCCCATCCGGGCACTCGGCGGCGCGATTTTCGGTGATTTCCGCTACGGCCAAGTCTTCGTGTACCACAACGGCGCGGAATCCTACTATGCCTCGCGGGGTTTCCGGGGCTGCCTGCGGGTCTGAAAAAAAGAAAGTCCTCCGGTTTTCGCCGAAGGACTTTGCATTTGGGGGACTTGGCCGTTTGTAGCCGAGAGCGGGAGCGCGCCTCGCTTACTGGCCTTGGCCAAGTGAATAGCCTTTTACGCCATCGAATTCATACAGATTTTCGGTCTTGATGACATCAATGTTCTCGTCGAGGGCTTGGGAGAGCAGCTGCGGGATGCTGCCTTTTTCGGCGGGCTTACCGTTGCTGACCTCGAAGCGGCATCGCCAGTGGTCGGTGCAGAAAGTCTCCTCGAAGCCATTGGGCCACACTTTCACACCCCGGTTGGTAATCATCGTCAGGCGGATATCGCGGTTCAGTTTGGCGAGCCGCTCGGCCAGCTGGCTGGCATCGCCGCCCTTCCAGTCCACGAACACATCCACGCCTTTCAGCACTTTTGAGGAGGCCAGTTTGCGCTGGTATTTCGGCAAATTGAGCTGGATACCCTTTTCGTACTCGGCGGCTTTGAGCTGCTGGGGCTTGTGGCCGAGGCGGGCGACGACTGCCTCCGCGAACCCTTGGGTGCCGACGAGCTGCTTGCTCACGCCCTCCTTGTAAATATCGGCGGTGTGGATGCCATCCTCGATGGCGCAGAGCCATGCGTTTTTGACCCGTTCCGCCACGTCCTGCTGCCCGATGTGGTTGAGCATCATGATGGCGGCTTTGAGCAGGCCGGACGGGTTCGCCACGTTTTGCCCGGCGATGGTCGGCGCGGAGCCATGTATGGCCTCGAACATGGCGCATAGCTCGCCGATGTTGGCAGAGCCTGCCAAGCCCACCGAGCCGGAGATTTGCGCGGCGATGTCGGACACCACGTCGCCATAAAGGTTGGGCGTGACGATGACCTCGAAAATTTCGGGCGTATCGGCGAGCCGGGCGGCGGCAATGTCAATTATCCAGCTGTCGGCTTCGATGTCGGGGTATTCGACGGCGATTTCTTTGAACACCTTGTGGAACAGCCCGTCGGTGTGCTTCATGATGTTGTCCTTGACGAAGCAGCTCACTTTTTTGCGCTTGTACAGGCGGGCGTACTCGAATGCGTAGCGGATGATTTTTTCGCAACCGGGCCGCGAGATGAGTTTCAAGCACTGCACAACCTCGTCGGTTTGCTGGTGCTCGATGCCTGCGTAGAGGTCTTCCTCGTTTTCGCGGATGATGACCACGTCCATGCCGGGGTGTTTGGTGGCGATGAACGGGTGAAAACTCTTGCAAGGCCGGATGTTGGCATAGAGGCCGAGCGCCTTGCGCATCGTCACGTTGAGGCTTTTGTAGCCGCCGCCTTGGGGCGTGGTGATGGGGGCTTTCAAGAAGACTTTGTTGCGGCGGATGCTGTCCCAAGCCTCTTGGCCGATGCCGCTGGTGTTGCCGGAGAGATAGACTTTTTCGCCGATTTCGATTTCCTCGAACTCGATGCGGGCATTGGCCGCACGCAGGATTCGGAGGGTGGCCTCCATGATTTCGGGGCCGATACCGTCGCCTTTGGCAATGGTCACTTTTTGCATGATTGCTTTATTTGATTTTGACGTGATTTTCAGTTTTGAGAAATGTCCATGTTCACGTTGTGCGCGAACGGCTTGCTCACCACGCGCACCTCGATGCGGGCGACCACTTCCACATAGAAGCCCATTTCCTTCACCGCCGCGATGAGCCGCTTGGCCTCCTGCTTTTGGGCCTTCATCTGGGCGATTTTGCGGTCGAACGGCGCGGAATCGAAGTGGTGGTTTCGCTCCCAGCGTTGCAGCATGCGGACGTTGTGGGCGCGCACGCGGTCGCCGACCAGCGACTCAATCATCTCGGCGGCCTCGCCGGGGGGGAGTTTTTCGTTGACCAGTTCGACGAACTGGGTGGCTTCTTTTGTCAACATATCCCGTGAATTTTATGGTTGAACGGATGAATTTCGGGTAGGCCTACTCCGCTGCCGCCCCGCCCGTTTTCAGGGCCAATGCCATGCAGACGACTGAACCGGCGGAGGCCAGTTCTTTCAAAAAAAGAAAATCGGATTGAGCCGATGCCCAAAACGACACAGCCAGCAGCACCAAAAAAGGGGAATCGCCCAAGACGCTGGGCAAGGCGGAGGCGGGTCGGCGTTCGGGGGTGGTTGCGGCTGCTTTTTCGGTGGAGGCTTCGTTTGGCTGATTAGCTGTGCTTTTCATTGTTCTTCGATTTTATGCGACAAAGTTGAGATGCCACATTCATAAACATAGTTTCATCTTTGCAATGAAAAACATAAGCATCGTTTATGGTTTATACATTGCACCAGCTCAAGATTTTCGTAAAAGTCGCTGAATACCAGAGCATTACGAAAGCTTCGGAGGAGCTCTACCTGACGCAACCAGCCGTGTCCATACAGCTGAAAAAATTTCAGGAACAGTTTGCCATACCCCTCACGGAGGTCGTGGGACGCAAGCTGTACGTCACCGATTTCGGGAAGGAAATCGCGGAATCGGCCCAGCGGATTCTGGACGAAATTGAGGCCATCAACTACCGCACAAAGTCGTTCAAGGGCCAGCTCGCGGGCCGCTTGAAAATCTCGACGGCCTCGACTGGGAAATATGTGATGCCCTACTTCCTCTCGGATTTCCTACGGCTGCACCCCAGCGTGGACTTGGTGATGGACGTGACCAACAAGACCCAAGTGGTGACGAACTTGGAACGGAATGAGGTGGATTTTTCGCTCGTGTCTGTCGAGCCGGGGCACCTGCGACTGAACAAAGTGCAGCTGCTGCAAAACAAGCTCTTCCTCGTCGGCGGCACACGCATCCTGCGCAACCCGAGGATGCCCGTCCGCAAGCTGCTGGAAAAGCACCCGCTGCTTTATCGGGAGTTCGGTTCTGCCACCCGGAACTCGATGGAGCGGTTCATCGAAAATCAGGACTGGCCGACCTACAAAAAAATCGAGCTGACCTCCAACGAGGCCCTGAAACAAGCCTTGATTGCGGGCCTCGGCTATTCCATCATGCCGCTGATTGGCATCAAAAACGAGATAAAAAGCGGCGAACTTGAAATCATCCCGCACAAAGGGCTGCCCATCGTGACCCATTGGCAACTGGTCTGGCTGGCATCCAAGCGGCTTTCTCCGATAGCGGAGGCGTTCTTGGAATTTATCCAGCGCGAAAAAGACCGCATCGTCCGCGAAACCTTCGATTGGTTTGAAAATTACTGAGCCGCCCCGCGCGGCCTTCGCTTCGTCAGCGCAGCGTCCCGTCTTGGTAAAGTTTGGACGCACGCGGCACGGCCAGCCGCCGAAGCAGGTCAGGCAGGGCCTCTTGGACGGCTTGACCCTGCCGGATTTCCCAATATGCGTTTTTGGCCTGCCGTGTAGCCGCCTCGAAATCCACCACCGGGGCCGGGTAATCGCGCCCGACCGCCACGCCGTACATGCCCTGTTCGAGCGGCGTGAGTTTCCACGGCTCAAACAGCAGCGGCACGGGCACGGCGGCCAATTCGGGGAGCCATCTGCGCAGGAACTGGCCGTCGGGGTCGTGTTTGAGGCATTGCTCGGTGGGGTTGTAAATCCGCAGCGTGTTGTAGCCGTTTTGCCCGGACTGCATGTGGATTTGCGAAAAATGGATGCCCGGCTCGAAATCGAGGAAAAGCCGCGCCAGCTCGGTCGCCACCCGTTTCCAGTCCAACCAGAGCGTGAACGTGGCGAAGGTCACGAGCATGGCCCGCATCCTGAAATTGAGGTAGCCCGTCGCCCGCAGGCAACGCATGGACGCATCCACCATCGGGAAGCCCGTGCGACCCGCAGCCCAAGCCTCGAAGTGCTGCCCGTCGCGCCGCAGCGCGGCAAAACCGGGGTTGGGCGGCCCGAACTCCATGCGGTCGAGCGACTCGAATTTTTGCATGAAATGGCTTCGCCAGACGATGCGGGCGCAAAACTCGCGCATCGCCGCCTCCCAGCCGGGCTGTTCGGCAGCGCGGCGGCCCCATTGCCACGCTTCGCGGGCACTCAGGCAGCCCCATGCGATGTACGGCGAGAGGCGGCTGCAACTCCGGCGCGACAGGGCTGGCTTGGAGATGTGGGCACGGAAATCGCGCCCCCGCTCGCGGACGAAACTTTGCAGGTACCGCCACGCCACCGCCTCGCCGCCGGGCTGGAAATCGCCGGGCGGCAAATCTTCCACAGTCGGCAGTTCGGTGGGCAGGCCGAGCGGTAATTCAGCAAAAATTGCCCGCGCCCAATCAGTCTGCACCGGCGGAGCGCCGAAGTGCGCGTCCACGCGCTCGCTCCAGCCCCGACGGTCGCGGGCGGCACGGCGTACCGCATCTTGGTCGAATTCGTGCCAAGCCACATCGTTGGCCCGGCACCAAGCGGCCACTGCCCGGTCGCGTTCAAAGGTGATTTTCAGGCCGATTTCTTGATGTGAAAAGATGTTTTCGAGGCCAAAAGCCCGGTGCAGCGCGGCCAAGCCGTCCACGACTTCGCCCCGGAAAACCCACACGCGCCCGCCATGCGCGGCCAGTTGACGGTCAATATCGCAAAGCGATTGGCGCACAAAACGCCAGTGCCGTTCGTCGTGCTCCGGCGCGGCCATGACCGACGGCTCGAACCAATAGGCCGCCACAAAAGGCTGCCCGGCCTCGACCGCCGCCCGGAAGGGGGCGTGGTCGCGGAGGCGCAGGTCGCGCTTGAGCCAGACGAGATTGGGCATGGCCCGAAAACAAATGCACCCGCCCAGGGTTGCCGGAGCGGGTGCATTTGTTTGATTATCAGCGCGAATCAGTGTTTAGTTGAAATTGAACCGCACTTCAATCGTGCCCGTTTGCGAGGCCGCCGAGGCAGGCGCGAAGCGGAAACGCTTGGCCGTCTGCACGGCGCAGGATTTGCTTTGCGAATCGGTAAGCGTGGAGCCGGCTTGGGTGGCTTCGGCAGCCGTCACGCGGCCGTCGGCATCCACCGTGACCTTCACGACGACTTTGCCTTTTTCGCTCACCGGGCAATCGGGCGTGGGCCGCGAGGTGACTTTTCGCCCGCGCAGGCCGCCGCCGATGCCCTCGCCACTGCCCGTGCCGGAGCCACCGCCGTCACCGCCGCCCGTGCCGTTGCTTTTGCCGAAGGGGTTGTCGCCTGTGCCGCCGGGGATGCCGCCGTTGCCGGGCTTGCCACCGCCGCCCGCACCCTGTCCGTTGCTGCCGGGTTTGCCGAAGGTGCTGCCATATTTGCCTTTTTTGGCTTCGTATTCGGCTTGTTCGCGGGCCTTGCGGTCGGCCTCTTCTTTGGCTTGGCGTTGTTTTTCGCGCTCGACGGCTGCGATGCGGTCGGCTTCTTCGCGGCGTTTTTTATCTGCTTCCTCGCGTTCGCGGCGTTCGCGGTCTTGCTTTTCTTTTTGTGCCTTTTTCACGGCGGCCACTTCCGGGTCGTCGGTCGTGGGCGTGTTTTTCGGCAAATCAGCCTTTGTCGGCTCCGGTTTGGAGGCTTTGGCCGGTTCGGGCTTGGACGGCGTGGGGTCTTCGACGGGCTGCTCAGCCTCAGTCGTGGAGCTGGGGTCGTCCATTTGCTGACCGGGCGGCGTGTAATCGTCGTTCATGCCTTTGTCCGGCTCGCCTGCGGCGGCGTTGTCGCCACCGCCGCCATTGAAGTTGATGAGGATTTCGGGCGTGGTCACGGGGACTTCCGACGATTGGATTTTGTAAAACCACAGCAGCGCGAAAAACGCGGCATGGAACAGGAAACTCGCCAGCGCGGCGCGGGTGCGGTCTTCCTCTTTTTGAACGACAGCTTTCATATTGTCAGGGATGAGGATTGTCCAAAGGACTCCTTTGGAGAGGGATGAGGAATGTGTTTTGGGAGGGGTGAAATTTTGGTCAAGCGGCGGCTTCGAGCCTCAAAAACGAGCGTCTTTTCACGGCCAACAGCAGTTCGGGGTATTCAATCGGGACAACGTCGCCTTCGATGATGAGCGAATCGGCGCGGCCCGCGATTTTTGAAAAAAGCCAGCCGACGATGGTTTCCACCGGGTCGCTTTCGCCGAAAGTCAAGTACAGGCGGATGGTTTCTTGGAAGCCGATTCGGTGCCCGGCGTGGCCTTCGTCGGCGATGAGCCATGCGCCCGTCTCCGGGATTTTGAACTTGTCGCCGAGCATCAGCCACCGGTAAAACGAACCGAACAAGTGGTATTTCAGGTCTTTGTCGCTCGTCCGCAGCTCGATTTTCATTTCGCGGACGGCGAACCGCGCATCCTTTCCAAAAATCGGGTCGGCGTTCGGCGGCCTTTTTTCAACATGAAGTTGGCCGTTCAGCCATTCCTCGATTTTGGCGGCGAGCCTTTCGATGTCTTGAAAACGCTCGGTCGCCAATGTTCGCACGGTGTCGTCGCCGAATTTCTCGAAATTGTCCGGGTGGTACTTCACGCGCAGTTCGCGGAGCACCTGCCGGAAATTGTCTTTGTTCAGTTGCTCCGGGGCGAGGCCAAAGAGTTTTTCGATTTCGGCCCGCTCCGTTTGCGTGAAAGCGTCCATGTTGTTTCGGTTAGCCAGTTGTGAAAACGACGCGGAAGGGATGAACAGCAGGGGCCTGATTGCACACAATTCGTCCGCAAAAAACAGTTGCACCTCAATCATCCGCCATCCGTCATTGCTGCGGCTTCGGGTCGGTTGCCAAGATGGTCTTGACCTGCAATTTGTTGGCGATGTCGAGGATGGTCACGACGTTTTCAACGGGTGTGCCGCGTTCGGCCACGACGGTGATGGTCGTTTCTTTCGGGGTTTTGCCGAGCGATTTGATTTTGGCTTGCAAGGCCGGGAGCAGCGCGGACTCGGCGGTTTTGCGCGTCTCGATGTAGTATTCGCCCGTGCTTCGGATGCTGACCGAGAGCGCGGGCGAGGCCATCGTGGTGGAGTTGGACGAGGGCAGGCTGAGGTTCAGGGCGTTCGGGGTGACGAATTTGGAGGTGAGCATGAAGAACATCAGCAGCAGGAAGATGACATCGATCATGGCTGCGAGGCTGAATTCCGGCTCGACCCGTATGCGGCGTTTGAGTCCCATTTTTCTTTGAGTGATGAGTGATAAATGATGAGTGATAAGTCTTAACGTGAATGATACGCGATGTGCCTATGGAAAAACTCATCACTCATCACTCACAACTCATCACTGTTATCGAGACGGTTCTTGCAGCAAATCCATGAACTGGACGGCGGTGGCCTCCATTTTGAAAATCACTTTGTCGAGGTTGGTCACCAGCAGGTTGAAGCCGGCCATGGCGATGATGGACACGAAGAGGCCGAACGCCGTCGCCGTGAGGGCGTGGTAGATACCGTTGGAAAGCACCTGCGGCGTGATGTTTGTGGCGGTGGACATATCCTGAAACGAGATGATGAGGCCGATGACCGTGCCCAACAGCCCAATCATGGGCGCGATGCCGGAGATGGAAGCCAGCGTCGAGAGGTTTTTTTCGAGTTTCAGGAGCTCGAGGTTGCCGACGTTTTCGATGGCCTTGTTGATGTCGTCGAGAGGTTTGCCGATGCGGTCAAGGCCCTTTTCGACCATGCGGGCCATCGGTGCGTCCACGCTTTGGCAGAGGGCTTTGGCGGCTTGGAGGTTGCCGCTTTCGACGCTGTGGCGGATGGAGTTCATGAAGTTGTGGTCAACCTGACCGGCACGGGTGAGCGTCAAATACCGTTCGATGATGATGTAAACGGCCACGATGGACAGGATGAAGAGCACGGTGATGACCACCAAACCCGACGTACTGCTGCCCAAAATGATGTCAATCAGGCTTTTATGCTCGGTTTCGGCGGCGGCTGTGGTCGTCGTGGCGGGGGTGGTGGCTTGGAGGAAAAGGAAAGCGGACAGGAAGGCGTTTAACGTCATAGCAGTGAGTGAATGTGAGAATGAGTGAATGAGTGATGGGGCACAACTGGCGGAGGTATTGGAAACCGGGTCTCGATTCACTCAATCGCTCATTCGCCCATGCACTCATTGAGGTTTTGCGAACGCCAAAAGTAGCGCGTTTTGTATTGCGCGATAATTTTTGCCGGGCAATTTTCCGAAAACGCGGGGCACGTTTTCAAAGTATTCGGCACTTTTGACCTATTGACAATGAACGGTTTACGGATTTTGCGGCAATGCACGGTGCGGGCATTTTTGGCAAAAACATGGCAGCGGGCCAAGCTGCCGGGCCTGATTTTCCGTCACCAGAGCGGGAAGTTTTTGTTTGCCAAGTTCCGACGGGGCGGCCTACTTTCGTGAACCGTAATAATCGAATCAACAATTCACCAAATCCACACAACACATCACCGAATCCGCATGAAAAAAATTCTATTCCTCGCCAGTGCCCTCATGCTCGTGGGCCAACTCTCTGCCCAATCCGCCTATTTCACCGTCAAATTCCCGGACGACCGCACCGTGCAAGGCTGCGGCCTGCCGCCCACCACCGTCCAAGATTGGCCGGTCATTTCTCAGACGGCGTTCTGTCCGTTCGGCGTGGGCGTGGCCGTGAAAGACCAGGTTTTTTACGCCAGCGGCACGTCCTGCGGCAAAATCCTGCGCCGTTATCGCCTGCTTTATTGGTGCGATTACGACCCGAACTGGTCTTCGTACAACATCGTCCTGAACCCGCCGAACACCGACGTTGGCCCGACGGTGACGGCCACGCCGCAAAATCACGGCTACCTCGAATACACACAGGTCATCAAATTTTCGGACGGCGGCGCACCGAAATTCCTCGATTGCCCGCCCATGAACACGCCCGTCGTGTTCTGCGACTACTCCACCAACGACCCCGCGCAGTACCACCAAAACCACATTGACCAATGCGAGGCGGTCGTCAACCTCAAAACCCGCGTCACCGATGCCTGCTCGAAAGCCAACATCATGCTCTCCTATCGCATCTGGCTCGACCTCGACGGCAACGGCTACCCCGAAACCTACCGGAGCAGCAGCGACGCGCTCGCATGGCCCATCGAAACAACCCAAACCGCCGACACGCTCACAGGCCAAATCAAATTCCCGCCCGGCGTGGGCCTGCCCTACGGCAGCCACATGATTGAGTGGATTGCGATGGACAACTGCGGCAACCAATCCATTTGCAAGTACCCGTTCAAAGTGAAAGACTGCGGCCCGCCGACACTTTTTTGCCATCACGGCCTGAGCGTCAACATCATGGAAACGGGCATGATTGGCCTGTGGGCGACCGATTTCCTCCAAAAAACCTTCGACAACTGCACGCCCACCGACCAAATCAAAGTCCGCATCCGCAAAAAAGGCGCGGGCACCGGCCTGCCGACGACCACCAACGTGCTGTTCGATTGCGATGACTTGGGCATCCAGCCCGTCGAAATCTGGGCAGTGGACGCTGCCGGGAACGCCACCTTTTGCGAGACATTCGTGGACGTGCAAGACCCGCTCGATGCCTGCAACCCGTTCACAGGCGGCGGCTCCGACGACCGCCAAAAAGCCGCAACCAGCGACCCGAAAACAACCTTTTTCCCTGCCCAACCCAACCCGACCGATGGCCTTTGCGCCCTTACGTTCGAACTTTCGACGGGCGGCGAAGTGGCCCTCACGCTGACCGACGCAACCGGGCGTTTGCTCGAAACCAGCCGCCAATTTTTCGGCAAAGGCCGCCACGAAATCGCGCTCGACCTCGCCCGCTGGCAAGGCACCGGGCTGGTGTTGGCCCGCCTCGAAACGGCTGGCGGCACAGCAACGCAAAAGATTTTGGTGCGCTGAATCAGCACGTTTCGCGCATCCGAAAAAACTTTGCCGACAGGCGCGACCTTCCCAAGTCGCGCCTGTCCCGTTTTTGGGGCAGTGCTGTAATTTCCCCGTTCGTATGACAAAAATTCGTGTCCTTTGTGGCTGCTATTTTGAAAGGAGGCGCAAATGAGCCATATCATCCCAACCCATTGACGGTTAGCGCATTATCTCATTTCCCAAATCGGCATATTTCCATAATCATCCGCACGTTTTTTAACCATGCAGCCAAAACTTTCACTCCTCGCGCTGGCCCTCGCGCTGGCCGCCCTGCCCAGCCTTTTCGCCCAGACACCGGCACAAAACACCCCACAGCCCGCCGAAAATCTCGTTGCCCAGCTCGATTCGATGCGCCTGCAATGGGAGGCCGCGCTGCCCTCGCTCGCCACCCAGACCGCCGAGCGCGGCGACGAATACCACACCGACAAGGTTTTTGCCCACTATTTTTCGGAAGTCAGCCCCGACAAGATGGCCGTGCTCCGCAACGAACTCAGCAGCGGTGGCAGCCGCACGGAAAACCGTTTTTACCTGCAAGCCGGGAAGGTTTTTTGCTGGTCGCTGTACCGCGAGGACAAGTCTGATTCGCCCCGCGCCCGCAAACGCCTGACGCACTATTACTGCGAGAACGGGGTCGTTTTCCACGTCTCGGAAAAATCTGTGCCTGCACAGGAAAGCCTTGACAGCCAAGTGTTTACGACCGTTTCGATTGCCGACCCGAAGTCCATGACAGAGTTCATGAACCGCAAATTCCAGCACCTGCTGGATGCGTTCCAGAAGGTCAATTCGGGCAATTGATTTGAGATTTTGAGATGTCAGATTTCAGATTTTGAGATGCCAGACCTTTCCCACTTGACTTGTTGTCTGGCATCTCAAAATCTGACATCTGACATCTCAAAAAAGCTGCATTTGCTCCCCGTCGGGCAGCAGCCGGAACGAGCGGCGATGGTGTGCCGTCGCGCCGAACTGCCGGATGGCTGCGCGGTGGGCCTCGGTCGGGTAGCCCATGTTTTTCCGCCAATTGAACTGCGGGTGCTCGGCATCGAGGTGGCGCATCCACTCGTCGCGGTGGGTTTTGGCGAGCACCGACGCGGCGGCGATGCTCGCAAATTTGCCGTCGCCCTTCACCACCGTCTGGTGCGGCACACCGGGGTACGGCCGGAACCGGTTGCCGTCCACGAGCACAAATTCGGGACGCACGGGCAGGGCATCCAAAGCCCGGTGCATGGCTGCAATGGAGGCATTCAAGATGTTCAATCGGTCAATTTCCGGCGCGTCGAGCTGCGCCACCGCCCATGCCAACGCCTCGCGCTCGACGACCTCGCGGAGCATATCGCGTTGTTTTTCAGCGAGTTGTTTCGAGTCGTTCAGCAGTGGGTGGTGAAAATCTTTGGGCAAAACGACCGCCGCCGCGAACACCGGCCCCGCGAGGCAGCCGCGCCCTGCCTCGTCGCAGCCGGCTTCGAGCAAATCGGGATGGAGGAAAGGAGCAAGTGTTGCCATGCGATTCGGTGCGGGCAAATTTCCACTTTTTCCCGTCCTTCGCTTCGGCTGATTGGCAGCCGATGCCCATGTCCCACCCGAAATTTTTGCTGAAAAAATACCTGCTTGCTGGCCTGTTTTGCGCGGTGGCCGCGTCGCTCGCCGGGCAGGATTTGTACGATTTCGCCCACTCGCGCCGGTACGCCCGCTACCTGCTGCAATCCCGCCAATACGACCTCGCCGCCGAGGAATACGAACGCCTGATTTTCGTGCAACCGACCAATGACACGCTCCGGCTCGACCTGTTGCGAGCCTATCGGCGGGGCGGTTTGGCGGGGCGCGGCCTCGAAAAATGGGCACTTTGGCAGGGGCAAAATTTCCAGCCGGGGCAACCGCTGCGGACGGAACACGCCCGGCTCCTGCTCGCAGGCGGGCAGCCCGCCGAGGCCCGCCGATTGGCCGCGCTGCCGGGCGAATTGGAAGGCCAGTTCGTGCGGCGGGCGCATTTTTTCGGCCTGCTTTTGGAGCAAAATTGGCGACAAGCCCGCGACACGCTGGCCGTTTTCCCGGCAACTGAAAAACTGCCGCGCCGCGCCGAATTTGAAAAATTGCTCGAACGCGGCATGGCTGCCCGCCGCAAAAGCCCGGCGGTGGCCGCTGGGCTTTCAATGGTGCTGCCGGGCGCGGGCAAGGCTTACGCCGGGCAATGGAAAGACGGGGTCGTCAGCCTCGTTTTTGTCGGCGTGAACGTCTGGCAGACCGTGCGACGGTTCGACAAAGAAGGCACCGACACGTTTTGGGGCTGGGTGCATGGGGGGCTGGGGCTGGGTTTTTACATCGGCAACGTGTACGGCTCGCACAAGGCCGCCCGGAAATCCAACGCCCTGCAACGCCTCCGTTTCCAGCGCGAAACCGAAAACTTGGTCTTCCCGACCCTCGACTAACCGCCGTCTCGCCCCTCACCGTCTCACATCTCACCGTCTCACACCACCCATGTCTTTGCTGAAAAAATTGGCGGGCGAAACCGCACTTTATGGCCTGAGCAGCATTGTCGGGCGGCTGCTCAACTACCTTTTGGTGCCGCTGTACACCCGCACGTTGGCTCCCGGCGAGTACGGCGTGGTGAGCGAACTGTACGCCTATGTCGGGTTTCTGATGGTGTTTTTTTCATATCGGATGGAGTCGGCGTTTTTCCGGTTCGGCACGCACGAAGCCGACCGCGAGCGGGCATACGCGACGGGCTTGCTCTCGCTGCTGGCCTCCACGACGGTTTTCGTCGCCGCGATTTTGCTGTTTTCAGAACCCATCGCCGCCGCCTTGGAGTACAAAGGCCATGCGGAGTACATCCGCTGGTTCGGCCTCGTGCTGGCGTTCGATTGCTTGGCCGAGCTGCCGTTTGCGCGGCTGCGGCTCGAACAACGCCCGGTGCGGTTCGTCTCCGCCAAGCTTTTCAACATCGGCCTGACCATCGGCCTCAATGTTTTTTGGCTGGTGTTTTGCCCATGGGCAGCCCGCAACGGGCACGAGTGGGTGCGGGCAGTTTGGTCGCCAAACTTGGGCGTGGCATACATTTTTTTGGCAAACGCGCTCGCCAGCGGGGCCACGTTGCTGCTGCTTTTGCCGGAGTTGCTGGCGGCGTTCCGGGCGCGTTTCGACCGTGATTTGTGGCAAAAAATGCTGCGCTACGCTGGCCCGCTGGTGATTGTCAGCTTCGCGGGCATCGTCAACGAGATGCTCGACCGCGCCATCCTGACCCGCCTCCTGCCC
>JBKBIC010000129.1:0-14560 GCA_046299435.1 Saprospiraceae bacterium
ATGCACCATCGGCGGCGGTGGCAGGTACGGTGTATTTCCATGTGACGATGGAATCCACCAATGGCTTTTGCAAAGACACCTCCATCGTCGTGACCGCCACCACCGTCCCCGACCCAAGCATTGCGACGCAGCCGAGCAACTTCACGGGCTGCTTCAACGGCACACCCATCACCCTGAACGTCGGGGCGACGGGCGGCGTTGGCCTCCAATATAAATCGAAAACCGCGCCGACAGTCTTCGACCCCTGGACAAACGTGGCGGGCAACAACGCCGCCAGCTACGATGTGCCGACGACGGGTTCCAATGTGTACCGCGTCATCGTATCGGCGACGGGTTCGGGCTGCGGCACCGTGACCTCCTCGACCGTCACGGTCAATTTGGAAGAACCCGTCAGCATCGTGGCCGAACCGCAGGCCATCGCACAGTGCATCGGCGGCAACCAAAACCTGTCCATCAACGCGACGGGCGGCGGCGGCTTCATCAATTATCAGTGGCAACAAGCAACCTCAGACACTGGGCCGTTCACGAACGTGGGCTTCAACAATAGCAGCCACACGATTTCGTCCTTCATGGCGGGTTCGGCTTATTATCGAGTATTGTTAAGCTCAATCACAGGCTTTTGCAAAGACACCTCCGTCACGGTGTTCGTGAACACGGCCACCAACCAGACCATCACCACACAGCCGACCAATTTCACGGGCTGTCTCGGCAACCCCATCACGGTCAGCGTCGGGGCGACGGGCGGCATCGCGCCGCTCAATTATCAGTGGCAATCGTCCAGCGGCCCCGGCGGTCCGTGGACAAACGTGCCGGGCGCAAACTCGGCCACGCTCACACCTCCGCAAACAGGCGGCACGACGTATTATCAAGCCATCGTCAGCTCGCCTGGAGTCGGCTGCAACAACGTGACTTCCAGCCCGGCGAACATCACTTTTGACGGTTCGGTCGTCATTTCTGCCGAACCCCAAGACATCGTGCAGTGTGTCGGCGGCACCGAAGGGGTCTCGGTGATGGGAGCAGGCAGTGGCACCATCAACTACCAGTGGCAAGAGGCCAACGCCCCGAACGGCACCTTTACGAACACGGGTAACAACCAACCTTCTTATTCGCTCAACACCAGCGTACCCGGTACGCAGTATTTTCGGGTAGTGGTCGGTTCCACAAACGGCGTTTGCAAAGACACATCCGTCGTCGTTACGTCCACTGTCGTGGCCGACCCAAGCATTAGTACACAGCCCATCAACTTCGGTGGGTGCCTCGGCGACCCAGTAACTCTGAGCGTGGACGTGACGGGCGGCACCGCCCTCCAAATCCAATGGCAACGCAGTAACCCCGGCAGTGGCCCAACTGACATACCCGGTGCAACCAATGCCACGTTCACGCCCCCGAACACTGTGGGGTCGGTCGTTTATTGGGCAAACGTGTTTTCCAATGCTTCGGGCTGCGGGTTCCTGACATCCGATCCAGCAGTCGTCACGATTGATGCCCCTGTATCGGTAAGTGCTGAACCACAGGATGTTACGCAGTGTGTTGGAGGCTCCGAGACGGTCAGTTTGACCGTTGCCAGCGGCGGCCTCATCAACTACCAGTGGCAATCGTCGGCCAGCCCGACGGGGCCGTTCACGAACGTGGGCGGCAATTCGAGCAGTTTCCCCGTCTCGACGGGTAGCGCGGGTACGACGTATTTCCGGGCATTGGTTTCTTCGGAAAACGGGCACTGCAAAGACACTTCCATAGTGGCTATTTCGACGGTCGTAGCCCCGCCCGCCATCACGACTCAACCAATGAGCCAATCGGGCTGCTTGGGTACGGCGGTCAATTTGAATGTCGCGGGCACTGGCGGCATTGCCCCATTGACTTATGCTTGGCAATCCGCACCCAATGCAGGTGGCCCCTGGACAAATGTGAGCGGCGCGGATGCCGCTACTTTCACGGTGCCCAATACGCCCGGTGCAGCGTTTTACCGAGCCATTGTCGGCACCAATGCTGTGCCGGGCTGCAATGCGGCAGTCTCCAACCCGGCCACCGTCACACTCGATGCCTCGGTGGGCGTAGCCATTGAGCCTCAAAATGTTACGCAATGCGTCGGCGGCACCCAGCCGCTGTCCGTGACGGGCACAGGCACTGGCACCATCGTGTACCAATGGCAAAGCGCACCCACGCCGGGCGGCACTTTTGGCAACACGGGCACCAACCAAAACACCCTCGCCCTGAACACCGCCTCGACTGGCACGCAGTATTTCCGTGTCATAGTCAGCTCGCCGAACGCGCTGTGCCGCGATACCTCTGTGGAAGTCAGCGCGACCGTCTTGCCCGATCCCAGCATTTCCACACAACCCCTGAGCGTTACAGGCTGCGTCGGCGATGCTATCTCCTTGAATGTCAATGCTTCCGGCGGTGTGGCACCGCTCAGCTATCAATGGCAGGGCTCGCTCACGCCGGGCGGCCCGTGGGTTGATTTGCCCGGTGCAAATGCCCCGACGTTGAACCCGCCTGCGGTGGCAGGCACCGCTTATACCCGCGTGATTATTTCGTCCACCGGGACTGGCTGCGATGCGGTCACGAGTACCGTCGCCACCGTCACGCTCGACGAAAAAGTGAGCATCACCGCTGACCCACAGGACATTTCGCAGTGCGTCGGTGGCACGCAAAGTTTCTCCACCACGACCGCCGGAGCGGGTGCCAGCTACCAATGGCAACAATCCGCGTCGGTCAACGGGCCGTTCACGAACACGGCGGGCGCGACCCAAACCTCGCTCACGCCGCCTGCCTCCGCGCCCGGCACGACATTTTTCCGCCTCTTGCTTTCCTCGCAAAATGGCAACTGCCGCGATACCTCGCTGACTGTCGCCGCCACCGTCGTGGGCGACCCGCAAATCACCGTCGAGCCACAAGGTTTGGAGGCTTGCGTGGGTGGCAGCGCGACGATTTCGAGTAGCTTTTTGGGCGGCATAGCACCCACAATCCAGTGGCAATCAAGTAGTTCCGTTGGTGGGCCATGGACAAACGTCGCTGGCGCAAACGCCGCCACCTACGACCCACCCCTGAGCGTGAGCGGCACGACATATTATCGGATGTTGGTCGCGTCCAGCGGCGCAGGCTGCGACAATGCCACCTCGACCGCTGCCGAAGTGCTGCTCCATCCGAAAGTGGACATCACGGCGGCACCTGCGCCATTTAGCGAGTGCGTCGGCGGGCAAGACCCACTGACCGTCGGCGCGACGGGCGGCACATCCTTGACTTACCAATGGCAAACTTTCGCGGGCGGTGTTTGGCAAAACATCCCCGGCGCGAACGGCACAAGCTACACCCCGCCATCGCTCCAAAACAGCGCACTTCAATATCGCATCATCGTCGCGGACGTGAACGCCAACTGCGGCGCGGACACCTCTGATGCCGTCACCGTGACCGTCCGTACTGATTTCCAAGTCCGCACCGAAGTGGAAGTCTGCAACTCGCCGGGCGGCTCCAATCCGACAACCGTGGATTTCAGCTCCTTCGTGGTCACAGGCGACCCGAACGCCGCTTGGACGGTCATGGGCGCACCCGAACCGCCGGGGCCTTGGTCGGCCAAAGATTTCACGGGCTTGAACGCCGGGCAGACCATTCTTTTCGTGGCGACCACGACCAATGCGGTGGCTCCTTGCGTGAACGTGCGGGACACATTGGCCATCAAAGTCATAGACTGCTGCCCGTTCGTTTGCACCGAGTCGCCCACACAACCGCTCTGCAATGGTGGCGGTGCCACGTTGAATCTCAACGACTTGGAGTGTGCGGGCGTGGCTGCGGGCAGCTGGTTCCTGACCAGCGGGCCGGGGGTCTCTGGCCCCACGCCTGTGCCGGGCGACGTGTTCGACCCAGCCAACCTGACCGCTGGCACCTACACGATAGCCTACCAGTTGGCAGGTACGTTCCCGCCGGTTTGCGCCTCCTCATCGCTGGAGCAGGTGTCCGTCATCCGGGCACCAGAAGCCGGTACGGCCACCGCCCCGACGGAAGTTTGCCAAAACTCTGTGCAGCTGGTGCTGCTCCAATCCATGCTTTCCGGTGCGGACGCGGGCGGCTCTTGGACGGAAACTTCGGCGGTGCCAACGACTCCGGGCGCGTTCAACCAATTCATCGGGCAGCTCCAAACCGCCACCCTTGCGCCGGGCAATTACAACTTTAAATACGTCGTCGCGGGCGGCATCGGCTGCCCAGACGACGAGACCACCGTCGGCGTGAACATCAATGCCGTGCCTTATGCCCAAGCGGGCGAAGACCAAACCTTGACCTGCGACGACCCGACTGTGTTGGTTGGCGACTTGCTCAACCCCTCAGGCGGCGGCTTTGAGTTGCTCTGGCAGGAAATTTCGCACAATGGGGTCGTCACCGACCCGGCAAGCCCGAAAATCACCGTCACCGAGCCGGGCGTGTACGCCGTCTTGGTGCGGAACATCGCAACGGGCTGTTTTTCAATGGATACCGTTGAGGTCGGCTCCTCGCAGAGCTACATCACCGACGTACAGAGCGAATATTTCGACCCGACTTGTTTTGGTTTGAAAGACGGCGAAATCGAGATTTTGGGCATCACAGGCGGTACCGCACCGTTCAAATACCAACTCAACGGCGGCGCGCCCAGCGGCAACGACCGCTTCCGCAACCTTGCGCCGGGCACTTACACCATCCGAATCACCGACGCAAACGACTGCTACACCGAGCGCAGCTTCCAGCTCATCGAACCCGCCGAAATCGTCCTCAGCCTGACGGGCGACACGACCATTTTCTGCGGCGATTCCCTTGTGTTGCAGGCTTCTGTGAACGTGGACACGAACCGCATCGCCGGGCTGGAATGGTACGTCAACCTGCTGCCAACCCCGATTGCCGTGACCGATTCGGCGTACAGCCTGCTGGTCAAACCGCAGTTTTCGACCACCTACAAAGTCGTGGCCTACGACGACAATGGCTGCGAGGCCACCGCGCTCACGAAGATTTTGGTGGATGAGGCACTGCCGCTCTATGTCCCCAACGTCTTCGACCCGACCTCGACCATTGGCAACCATTTCTTCAAAATCTTCGGCAACGACCATGTGAAAATCGTGCGCGTCTTCCGCGTGTTCGACCGGGGCGGCGACATGATTTTGGAGCAAAAAGACAAGATGCTCAACGACGTGGACTTCGGGTGGGACGGTACCTTCGACGGCAAAAAATGCCAGCCGGGCGTGTACGTTTTCATGGCCAAAGTCGAGTACTGCGACGGCCGCACCAAGCTCGTGGAAGGCTCCGTCACGCTCATCCGCTGACGCGCCGCGCACGACGGGTTAACGCCTCGTTTGCGCCCGGAGATTCGACCAAACACAAAACCCGCCGTTCCTTTGCGGCGGGTTTTGTGTTTTTGGCAAGGCCCGAACCATGCCGTCGGCATCTTCAAAAAAAGAAAAATCCTCACCGACCAATGACCAACGCCACCATCCGCCGCGTCATCGTTTTGGGCGCATTTGCCATCCTCAGCCTCATCGCCATCCAAACGTATTGGGTGCTGCGGACGTGGGATTTGCAAGAGCGCGAGTTCAACCGCAAGGTCTATCTGGCACTTTTGGAGACGGCCAAAGACCTGAAAAAAATTCACGGCTTCGAGCTGCCCTCCCAGAACCTCATCGAGCAACTGTCTTCCAACTACTACGTCGTCAACATTGACAATATGTTCGACACGCGCACGCTCGAATACTACCTCCAAAAAAACTTCGAGAACCAAGCCATGAACGAGGACTTCCAGTACGGCGTGTTCGACTGCTCCTCGAACCAAATGGTCAGCGGCAAACTCATCAAATACTCCAAAGATGTCCGCATCCTCGACCTCGCCGAGCCGCTCCCGGCCCACTACGACAAGGAGGATTTCATCTACTATTTCGGGGTGCGCTTCCCCGGCAAGACGGCCAATTTGCTGGCAAACATGTGGATTGTGGTCGGTTTCACGGGGTTGATGCTCATCACGGTCGCGTTTTTCATCTATTCGATGATCATCATCCTGCGCCAAAAACAGCTGTCCGAGATGCAGCGCGACTTCATCAACAACATGACCCACGAGTTCAAAACGCCCATCTCGACCATCAACATCTCGACCGATGTGTTCCTGAAAAACGAGCAAATCCAAGCCGACGCACGGCTCAACCGCTACGCCGGCATCATCAAAGAGCAGGTCATGCGCCTCAACACGCAGGTGGAAAAGGTGCTGCAACTCGCCAAAATCGAGCGCGAAAACATCGAGCTCAACCTCGAAACCTTTGATTTGGCCGAGCTATTGCGCGGCATCTCGCCCTCCATAGAACTGAAAATCGGCGAGCGTCAAGGCACATTGAACCTCGACTTGGCCGCCGCCGAAACCCGCATCACCGCCGACCGCCTCCACCTGACCAACATTATCCACAACCTCGTGGACAACGGCGTGAAATACTCGAAAGGCGCGCCCGAAATCTCCGTCAGCCTCCGCAACGAGCCGGGCAGAGTCGTGCTGAGCATCGCCGACCGGGGCATCGGCATCTCGCACGAGCACCAAAAACGGGTGTTCGACCGCTTTTACCGCGTCCCGACGGGCAACGTCCACAACGTCAAAGGCTTCGGTCTCGGGCTTTTTTATGTGAAAACCATGTGCCGCGAGCACAAATGGAAACTCGATATGCAGAGCGAACCCGGCAAGGGCACCACGATTTCGATTGCCATGCCGCTTGCCTGAAACGCTTCCCGAATAAGGCAAGAGCATCCTAAACTTTTCAAGCCTGCGATTCCCGTCGCCCCATTCCGGCCCGGCCCGATTGGGGCCTCCGGCATTGGGCAAAGGGGCTGCATTTTTTTCTCGTTAAAAAGAGGCGGGGGAAATTACTTTTACGCGCTTTCAGAACACGCGGTGCTTTTTGTTTGACTTTCCTGAGAAGCCTTGCTGATAGATTTTGGCAAAACCCTATTCCTGCAAATCTTGTCGAAGACGCTGCCACCAATCAAAGTAAATATCGAAAAGCTATGATCGGAAACCTTTACACCTCTCCCAACTTCAAAACCCTGTTCGTTTCCGCCGCCATTTTCCTGCTAAAAACCGCTCCGCTCGAAGCCCAATGCACGGGCTTGGGCAGCGTCACGTTCACGATTCTTGCCCCGCCGGAGCCGACCCTGACTTTTGACAACCAAATCTGTCCCGGCCAAACCTCGACCATCGAGGTCAACGAAACATTTTCCGATTACGAATGGAGCACGGGCGAGAGCGGCCCGGCCATCACGGTGGACGACATCGGCACCTATACCGTCACCGTGACCAATGCCGCCGGTTGCAGCGCGACCGCAGCCGCCACCATCACGCAAACCGCCGGGCTGAACGTCACCGCCACCGCGCAGCCTTACGATTGCGACGGCACACTGACCATCACGGCCTCCGGTAGTTTTGCCAGCTACGAGTGGGACACCGGCGAGACGGGCGCGAGCATCACGGTTTCCTCCGACGGCACCTACACCGTGACGGCCACCGATGCCTCCGGCTGCACGGGTTCCGCGACGTTCAATGCCAATATCCCCGAAGACCCGCAGGTGGACATTGACGGCGATTTTTCCATTTGCGGCAGCGGCAACACGACGCTGACCGCCACGCCGGGTTTTCAAAACTATCAATGGTCGGGCGGCTTCGGCAGTGGCAACATCCGCACCGTCAACGCACCGGGCGACTACACCGTGACTGTCTCCAACAACCTCGGTTGCACCGATACCGAGACCGTCACCGTCAGCCAAGCACCCAATGCCGCACCGACATTGGATTTTCCAGACCCGATTTGTGTCGGAGAGTTTGCCCAGATTTTCGTGACGAACGGGCCGTTCGATGCTTATGAATGGTCAAATGGCGACGACTCGCCCAGCATCGTGGTCGGCACAGCGGGCAATTACACCGTGACCGTCACCGACGCGAACGGCTGCACGGGCACGGCCTCCACCGCGCTGACCGTCAATCCCAACCCGACGGTCAGCATTGACGACGCGCCTTACGATTGCGACGGCTTGCAGGTGCTGAACGCCTCCGGCAGTTTCCCGAATTACGAGTGGAGCACGGGCGAATCCAGCCAAAGCATCACCGTCAGTTCGGACGGCACATTTACCGTCACTGTGACGAACGCCACAGGCTGCACCGGCACGGCCAGTTTTGCGGTCAACATCCCGCCCGCGCCGGAGGTCGAAATCACGGGCGACTTCGTGTTTTGCGAAAACGACAACACCCTCCTGACCGCCACGCCGGGTTTTCAAAACTACCAGTGGTCGGGCGGCACGGGCAGCGGCAACACGCGCACGGTCTCCGTCGCGGGCAATTACACGGTGACTGCCACCGACGTTTTTGGCTGCACCGACACCGAAACGGTCTCTGTGGACGAGCAGCCCGCCCCCGCCCCGCAACTCAACGCGCCTGCCCCGATTTGTGCGGGCGAGACCGCTGAAATCGAGGTTTTGAACGCGATTTTCCAAACTTACCAATGGTCGAGCGGCGGCAACGGAAGTTCGATAACAGTTTTAAACACAGGGACTTACACCGTGACCGTGACCGACGCGGCGGGCTGCACGGGCACCGATGCGGCTTCGCTCATCGTGCTGCCCAACCCGAACGCCAGCATCAATCAACTCCCGTACAACTGCGACGGGCAACTGATTTTGTCCGCCACGCCGGGTTTTCAAAATTACCAATGGAGCACCGGAGCCAGCGGCGCGACCACCGTCGTCACCCAATCCGGCACCTATTTCGTGGCTGTGACTGGGGCCAATGGCTGCACGACAGTCGCACTCGTGGATGCCGACATTCCGCCTGCGCCCTTTGTCAACATCACGGGGATAACCTCCATTTGCGAGGGCGAAAACTCCATTTTGGACGCAACGCC
The DNA here is from genome assembly GCA_046299435.1 of Saprospiraceae bacterium. Classification (GTDB taxonomy): domain Bacteria; phylum Bacteroidota; class Bacteroidia; order Chitinophagales; family Saprospiraceae; genus M3007. The sequence goes on from JBKBIC010000129.1 coordinate 8,883, forward strand.
GGGCTTCGACACTTACGATTGGAGCACGGGCGAAACCTCGACGAGCATCAGCGTGGACGCGAGCGGGACGTATTTCGTCACCGTCACCGACGGTTTTGGCTGCACGGCCACCGCCTCCGAATCGCTCGACGTGAACCCCGCGCCAGAGCCGCAAATCACCGGCCCGACCCAGATTTGTGCGAGCGGCACGGCGATTTTTTCGGCGACAGGCGGCACGTTTGTCACCTACGCTTGGTCGAGCGGCAGCCAAACGCCCACCATCACAGTGGCAAATGCTGGCACTTACCGCCTCACCGTGACCGACGCGGCGGGCTGCACCGGTACCGATGCCGTCACGCTGACAATCGGCAACTCGCTCGACATCCAAATCGCCGAGCAACCGTACCAATGCAACGGCCAAATCACGCTGGACGCGGGCGCGGGTTTCCAAACTTACGCATGGTCGAACGGCGGCAACACCGCCACGATAAGCACGTCCACAAATGGCAACTTCACCGTGACCGTGACCGACGCGACGGGCTGTACGGGCACGGCGAATGCGACGGTCAACATCCCCGACGCGCCGCAAGTCGAAGTGACGGGTGCCCCGGAAATTTGTCAGGGCACGAGCACGGTACTCGCCGCCACGCCCGGTTTCGGGGTTTATGAATGGAGCAATGGGCAACTGAACCCCTCAATTTCGGTCGGCACGGCGGGCACTTTCACCGTGACCGTAACCGACGGGGAAGGCTGCACCGCGACGGCCAATTTCGCGCTGGCAGTTGTGGCCGCGCCCGTGCCTGTCATCGCCGGCACCGCGACGATTTGTGAAAATTCGTCGGCGACACTTTCCGCGCCGGGCGGTTTCCAGACTTTCAACTGGTCAACGGGCGCGAGCACGCCGACAATTCAAGCCTCAACAGCCGGGACTTACGCCGTGACGGTCTCGAACGCGGCGGGCTGCACAGGCACCGACGATTTCATCCTGAATGTCAATACGAGCCTGCAACCGACTATTTCGCCGCAGCCCTACGCTTGCGACGGCCAAATCACGCTCGATGCAGGCGCGGGTTTTCAAAACTACTCATGGTCGGACGGCGGCAACACGCAGACAATCAACGCCTTGCAATCGGGCGATTTCGCGGTGACGGTCTCGGACGCGAACGGCTGCACGGGCACGGCGACGATCGCGGTGCAAATACCGGCGCAGCCGCAGGTGGCGGTTTCGGGCAACCCAAGTTTCTGCGCGGGCGACGCGACGGTGGTTTTTGCGACGGCGGGCTTTCAAAATTATGCGTGGGCGAGCGGCTCGGCGGCGGCCCAAATCACGGTTTCGCAGACGGGCAATTACACGGTGACGGCCACCGACGCGAACGGCTGCACCTCGTCGGCGAGTTTCGCGGTCGTGGAAAATCCGCTGCCGCTGCCGCAGATTTTGGGCAGCACAACCCTCTGCAACGGCGGCGCGACGACGCTTTCGGCGAGCCAGATTTTCCCCAGATATGAATGGTCAACGGGCGAGACGACGGCCCAAATTTCGATTTCGCAGCCCGGCGCGGTCGGCCTGACGGTGACGGACGCGAACGGCTGCACGGGTTCCACGACAGTAAATCTGACGGTGGCGACCTCGCTCTCGCCGCAAATCACGCCTCAGCCCTACGCCTGCGACGGCCAAATTGTACTGGACGCGGGTGCGGGCTTTCAAAACTACAACTGGTCGAACGGCGGCAACTCACAGACAATCAATGCGTTGCAATCAGGCGATTTCGCGGTGACTGTTTCCGACGCGAACGGCTGCACGGGCACGGCGACGATCGCGGTGCAAATCCCGGCGCAGCCGCAGGTGGCGGTTTCGGGCAACCCAAGTTTCTGCGCGGGCGACGCGACAGCGGTTTTTGCGACGACGGGCTTCCAAAATTATGCGTGGTCGAGCGGTTCTAATTCGCAGACAATCACGGTTTCGCAGGCCGGTAATTTCACGGTGACGGCCACCGACGCGAACGGCTGCACCTCGTCGGCGAGTTTCGCGGTCGCGGAAAATCCGCTGCCGCAGCCGCAGATTTTGGGTTCGACCACGCTTTGCAACGGTGGCGCGACGACACTTTCGGCGAGCCAGATTTTCCCCAGATATGAATGGTCAACGGGCGAGACGACGGCCCAAATTTCAATCAACCAGCCCGGCGCGGTCGGCCTGACCGTGACAGACGCGAACGGTTGCGTTGGTTCGACGGCGGTCAATCTGACGGTTGCGACCTCGCTTTCGCCGCAAATAACGCCGCAGCCGTATGTCTGCGACGGCCAAATCACGCTCGACGCAGGGGCGGGTTTTCAAAACTACTCATGGTCGGACGGCGGCAACACGCAGACAATCAACGCTTTGCAATCGGGCGATTTCGCGGTGACTGTTTCCGACGCGAACGGCTGCACGGGCACGGCGACGATCGCGGTGCAAATACCGGCGCAGCCGCAGGTGGCGGTTTCGGGCAACTTGATTTTTTGTCCGGGCAGTTCGACGACACTCACGGCGACGGCTGGTTTTCCAAAATATGAGTGGTCAAACGGGGCTGCGACGGCTGAAATCACGGTTTCGCAGGCGGGCGTTTTCGCGGTGACGGCCACCGATGGGCTGGGCTGCACGGCGACGGCGAGTGTCCCGGTTTCTGAAAAAATCGTGGTACAGCCGCAGATTTTGGGCAGTTCGGTGATTTGTGTGGGCAGTTCAACGGTGCTGAGCGTGTCGAACGCTGCGAGTTTTTTGCAATTCATCTGGTCGGACGGCACGGCTGCGGCGCAAATCACGGTCGCGGCGGCGGGTGATTACTCGGTGACGGCGACCGATGCGACGGGCTGCACGGCTTCCGCGAGTTTCGCGGTGACCGTCGGCAATACGCTCGCGCCGATGATTGACGAGGGCGTTTACCAATGCGACCAAAAAATCACACTGGAAGCCCCGACGGGTTTTGTCAATTATATGTGGTCGAACGGCAGCGGCGGCGCGACGATTTCGGTGTCCTCGGACGGCAACTATTCGCTGACCGTGACTGACGCGACTGGCTGCACGGGCACGGCGAGCGTTTTTGTGGAGGTGCCCGATGAGGTGCTGGTCGTGGTGCAAACGCCACCGACCCCGATTTGTCCGGGTGGTTCGGCGAGCTTGTCGGTGCCGCCGGGGCTGGCGGGCTACGCTTGGAGTTCGGGCGAGACCGTGAACGCCATCCAAATTTCGGCAGCGGGAATTTACGGGGTGACGGTGACGGACATCTACGGCTGCACGGCGACGGACGAGTACGAGTTCAAATTCGCGGAACTGCCGCAACTCGAAATCAACGGCCAGCCGCTGATTGATTGCGAAGTGACGGAGGCCAAACTTTCGGCCAATGTGCTGAGCACGGTGGGCGTGGCGAAAACCGAATGGTCGAACGGCGAGCTTGGCTCCGAGATTTCGGTGACGACGGCGGGCAATTTCACGGTGACGGTCACGGACGTGAACGGCTGCTCCGCGACGGCGGCGGTGGAGGTCTTGAAAAACACGTCTTACGATACGTTTGCCGACACACTCGAATTTGTGCCCGGCCAAGTGCTGACGCTCACGCCGCCTTTGCCCAATTTTTCGCCTGTCGAAACCTCGTGGTCGCCTGTTTCGATTCTTGATTGCAACGACTGCTTGGAAAACAAAGCCCGTCCGACGGAGGACGTGCGGGTGAATTTTTCGGTGCAGGCCCTCGGCGATTGCTCGCTCGAAGGCTACTTCTACTTGTTCACGAAAGTGAAAAAGAAGCCGGAAGTGTTCGCCCCGAACGCCATCCTGATAGACGACGGCGCGAACGGCGTGTTCACGCTTTACGGCAACGATTTGGCCCTGAAAATCAATTATTTACGGGTTTACACGCGCTGGGGCGAGTTGGTGGACGAGTTCTACGACCTGACCCCGGGCGACGTTTCGCAGGGCTGGCGCGGGCAATTCCGGGGCAAGCCTGTAGATGTGGGCGTTTTTGTTTGGGTGGCGGAAGTGCTGTTCACGGACGGCACGACGGAAATTTTCAAAGGCGATGTCACGGTGTTCCGCTGACCGAAGCCAAAGCGTTCGCCCCGAATCACGCCCCTAAACCGTATTTCTTCAACCATTCAAATGAGGAAGTCATGCGACTACTTTTTCTATTTATCTGCTCCAATTTCATATTGCTCTTCGGGCCAAAACTTGCGGCACAAGTCACGTTCAACGGGCAGGGCGGGCTGCCCATCCCGCCCGGTGCGCCCGGCCAAACGGTGGGCATCACCCAGTCGCCGTGCGTGGTTTCGGGGGTTGGGATAATCGGTGGCTGCGTGAGTATTGCCAACGTGACCATTGATATCCAGCACACTTTCGTGGGCGACATCGCCATTTTTCTCATCGGGCCGGGCGGGCAGGTGCTCGAGTTTTCATCGGGCAACGGCGGTGCTGGCGATAATTTCACGAACACCGTTTTCTCGGATGCAGCCCCTAATTTCATCACGACCGGGTTTCCGCCGTACACAGGCACTTTTAGGCCGGAGGGGCGCGTGACCAACCTGACACCGCCGTTCTCCAATGCGCCCGCACTGGGGACGTTCACATTTGCCAATACCTTCAACGGCACAGATGCCGACGGGACGTGGAATTTGTATATCAATGACTATGTGGCCGCCGATGTGGGCGTAGTCAACAGTTGGTCAATCACCTTCAACACCTCCGGCACACCCCCTGTGGCCGACGCGGGCGACGACGTGACGGTTTGCGCCGGAGCCTCCACCACGCTTACCGCGACGGGGGGCGATACCTATCAGTGGTCAACGGGCGACAACACGGCCTCCACGAGCGTAAGCCCTTCTAATACAACAACTTACACTGTAACCGTGACCGCAGCGGGCTGCGGCTCGGACACGGACGAGGTGACGGTCACGGTGCAACCTGCCTCGGTGACTATCACGGCCAGCCCACCCGTGATTTGTGCTGGCGAAAGCTCGACCCTGACGGCATTCTCCTCGCTGGGCAACTATCAGTGGTCAACCGGGCAAAACGGCAACTCCATCACCGTCAGCCAAGGCGGGAGCTACACAGTGACGGCCACCGACGGAGCGGGCTGTTCGGCTACGGAGACTTATGACATCGCTGAAAACAACATCCCAACAGTTTCGATGACTGCCGATTTGACGGCGGCTTGCGCGGGCGATTGCCGCACCATCGAGGTGAGTTTCACGGGTGTGGCCCCGTTTGATTTGAGCGGTGAATTGCAGGTGGGCGGTGTGCCAGTCAATACCTTCAACCAGACTTTCGGCTCCAGCACGGGCAGTTTCGTGGTTTGTGTGCCGCCGGGCGCACCGCCGGGCAGTTTCAGCGTGGTGGCGACGCAGCTGTCGGATGCGTTTTGTACCTGTGAGTGACAAAAAAAGCCACCCGTTTGGGTGGCTTCGTGGGCGCTAACGGATTCGAACCGCTGACCCTCCCGATTGTGAATCGGGATGCTCTGGGCGGGTTGGCTACGCGCCCTGTTCGATGAGTTTTTGGATTGCCGCCCTCGATTTCCATTCTTTGGCGGTGCGCTCCATTTCGCATGCCTCTTTTTTTGATTCGAATTGTTTGGCGAAAACGATCTGCCAGTCCTGAGAGTATGTTTTAAAATTTGAGGGGAAGTTTTTACAGATTTTTCTCCAAAGGAGTCTGCTGGGACAAATAGTGTTCA
>JBKBIC010000130.1:0-14112 GCA_046299435.1 Saprospiraceae bacterium
ACGGGTTTGAGGGTGAAATTGTTTCCAATTGGAATCGCATTCAGCGTGAAACAGCCAGAGGAGTCGCTGAATTGATGCAAACTGGGCTGGCCGGGGTTGGGGTTGGGTTGGATAAATTCCCATGTAATGTCTTCGATTGGCTCGTTGGCCTCGGTTTTGGCGCAGGCAAAAAAAACAGAGCCGGGGAAGCCGGGATTGCAATTATTTGCGGGGTCTTGGACAATGATGGATGTCTCACATTTGCCAGCATTCCCGGCCTTGTCGCGTACCCAAAGTTCGATGTGGTTGGTGCCAGTCTCCATGCAGTTGAAAGTCACGCCCGGCAGCGGATTGCCGTTCGCGTCCACCGGGAAGCCTGTGCCCGCGCCTTTTTTGCGGATGGAATAGGTCAGCTGGTCTGCGGGCGTGGCGTTGTCTTGAGCGTATTGCAAAAAGTCGCTGGCCCAGATGGTGATTTGCTGGACAGGCATCATGTTGACGCTCAGCCCGTTGAAACACACGACCGTCGGGGCTTTGCAGTCGCGCACCTGAAATGCTTGTTCGCAGACCACGTTTCCGCCTGACAACCAGCGCATTAGGTGATTTCCTTTGGGCAGCTGGGGCGGCAAGGGATTGGCCGGGGCGAGCGCGGAAACCCAACGCACGGTGGCCGTGCGTGTGTTGCTCGCTGCTGTTTGCGACAGTTCAAAGCGGAATTTGTTGGCCGCGAGCACAGGCCGATAATCGAACTCAACCGGGGTGCCGCCTGTGTAATTTGGGTTCGAGGCGTTGCCCATGTTGACGGTGCCGGGCGCGGGCAGGTTGTCGCTCGAAATAGCAGTTTCACGCACACCATTTCCGTCAAGGTCGAGCAGCAGGACGAACGAAAGTTCGGCTACCGCGCCACCGCAAGTGTCGGTGACGGTGATGCTCAGATCGGTCGGGCTTTCGTGCAAATCGCGGATGCTGTGGGCTGCGTCCCAGAAATTTTGGGCATTCCAAAACATTGGGTCATTGTCGGTCAGGTCGCAGCCGTCGGGTGAGCAGTTGGTGGTTTGGAGGCATTGCGCTACAAGCAATTGGGCAAAAAAGCCCGCCGCGAGCGCGGTGAGTACAAACTTCTTCATGGGAAAATACAGGTTGATTAAGATGAAAAAAGGAGCATCTCCGGCATGGCCGAAAACGCTCCCAAAAATAACTTCATTCAACCTAATGGTGCTGTCATTTTTTCACGAAACGCCCGCTCCAAGTTTGGCCGGCGGCGGTCACGCGGTAGGCCAGCGGGCCGCTGGGCAAATCGCGCACCGGCACTTCCACGCGGCTCGTGCCTGCCTGAAAATCGGCGGTTTGCGAGCGCAGTTGCCGCCCGGCAAGGTCGAAGATTTCGAGCCGGACGCTGGCGGCTTCGGGCAGTTGTAGCGTGAAAAACGCCGCATCGGTGGCCGGGTTGGGCTGCAAATTGGACAACTGCGGCACGGCGAGCGGCGCGGTTTTTTCGCGGAAAACAAGGCTCAGCGGCTGGCGGGCGGTGGTCGCGTCGTACACTTCGGATGCCAGATTTGAGATGCCAGATGTCAGATTAAATTTCAGGGCCTCGCGCAGTTGGACAGGTTGCAAAGCCTTGATTTTCAGGTAAAAAAGTGGTGTGCCGGAAGTGATGTCTGTGGCGTTCTGCGTGTTCCAACTGGCGTTCAGCTGGCCGGGGCGCGGCTGCGCGAAATTGTTGGCAGCCATGTCGGGCAGCGTGTGTGGGATGACCTCTTCGATTTGGATTTGTGCCGGGTCGAAACCGAGTGAAAACTGGAAGCCGAGCCACGCACCGTTTTCGCTGGCGTGGACGGGCACGAGGGCGGTTTCGCCGGAGGAAAGTGCCTGATTTTCAATGGAAAACGAGGTGGTGGCGCGGTCGTCGGTGTCGTTGCCGACGATGTTGTTGACGACGGCGGAGAAGTTCACATCGCCCGCTTTAACGCCGATGAACTCGACCGTGTCGCCTGCCATCACGGGTGCATTGGCCGGGAATTGCGATGCAAATGGGTTGGCGGGATTCGGGAACACATAATCGGCGCGGACGAACCGCCACGACGGGCAGTTGGGCAGCTCCGCGTAAATACCGAGGATGAGTTTGCGGCTTTCCACGATGTCGAAAGTGGTCACGCTGCCGGAGCAGTTCACATCGGCGGCGATGATTTTGTACGGCGAGTTGAAGGGGGCGATGCCGAGTATGTGCATGGAAGTGAGCACGAGGTCGAACGTGGTCACGCCGTTGAGCGGGTGGTCGTCTTTCGAGGGTGTCACGGTGCAGCTGGTGCTGTCGGGGATGTTCGAGATGTAAGCGCAGCCGTCGTCGGTGGAAAGTTGGATTTGCGAGACGGGCGGCTGGTCGCAGTCAAGGTGAAATTCCACCGCTTCGATGCCGTGCCCCAGCGGGTTTTGGGCACAGGCCACCATATCGCCGACACTTCCCGCCCCGGTGCAGTTTCCGAAGGGGTCTTGCACGATGATGAAGGTTTCGCAATAAGAGGCGTTGCCCGCTTTGTCGCGTGCCCAAAGTTCGACGGGCTGTTGGCCGAGTTCGTGGCAAGCGAAGACGACACTCATGGTGGTTTGGCCGTTCGCGTCAATCGGAAAGCCCGTGCCGGTGCCGGTTTTGCGGATGCCGATTTCGATTTGGCTGCCGGGCGTGGCGTTGTCCTCGGCGTATTGCAAGAAGTCGCTGGCCCAAAGCTGAATGAAATTGGTGGGCATGATGTTTACAGCCAAATTATTGATGCACACGACGGTGGGCTGTTTGCAGTCGCGCACCTCGAAGGATTGGTCGCAGAGCGGGCTGCCCTTGATGTTCCAGAGGATGCGGTGATTGCCAGCAGGGAGTTTGGGGAGCGCGTAGTCATTGGGAAAAGCATTGGCTGCCCAGCGAATGCTGGCCGTGCGGGTGTTGCCTGAACCAGATTGTACAAGTACGAACCTGTTTTTCCACTGTGGCAAGACCGGGCGATGGTCGAACTCCAGAAGGTTGCCCCCAGCGTAGTTGGGCAAGTTGGCATTGCCGACTGAAATGAACCCGCTGGGAAGCACTAAATCATCGGTCACAGCCGTCTCGCGCATCCCGTCGCCGTCCATGTCGAGCAAAAGCAGGTATGAAAGTTCGGGCACTGGGTCGCCGCAGAAATCGGTCAGGGCGATGCTCAAATCCACCTCGCCTTCGGATAGGTCGTGTTGGCTATGGATGGGGTCCCAATAATTCAACCCGTTCCAAAAGATTGGGTCGTTGTCCGAATAATCGCAGCTTGTTGCGATGCATTCGGTCACTTGCAGGCATGGCTGCGCGGCGATTTTCGAGGCGAAAAAGCCGATGATTAAAATGAGTGGAAAGATATTTTTCATCAGTCAAGATTTTGATTGTCAATGGATTGGAATTTTGGAGGTCAATTCCCCCGGCCCCTAAAGGGGAGCAGACGGCGATTCAGGTTCACATTATCTGCTCCCCTTTAGGGGCTGGGGGAAACGTCAACGGAGCACTGCGAACTGCCGCGCCGCAAACCCATTTGCGGTCAATATTTTCAGGAAATACGTCCCGTTGGGCAGGTCGCTGGTTTGCAGGAGGCCCGATTGTGCGCCCAGCCCAGCCACTCGTTTGAGCGAAGCACCAGCGGCAGAGACCACTTCGATTTGCTCGATTTGCTCGCCGGGCACGGTGATTTTCAGCGCGTCGCTGACCGGATTGGGGGAGATTTGGAGCAGGTGCGAGAGGTCGCCGGGCTGCCGTGTGCCCACGAATTTTTGGCGGATTTGCACGGTCGTGGTGCGCGGGCTGGTGCTGCGTTCTTGCTCGGCGGCATTGATGCTGCGGACGCGGCTGACGGTGAAAATGGTCGGTTTCAGCGTGTCCACCACGACCCATTCGGGTTCGTCCAATCCGCCTTTCAGGGCGAAAATGTCGTCCTCAATCACGATGTACAGGCTGCCAAGTGCGCCGAAACCTGCGGGAATCGCCTGCCCGTCGCGGCGGGTGATGGCAATGTCCATGCGGCCTTTTTCGTGAAAATCGCGCTGGATGACCAGCAGTTCGTTCGGCGCACCGAGCCACGAAGCCGTCGGTGCGAAGTGGGTGCGGCCTTCTTTCAGCACTTTCGGGTCATAATCGAGGCTGAACGCCACGCCGTACACATCGGTCATGGGCTGTGCGGCGGTGCCGAGCGCGACGGTGAGTGTGGCGGATTGGCCTTCGGCGAGCGTGTCGCTTTGCACGAAAAGCGGCGCGGCATCGGTCGGGTCGCCGCCCGTGAACGGCGCGGCTTCCGGGTTGTCGTAAATCGGGCGGATGACTTGGCCCCAGTTTTTGGCGATGGCGGCGGTGTCGTTCAGGGTGATTTTGCCGTCGCCGTCGGCATCGAAGTTTTTGAAATTGACTGCCCGGTTCGGAGTGGCTTGCGCCCAATCCGCGCCGTCATGGCCCGTCCAAGCGGTGCCGAGCGAGCCGCGCACGGGGCCGGTTTTCCCGAAACCGAGGCCCATGTAAAGCAGGTCGAAGTGGTTGACGGCATTGTTGTTGTCCGCGTCGCCGGGCCAGACGCATTCGCTGTCGGCGAGTTTCGGGAAATTGAACACGCCGCGTGCCGAGACCCCGGTGAGGTCGGTCACGGTCACGCGGTACAGGCCGGGGTCGAGGGCGACGAGGTCGCTGGCTTGGCCGCTCGTGACTTGGCCGTTTTTCTCCCACTGGACGGTGTAGGGCATGATGGTGCCGTCCACGAACAGGCGCAGGCTGGCTTTGCCGTCGTTGGAGCAATCGGTCGTGCTGGTGCAGGCACCGAGTTTGAGCGGCGGCACGCCGTCGTCCCATGTGATGGTGCCCTCGAAGCCCGCGAAATTTTGGAGGATGCCCGCGCTGCTGCTGACCTCAATCGGCACGGGCACGTTGTTGAAACTGATGGTCGTCGAGTTGCCCGGCGCGTCGGGGCGGAGCAGGAAACAGACATCGAAAATGGCGGTTTCGTCGGCCAAATCCACGCCAGCCACGAGCGGGTCGAACCACGAGTGGGCCAATTTGCCCGCGCCGTTGTCCAGCACGTTGAAATTGGGCAGCGACAAATTGGGCAGTGCGTTGAAGTTTTTGACCTCCACGAATTGCACGGCAGCGGTGTCCCAAGTGAGCGTAAACTGTTGACTCAGAATGTCTTGGAAACCTTTGACTTTCACGGGCAAGCAAACCAAGTCGCCGGGGTCGGCCTGTGTGCTGGCGATTTCGAGGGCGAAACATTGGCCGGGGCCGGGCTGCCCCACGCAATCCAGCACGATGTTGAGCACTTTGGAGCAGCCGCCCGCGTCCGAGACGGTGAGGGCATATTGGCCGGAAGGCACGCCGAAGAGCGTATCGCGGAAAGCGTAGCTGCCCGGCCAAAGGTTGCGGATGTGCTTCACGCCGTTGCTCCACGAGTAAGTCACGGGGGCTTCGATGCCCGGCGCAGCGTACACGACGGCTACGATGTCGCCCGAACTATCTGGTTTACAGTAGTTTATCGTCGCCACGTCCCATGCTTGGGTCGTGTAATCTTCCACAAAGTATTTCTCCGAACGGACGCAGCCCTGCGCGTCGGTGACGTGTACGAGGTACTCGCCGGGCGTGAGGTCGGTGACAGTCGGCACCGTCCAGCCGTTCGACCAGAGGTAGGTGTAGGGTGGCACGCCGCCCGCCGCCGTGACCACGATGCTGCCGAATACAGGCGAGCCGTCGCAGTCGGGGAATTCCACGTTCGAGGTCAGGGCGATGTCGGTCGTTTGTCCGACGGTGAAATCGCGGAACACCACGCAGCCCTGCGCGTCAATCACGGTCACGCCGTAATCGCCCGGCGCGAGGCCGCTGATGTCTTGCGTGTTCGCGCCGTTGCTCCAAACATAGTTCAGCGGCATGGCGAGGCTCGACACCGAAAGGTCAATCGCGCCGTCGCTGGCCGGGCACTTGGCCGGGCTGATGTCGGCATCGAAAATGGTGGCCGACGAGGACGAGGGCTGCACGACAAATTGGGCCTTCACCGTCGTGCCCGCCGCGTCGGTCAGGTTCAGGAAATACACACCGGGGCCGATATTGCTCAAATCCTCGGTCGTGGCCGTGAACCCGAAATTGCCCGACCACAAAAATTGGTACGGCGGCTGCCCGCCCGTCGGGGTGATGTCCACCGCGCCCGATTGGCCCGTGCAGCCGCTTGGAGCGGTGCAAGCCGAAGCCAGCGAAAGGTCGGATACGACCGGGTTGCCACCGATACGCACGCCGCCGACGATTTGATTGAACGGCAGGAAAGCCAGTTGGTCGTTCACCGTCTCGAACGGAACCGGCGAACCGCTGAACCGGAATTGGCTGCTTTGACCCGCCGAACCGATGACCCTGAAACAAACCGAAAATAGCGTCGCGCCATCGGGCACGGTCACGCCATTGGAGGTCGGGGTTGGCCAAGAGAGCATCAATTTACCGGCTGTCGTTTGCGTGGTGCCGAAGTTGACGTTCGCGGCAAGGCCGAGCGGGTTGTCGGTTGGCAGGTCAACGCGCTCGAATTGGAGCTTCGTCGCGTCCCATTCCATCGAAAATTGGCTGCTGAGGATACCGTCAAAATCTTTGGCCGAGACCTTCACGCAAACGGTCTCGCCGGGTGCAGCTACTTCTGACGAAGCTTGCAGCAAAAAACACCCGCCGAGGGCCGGAGGCTGTTGGGCTTTCAGGTTCGGGCCGACGAGCATGGCCGCCAGCCACAAAAAGATGAGTTGATAGAGATTTTTCATGTGCATTGGGAAAAATTCGTTGGTTCGGAATAGTTGTCAGTTGTGAGTGGTCAGTTGAAAATGACGAAACCAACCCGCCAATCGCAACCATCTGGACAGGCCTGCCCTGTTGACGATACAAAAGTACCCTGCCCCTAAGGCCGATACGAAGTACATTTTTGGGGGCATATAGAAATCAGAAAACAGCCACTTCGGTCAAGTCAGCCACATTTTTCAATCGAAATTTTATCCCAAAACCCAATCCTGATAAAAAATTCGACGACGACTGAAATAGACCCAACGGCAAGGTTATAGAACCGCCTTTCCGCCCTGCCCAGATTTTCAAAACATCCCAAAACGTGTTTTCTACTTTTGGCCTGCAAAAAAATCACCCGCGATGAGCAAGCCGAAAAATAAGCCAACTTCCGTCCCAAAACCCAAACCCGCCGCATCCGCGCCCGCCACATTGTTTTCCATCAAGCCTGTTTTCGGGGTTATCGGCGTGTGCTTGTTCACGGCGGCGGTCTTTTTCCCGATGCTGCAAAACGGCTTCACCAACTGGGACGACCCGCTGTACGTCCTCGACAACAAACTGCTGCGCGGCCCCGATTGGGCGGGCATTTTCTCGACCTCCAACCCGGTGGCCTCCAACTACCATCCGCTGACCGTCGCTTCGCTCGCGGTCAATTACCAACTGTCGGGCGAGGAGCCGTTTTCGTACCATTTGCTCAACTGGCTGCTGCACATCGCCAACACGGGGCTGGTTTTTTGGCTGGCGTTCATGATTTCCAACCGCAACGGCATGGTGGCCCTGCTGGTCGCGCTGTTTTTCGGCATCCACCCGATGCACGTCGAATCGGTGGCGTGGGTCAGCGAGCGCAAGGACGTGCTGTACACCTTTTTCTACCTGCTCGCACTGGGCAGCTATTGGCGGTTCGCGGGCGAAGGCGGTTGGGGCAAGTACGCTGCCGCGCTGGTGTTTTTCGTGCTGTCGCTGCTCGCCAAGCCCGCTGCGGTGGTGCTGCCGTTAGCCTTGCTGCTGTTCGATTGGTATCGCGGGCGAGACCTGCGCGGCGGGAAATTGTGGCTCGAAAAACTGCCGTTTTTCGCGCTGGCCCTGCTGTTCGGCATCATCGCCCTGCAAACGCAATCGGTGCGGGCCATTGCCAAGCCAGAGTTTTACCCGTTCTGGCAAAAAATCGTGTTCGCTGGCGTGGGTTTCAGCGAGTACATCAAACGGTTTTTCTGGCCGATGCCGCTTTCCACGTTCCACCCGTTCCCGGCTTCGGGCGAGGTGCCGACAGTGTATAAACTCATGGTTTTCAGCACGTTGGCTATCGTGGCGGCGACGATTTATTTCCGCAAAAACAGGCCCCTCGTGTTCGGGCTGCTGTTCTATTTCATCAATGTCGTCATCGTGTTGCAGCTGCTCACGTTCGGCAATGCCATCATCGCCGAACGGTACACCTACGTCCCGTACATCGGTTTGGCGTTCGCGTTGGCGATGTTTTGGGCAGAAAGCAGCTGGTCGGCAGGCACGAAAAACATGGTGTTCGGGCTGTTCTTGGCCGGGGCAGTCGGGCTTTCGGTGCTGACCGTGCAAGCCGTGAAAACATGGCACGACAGCCAAACCCTCTGGACGAACGTGCTGAAAACCTACCCACGCAACCACATCGCCCGCTCGAACCGCGCCTTCGACCTCGCTCTCCGGCTGAAAAAACCCGACGAGGCACTGGCCGATTTCAACATCGCGCTCGAAACAAAACCCGACCACGACAAGTCGCTCGAAAACCGGGCCGTGCTGTTCCTGCAAAAAAGACAGGCCGCCGAGGCATTCCGCGATGCCGACGCGCTCGTGCGCGTGAAGCCGGATTTTGGCCGGGCGTACCTGCTGCGCGGCAACGCCAACGGCTACTTGGGCAAAGTGGACGAGGCCATCGCCGACTACTCGAAATGCGTGGAACTCGACCCCGAAAACGACGAGGCATGGGGCAATCGCGGCTCGTACATTTTCAATTTCAAAAAAGACTTCCAAGCCGCCAAAGCTGACTTTGACCGGGCACTCGCCCTAAAACCCAAAGCCATGATTTACTTCAACCGCGCCCGCTGCTGGCGCGGGCTGGGCGATTTGGAACAGGCCAAAAAAGACGTGGCCGAAGGCATGAAATTGGGCGAGAAAGTGCCAGCGGACTTGGCGGGGTTGGAGGGTTAGTTAGTTTTCCCACAGATAAATCTGTGGGCTGTGTGGTAAAATCCACCGGATTTTGAAGGAATCGAAGGACACCGACGGCACTAAATCTGTCAGATTTTTTATGCCCAGCCCACAGATTTATCTGTGGGGAAACAAGTCAAACAGCTTCCAAGCGACTATCCGACTAACGCTGACCAAACCGACTGCAAATCAAGCACTTAGCCGGGTCGTGGCCGCGCGCGGGGCAGTATTGCCGACCGTAAAAAATGATTTGGAGGTGCAGCTTGTTCCAAGTGTTTTCGGGGAAAAGAGCCTTCAAATCGCGCTCGGTTTTTTCCACCGATTTGCCGTCGCTCAGGCCCCAGCGGGCGGCCAGCCGATGGATGTGCGTATCCACCGGGAAGGCCGGGAACCCGAACGCCTGCGACATGACGACCGAGGCCGTCTTGTGGCCCACGCCGGGCAGGGCTTCGAGCTCGGCGAAAGTTTGCGGCACTTGGCCGCCGTGTTTTTCCACCAAAATTTTGGATAGGCCGCTGATGGCCTTCGACTTGGCGGGCGAGAGGCCACAGGGCAGGATGATTTGCCGGATTTCCTCGACGGGGACTTTCGCCATGTCCGCCGGGTTGTCGGCGCGGGCAAAAAGCGCGGGCGTGATTTTGTTCACGCGCTCGTCGGTGCATTGGGCCGAGAGCAACACGGCCACCAGCAGCGTGTACGGATCGCGGTGGGCGAGCGGAATGGGCGTTTCGGGGTAGAGTTCGTCCAAGATGCGGGCGATGGCGGCGGCTTTTTCTTCCATGAATTTTGATGCTTGCGCGGCGGCGAAGGTCGTCGGATTTGGGCGAATCACGGCTAACCGCACCTCGCGCCGGATTGTTTTCACCTAACAATACGAGTGTCGCAGATGGGCATACCGGCTTTTCTGGGCGCGATTTTAATCCACTTCTAACCCCGGTTTCGGACAAGGTTCCAGAGGTTTGCAGCCTATTTCCATTGATAAACTATTGTCAGTCAAATGTTTGATTGCCGCAGCGGCAATCAAGCGCATGTTTCTGTCTGCTTCATTCATCACCAAATTCATTATCCATCGTGATTCGACTTGTGCGCTCCACCGTTTCCAAATGCCTCGTTTGTTTATCCCTGATTTGCACAATAGCCCTCCTACCCTCTTGCTCAAACGCCGACTCCTCAGCCCCTTCTTCCGGCGACTCCAACCGGGACATGATCCAGATTCTGGCGAAGACGAAAAAAGAGATGTACAGCCCCGATAACACTTACAGCGCAGAGGCCAAACTGGAAGAAATTGACAAACTAATACCCAAAGCCCCCAACCAAAACGAGGTCATCAACCTGCAATTCGAGCGGGCGCGGGTGCTGCTCGAATACGGCGACGAGGCCCAGTCGGTGGCGATTTACGAGCAATTGGTCAAGCTCAACTTGCCGCTGCCGCCCGATATGAAGAACGAACTTTTCATGGCACTCGGCACGGCCTATCTCCGCCTCGCGGAGCGCAACAACTGCGTGACGATGCACAATGCCGAGTCGTGCATCATGCCTGTGCAGGGCACGGGCATACACCAAGACAAAGCCGCGGCGCGGAAGGCCGCCGAAACATTTGAGGCCGTCGTCAAAGCCGACCCGAAAAACTTGGATGCGCGCTGGCTGCTCAACATTGCCCGCATGACCATCGGCGATTACCCGAAAAACGTGTCGCCCCAATGGCTCATCCCCGGCTTGGACGCGCCGGACTATCCCGTGCAACCGTTCGTGGATTTGGCGGAGGACGTGGGCATCGCCGTCAGGAACCGTTCGGGCGGCAGCATCGTCGAGGATTTTGACAACGACGGCTTTTTGGACATCGTGATTTCGGCGTGGGCATTGGACGACCCCATGCACTTTTTCAAAAACAATGGCGACGGCACGTTCACCGACCGCTCCCATCCTTCGGGCCTCGCCCAATTCGTGGGCGGCCTGAACATGACCAGCACCGACTACAACAACGACGGTTTCATGGACATTTTCGTGCTGCGCGGCGCGTGGCAGGGGCAAACGGGCTTCGGCAAACAGCCCAACTCGCTGCTCCGCAACAACGGCGACGGCACATTTACCGACGTGACCACGACGGCCGGCCTGCTCTCGTTCCACCCCACCCAAACGGCCACTTGGAACGACTTCAACCGCGACGGCTGGCTCGACCTGTTCATCGGCAACGAATCCGCAAATGCCAAAGACCAACACCCCTGCGAACTGTACATCAACAACAAAAACGGCACGTTCACGGAGGCCGCCAAACAAACGAAGATGAACATCATCGCTTTCGTCAAAGGCGTGGCCTCGGGCGATTACGACAACGACGGCTGGCCCGACCTGTTCCTTTCGACCATAAACGGCCAGAAATACCTGTTCCGAAACAAAGGCGTGGCCGCCAATCTGCCCGCTTTCGAGAACACTTCCGCGCTGTCGGGCTTCGACAAAGAAACCTCGTCCACGTTCCCCACTTGGTTTTTTGATTACGACAACGACGGGTTCCTCGACCTGTTCACCTGCAATTACGACTTCAACCGCCCGCTTTCATATTACGCCGCCAAAGAAGCCCTCCAACCGAGCAACGACCGCACGGGCAAACCCTACCTTTTCCACAACAACGGGAACGGCACTTTCACGAACGTCACCGCTCAAATGGGTGTCAACAAGACGGCCTTTGCCATGGGCTCCAATTTCGGCGACGTGGACAACGACGGCTTTTTGGACATCTACCTTGCCACCGGCAATCCGCACTATATGTCATTGGTTCCCAATAAGTTGTTCAAAAACTTGGGCGGGCAAAAGTTCGCCGATGCCACCATCTCCTCGCGCCTCGGCAACCTGCAAAAAGGGCACGGCGTGTCGTTTGCCGACCTCGACAACGACGGCGACCAAGACATCCACGCCGACATGGGCGGCGCGTTGCGCGGCGATACCTACCCCAACTCGCTCTACCTCAACCCCGGCGAGCCGGCCAACAACTGGATTTGCCTCAAACTCGAAGGCGTGCAAACCAACCGCGCCGCCATCGGCACCAAAGTCACGCTGAAATTCCGGGAAAACGGCCAACAACGCATGGTTTACCGCGAGGTCAATTCCGGCGGCAGTTTCGGGTGCTCGCCGCTGCGCCGCGAAATCGGCATCGGCAAGGCCGCTGTCATTGACGAAATCGTCGTGCAATGGCCCGTCAGTGGCAAAACCACCGTGCTGAAAAACGTGAAACCCAACCAGTTCCTCCGCCTCCGCGAGGACAAAGACGAGGCCGAACCCATGCCCCAGCAAAAATTGGTGTTCAAAAAACGCGACGGCACCATCCCGATGTGCGCGCCCGTGAAGGCAAAGTGAAGAACTTAGAGGAATTGGAAATTGAAAGGCTCTCCGTGCGTACACGGAGAGCCTTTCAATTTTCTCGGTTTCCATCCCTCCCCGCCCTACCTTCGCGCCCGTTTTTGACGGCCAGCCCTCAAAATTCATCATTTATCACTCATCATTCATCACTCGAAAACGTGTCTTTTCTGGAAGAACTGCGCCGCCGACGCACCTTCGGCATCATCGCACACCCCGACGCGGGCAAAACGACTTTGACTGAAAAACTGCTCCTCTTCGGCGGCGCCATCCAAACCGCCGGGGC
Source organism: Saprospiraceae bacterium (assembly GCA_046299435.1). Lineage (GTDB taxonomy): Bacteria > Bacteroidota > Bacteroidia > Chitinophagales > Saprospiraceae > M3007. The sequence goes on from JBKBIC010000130.1 coordinate 12,585, forward strand.
GGTCAAAAGCAACAAAATCAAAAAAGGCACGGTCTCCGATTTTATGGAAATCGAGCGGCAACGCGGCATCTCGGTCAGCACGTCGGTCATGGGTTTTGAGTACAAAGACCTGCAAATCAACATCTTGGACACGCCCGGCCACGAAGATTTCGCGGAGGACACCTACCGCACCTTGACGGCCGTGGACTCGGCCATCGTGCTCGTGGACGTGGCGAAAGGCGTGGAAACACAGACCGAAAAACTCACCAAAGTCTGCCGCCGCCGCGAAACGCCCATCATCTTTTTCATCAACAAACTCGACCGCGAAGGCCAAGATGCCTTCGACCTCTGCGACGAAATCGAGCAAAAACTGGCCGTCAAAGTGCGCCCGCTTTCGTGGCCGATTGGCATGGGCACGCGGTTCAAGGGCGTGTACAATTTGTTCGAGCGGAAACTGGTGCTGTTCAATCCGCACGGCAAGCAGGACGAGGAGGAAATCATTGTGTTTCAAGACCTTACGTCGCCCGATTTGGAAAAACACATCGGCGAATCGGCGGCCCGCACGCTGCGCGAAGAGGTGGAAACGGTCGAAGCCGTATATCCCGAATTTGACAAAGAAGACTACCGCGAAGGGCGGGTTTGCCCGGTGTTTTTCGGCTCGGCGGTCAACAATTTCGGGGTGAAGGAACTGCTGGATTGTTTCGTCGAAATCGCGCCCACGCCCCGGCCCCGCGAAACGGAGGAGCGCATCGTCATGCCCGAAGAGGAAAAAATGACGGGCTTCGTGTTCAAGATTTTTGCCAACATGGACCCGAAACACCGCGACCGCATCGCGTTTTTGCGGATTTGCTCCGGCAAATTCGAGCGGAACAAAAACTACCGCCACGTCCGGTTGGAGCGCGAGTTCAAGTTCCCGAACCCGACGATGTTCATGGCCTCGCGCAAGACTTTGCTCGAAGAAGCCTACCCCGGCGACGTGGTGGGCCTGTACGACAGCGGCAATTTCAAAATCGGCGACGCGCTCACGGAGGGCGAAATCCTGCACTTCAAAGGCATCCCGCGCTTTTCGCCGGAGATGTTCCGCTACGTCGAGAACGCCGACCCGATGAAGCAAAAACAGTTTGCCAAAGGGCTTGACCAACTGATGGACGAGGGCGTGGCCCAGATGTTCACGCGCCAGAGCGACGGGCGGCGCATCATCGGGACGGTCGGTGCGCTGCAATTCGAGGTCATCCAGCACCGGTTGGAGAGCGAATACAGCGCGAAATGCCGCTACGAACCCGTCAACCTCCACAAAGCCTGCTGGGTGACGAGCGACGACCCGAAGGCCATGCAGGAATTCCTCGACCGCCGCAAACGCGACATTGCCAAAGACAAAGACGGCCTCACGGTGTTCCTCGCCGAAACGGCCTGGACGCTGCAAACCGTGCAGGAAGCGTTCCCGAAAATCGGCTTCCACTTCACTTCGGAAGTCTAACCACAAACTTTGTGCGGTTGCACAAAGTGTTTTTTAACAAAACATTTTTCAACCCCACGCATTTAGTCCGAG
>JBKBIC010000131.1:0-13911 GCA_046299435.1 Saprospiraceae bacterium
GATGGGGGCTTCGGGGCAACGCATCGTCCACGAACGTTTTTCGTGGGAGCGCATCGCCCGCCAAACCGAGCGCGTGTACGAACTGGCTGTGGACGAAAAGGCCGCTGCTGCCGCTTCGTCCGTGCTGATTCCGCAACTGGGATGATTGGCGATTGGGTGATTTGGCGATTCGGCCATTTGAATTTCAAAACACCCAATCGCCAAATCCGCAAATCGCCAACAACCAATGTCCATCGCCCGAACAGGTTCCTACGCTTTTCTCGCGGCCATCAGCCAGCAGACGTTCAACGTGCTGCATTTCCTGCTCATCGCCCGCTGGATTACGCCCGATGAGATGGGCGTTTGGGCCATGTCCGCCACATTGGTCACGTTCGGGGAGATGATGCGCCTCGGCCTGATGCAAAACGCGATGGTTCATTTTGGGGCCAAGCACCCCGACGAACGACCGCAAATCGTGCGCACGGGCTTCATCCTCAATGTGTTGTGCGCGGTGCTGATTGCGGCTGTCATGTGGGGCATCGCTTTCGGGTTCGCGCCCGTGTGGAATATGCCGACGCTGCCCACCTTTTTCGCATGGTATCCGCTGGTGGCGGTGGCCTACGGCCAAATGCGCTTCAACGATGCTTGCCGCATGATGGAGGGCGATTTCCGAGGGGCGTTCTTGTCGCAAGTGGTCTATGGTGGGACGTATGTGCTGACGACGGTGCTGCTGCACGTTTTCGCGGGCGGCCCGACACTACTGCAACTGATGCTTTTGCAGGCAGTAGCTGGGTTTGCCACCATCCCCGCGTTGCGGATTTTACGGGCTGCGCCCATCCAGCACGGCGTTTTTCGGCGCGAATGGGTGCCAAAACTGCTCAATTATGGCCGTTATGGGCTGGGTACCAACCTGTTTTCCATGCTTTTCCAACGGGTGGATATGCTCTTGCTCGGCGCGTTCGTGCCGGCGGCAGGCGTGGCACTTTACACCGTTGCCACGCGACTGAACGGCTACCTCGACCTCCCGCTCAACAGCCTCGGCCAAGCGTTTTTTCCAAAAATCGCCGCCGAAAAACACAACCCGAATGGCAACTTGCCTGCCCTGCTCGAAAAAAGCACCGGGCTTTTGCTCGCCCTCGCGCTGCCGTCCATGCTCGGCATGGTATTGTTGGCCACGCCGCTCGTCTGGGTGCTGGCCGGCAAGCAATACTTGGCCGCTGCGCCGCTCGTCCAAATCCTCGCACTGGCCGCCATCGTGAAGCCCTGGGGCCGGATGTTCGGCGTGACGCTGGATGCCATCGGTGCGCCGCAATGGAATTTCCGCATGATGCTCGCCAGTTTTTTTGTCACGCTCGCGCTCAACGCGCTCCTCATCCCGCGCTGGGGTGTGTATGGGGCAGCTGCGGCCAGCGGGCTATCCATTTTTGTCACGATTCTGGCGGGTCAGTTGCTGTTGCAACAATTGGTTCGCGTGCGGATGTGGGCTGCTTGGTCGCACGTTTTGCCCGCGTATAAAATGTTGTTCGGGAAAATAACCGATTGGGCGCGGCGACAACCTGCCGCCCAAAAACCGGATTTTCACGCCTAAGGTTTGGCCTTGTTTTTTTACCTCAAACCGCTAATTTTCAACCCGAAACGAATTTTAAAAACACGGCATAAATTATCGCCTCCCTGTGTTTTCGTGCGTCACACAAACCCCGACAATAAGCAGGAACCAAAATGGCGCGCACGGCTTCTTTGCCGCATAAAAAACAAACGCAGCCCACCACCTCCCACCGTCCTGCAAGGCTGCCCATGCTGTACTTTTTTCTCATCCCTATTCGCGCTCGTGACTGAGCCAACATCCAGTAATCAATCATTAAACAAACCACGCCACAACAGTGAAACAGCCGAAAATTCTCATCGTTGACGACTCCAATGTCATGTGCCAGTTCTTGGCGCTCTATCTCTCCAACAAATACGAAACCACAGCCTGCACGGACAGCCTCGAAGCCCTACAAATGGTCAAGGACGGAGCGCGTTTCGACCTCATCGTCACCGACCTGAATATGCCAAAACTAAACGGCGAGCAGCTCATCCAGTCCATCCACAGTTTCCATCCAAACGTCCCGATTTTGGTGGTCAGTGCCTCGAAGGAAAGCCGCCAGAAATTGCAGGCCCTGAAAGCCGGCGCGGGCGATTTTTTGGCAAAACCATTCCACCCCGGCGAGCTCGATTGGCGCATCGGCAAACTTTTGACCAAGCCGGTCAAGGAAAAAACGGCTCGTTGGTGGGAATTCTGGCACACCGGGCGCACGCACACTGCCGCGACGACAGCAGCAGTTGAATATCAATAAGTTGCGCGGCATCATGGCGTTCCACGATGCCCGTCCACACCACTCATCATTCATCGCTCATCACTCTTTTTTGATGTATCCTGACGCACCCAAACGCGACTTGACCAAATACCTGCGTGTGAAGCGCGTCGCCGACGTAGTGGTGTCTTCGGCCCTGTTGTTGATACTCAGCCCGATACTGTTGCTGATAGCAATTTCCCTCAAAATCGAACACCCGTGCAATGCGGTCATCGCTCGCAGTCGCCGCGTGGGCAAGGATTACCGGCACTTTGATTTCTTCAAGTTCAATGCGTTGCGGCCCGACGCGCACTGTTTCAGTGCCCAAGTCGAACAACTGCGCCTGCGCAATGCCGCGGCTCCGGCGGTCATTTCCAGCCAACGCCAGCTCGCGCTCCAAGCCATTGACCAATATGATAGCTCGGTCGCGCTTTTCAGCGACGAAGGCTGGATCAGCGAGCGAGCCTCGCACGCAGAACCGGACGAAGAAGTACAGTTCATCGGCATCCACGAAGACCCGCGCCTCAGCCGCGTGGGCAGGCTCATCCAGACGTTCAGCCTCGACGAACTGCCGCAACTCTGGAACGTGCTCCGCAACGACATGTCGCTCGTCGGCAACCGTCCGCTGCCGCTCGAACAGGCCGAAAAACTGACCACCGACGAGTTCATCCAACGCTTCATGGCTCCCGCTGGCATCACCGGCCTCTGGCAAGTCACCGAGCGCGGACGCTCCGACGCGGACACCATCAGCCGCAAACAATTGGACGTGGAGTACGCCAAACGCTGCTCTTTTTGGCTCGATTTGTACATCCTCCTCAAAACTCCGCTGGCCGCTTTTCACCGCGAGAGCGCCATTTGAATGAGTTTGCAGTGGGCAGTTTGCAGTGGGCAGTGTTGCCCACTGCAAACTGCCTACCGCAAACTAAAAACTGCCAACTTAAAACTAATCATTTATGGACATCACGCTTCAGCTCGACCGCTCGCTGGAATACGCCGAGCGCAATTTCCTCGACAACTCAGCCCGGCATTTGCAGGTTGACAAGGCCTTCCTCTCCAAACATTTCGACCTCAACGGCAAACTCGTCCTCGATTTCGGTTGCGGCATGGGTGGCATGAGCCTCTGGTACGCTTCCAACTGGCACTGCAAGGTGCATGGCGTGGATATTGACGGCCACCACGTCCAAGTCGCAGAAGTCCTCCGCGACCGGCACGGCCTTCGCAACGTCGAGTTCGAGAAACGCGACATCCTCGAAACGCCGCTCACCGACACCTACGATTGCGCCATGCTCAACGACGTGGCCGAGCACATCCCCTACCCCGTTTTGGAGGGCATCCTCCGGCAAATCGGGGAGCGGCTGCGGCCCGGCGGGCGCATTTTCGTCAGTTACCCACCTTGGCAAGGCCCGTATGCCTCGCACGTCACCCGCGTCACCGGGCTGCCGTGGAGCCAGTACATCCCCGATTTCATCCTCATCCCGTGGCTGCGCCGCCGCCCGTTCCAGCTCACCGGCGAGCACGAAAGCAACCTCATCGAAGCATATCGCGGCCTCAACCATCTCACGCACACCAGCCTGATGCGCGTGGCCGAAAAAGCGGGCTTGCGCCTCGCAGTGCGCCACAGCCACAGCATCGCGGCGCGTTTCCTGCCACAATCGCTCGTGCGGCTTTTCCCATTCAACTTCTTGATTTCCAAAGAAATAGTCCTGCTTGAAAAAGCATGAGCATCTTGACGTTTCGGCTATTCGGCGGGGGGCTTCGGGCTTCCAACCCACGCAAGCCAATCACCGAATAGCCGAATGACCAATAAAAATCACCTGTAAAATGTCACCTCTCAGTCCTCACCAGCCCAACCATACAATTGCCCAACCCAGTGCAAAAGAGCAAGCACCAAACCACAACCTCGCCCCCATCGTTTGCCATGCCTTCCCCGCTTGGGACGGCGACTACCTGAAAAGCACCGTCCAACTCATGCGCCAGCTTGCCCTCCGGCGCAAGGTGCTTTATGTGGACTACGCTTACACTTGGAAGGATTTTTTCAAAAGCCTCACCGGGCGCGGCCACGCCTCGTGGCGGCGGATGCTCGGCCTGCAAAACCCGCTGCGAAAAATCGAACTGCCCGACCCGAAAACAACCAGTCAACCAGTCAACCAATCAACCAATCAACCAATCGGCAGCCTCCACGTCCTTACCCTGCCGCCTGTGCTGCCGACCAATTTCTTGCGGAACCCGCGCCTTTATGATTGGGCCAACGCGCTGAATGTCAAATGGTTACGAGGGCGCATCCGCACAGCCATGCACACATTGGGCATCGAAAAACCCGTCGTGGTCAATGCGTTCAACCCCGCTTTCGGCCTGCATTTGGTCGGCGAACTTGGCGAAAAACAACTCATTTATTATTGCTACGACGAAATCGGCGCGGCCAAATGGGCCAAAAATCACGGCGCACGGCTCGAACGCCAGTTCATCCCGAAATGCGACGCGGTCGTGGTCTCGTCTGCCGGGCTTTTGCGCCGAAAATCGCCCTTGCACCCACGCACGGTCTTGGTCAAAAACGGTGTGGATTTCGACCTGTTCAGCCGCGAGGTTGCCCCGGCGGATTTGCCCGAAATACCCGGTCGGACGGCCAACCAACCCGTCATTGGATACCTCGGTTCTGTGGACGAACGCCTTGATTATCAACTGATTGAAAGTCTGGCAAGACTGCTCCCGAAGGCTATGTTCGTCTTCGTCGGGCGTGTGCAAACAAGTGCGGAAAGCGAGCGCATCCGGCTGCTGCCCAACGTGTTTTTTGCCGGGCCAAAGCCACCCGAAACCTTGCCTGCTTGGGTACAAACCTTCGATGTGTGCCTCATCCCATTCGTCAAAAACGAGCTGACCGCCGGGATTTACCCGCTGAAAATCAACGAGTATTTGGCTGCCGGCAAGCCCGTCATCGCCACGCCGTTCGCCGATTTGTCCGATTTTGAGGGCATCATTTCCGTTGCCAACGACGTGGACAGCTTCATCCGCGCCATCGAAAAATACATCCTCGAAAACGCGCCCCGCGAACGCGCCCGCCGCGTGTTTTTTGCCGGGAAAAATTCGTGGGCAGCACGCGGCACGGAGTTCGAGCGCGTCTGGGCAGGCGAAGAATTGGAGCAAAATTTGCAGACTGAAATCATACATTTGCCCCATGTGAAGCAGGCTCCCGCGCCTGCATTCTGAGCAAAAATTTCTACGAACGGGCCAAAAACCCGTCTTCATTATCCGCCTTCGGTCAATTTTAATGCTTTGCCCACGTCCAATTTTTTGGCGTGGGCAAAGCCATTTCCCACCTTTTTTGACCGAAAACATGGCGCAACCGCAGCCACAAACCAGCATTTTTTACCACACAGGCAGGGGCGTTTTCCGCGCTTTGTTCGTCGTTGCATTGCCCTGCGCGCTGGTTTCGCGGCATTTTCAGGCGATTGAAAACTGGCGCACCGCGCTCGCCGACTTGCCCGTTTTCGAGGAGATGCAGGGCAAATTCCGCACGGGCATCGAACTCGCCGGGCAGTCGTTCCGCCACGAGACGAGCCATTTTTACGACCCGGATGCTCGCCAAATCTTGCCCCAAAAACAGCGCGGCGCAGCCCCTCCCGGCGAGGCCGAACACGCCCAGCCTACCATTTTCTGGCATCGCCAAGAGATTGAAAATGAATTGGTTGCGTCGCTTCCTGACGCTCGGCGGAAATCCGTCCGGGCTTTCCTTGACTACATCGAAACCTATCGCGGCTTGGCATTAGACGAGATGCGCCGCGCCAAAATCCCAGCCTCCGTCACGCTCGCACAGGGGCTTTTGGAAAGCGACGCGGGGCGCAGTTTCCTCGCCACCGAGGCCCACAACCATTTCGGAATCAAATGTCGGCAACGCACGGCCCGCCGCGGCAACTCCTTGACAGACAACGACTTCGGCAGCCACAGCCTCGCGGTGGATTGCGTCCAGCGCACCGACGACCATGCTTGGGACAGGTTCGAGGTCTATCCAGCGGCAGACGCGAGTTTCCGGCGGCACAGCCTGTTGCTGCTCGGCGAGCGGTACGCTTGGATGCTGGCGGCCTATCCCGTCGGCGAAATTTGCCGACTGCCGCGCCCTCTTTTTGGCAAAACCGAAGCCCCGTACTACGCCGCGTGGAGCCTCGGATTGAAGATGTCGGGCTATGCCACCTCGCCGCGCTACGCCGAAAAACTGACCCTCATCATCGAAACATACCAGCTCTGGAAGATTGACTATGAGGCAATTATGAATTAAATGCCTATTTGGTGATTTGGCGATTCGGTGATTTGACGCACCGGTTCCGAATCAACAAATAGCCGAATCAACAAATCAACAAATTTTGAACGATGAAAAATTTCTTTGAATTCCTCGGTTTCCTGACCACTGCGCTGCTCGTCGGCGCGGCGTTTTTCCTCTACCTCGGCCACGCCAAAAACTTGCCCGACCGCAGCCGGGCGGCAGCGGCGGCATTCGTCACCGACGACGGCATCGAATACGACGACGCTCCCGCCGAACGCCCCAAAGCCAAACCCGAAAAACGGAAACAACTCCCTGATTTTGAGCGCATTGCGGCATACCCCGCAGGCGAAATCCCGGCCCGGCCAGAGCCGCGCAAAAAGCCAAGCGAACGCCCGGCAACGCCCGCCGCCACGCCAAAAACTGCCCCGAAAAATGCGCCACCACAGTCCCTCGCCGAAAAACCCAAGACCGCGCTGGCCTACGTCGTGCCCGAAAGCCGCGAAGCCGCCAAAACAGCCCGCCCGGCTGCGGCCAAGCCCCGCGAAAAAACCGCCCGCACGGCAACCGAGCCGACGTTTGTCTCCGCCAAAGCCACACCTGCCGAACTCAATTTCCGGGAAATGGTGGCACGGGAGCAAGGCTTCCGCTCGTGGTCGAAACTACAATCGAAGGCCAGTCGGGCGCAAAAATCGCAGGCCGACCGGCGCGTGAAAATGTTGCTGGCCTCGTCCAGAATCCGATAGGCATGGGGGAAAATCATTCCTCGTCGCCCATTCCTCATCCATTAAAAATAAGCTGGACATTCGCCCTGCGCTTTGGGCGCGTCCCGCAACCGATTCTTTCACGTTTTTAATCTTTTTGCATGAAGACTTTTCTCTCCACCATGCTGGTGGCTGCGTCTTTTTTTGCAGCCGATGCCCAGGTCTTTCGCCTCCAATATTCTTTTGAAGGCTTTGCCGATGCCCTTTTCTTCCGCTACGACCCTCGGCAAAACATCCCGATGTCGAATTACGTCGAGTCCATCCAAGATTGGTCAAAGCTCATCAACGACGAGACGATTGACACCGATGAGATTTACGACCGCTTGGACCCGAAGTTCATGATGCTGCAGCCGCGCCTTTCGGCCAACGTCCACCTCGTGAGCAAGCACCTGAAAGGCACCTTCGGGGTGAGCACGGGCAGGTACCAGTTCCGCAATTTCAGCTGGCACGCCGAGGCCCTGTTCCGCTACCAACTTTTCCCCGCCGACAACGGGCGATGGTCGGTCGAAGTGGGCTACATGATGATAAACGACCACTCGTTCGGCCCCGAAGCGGCCATCCGTGCCGCCAAAAACACGCCGAAAGAAATCAAGGAAAAAATGAAGCAGTTTATGACCGAGAGCCTGTTCGAGCGGCCAGTGAGCAAGGGCCTGAAAATGGGCGCGTTTTATCGCCTCGCGCCGACGGTGGATCTGGGCCTGAGCGGTTTCATGGATTTCGTGGAACGCCACGACGGGGCACGCAACGACTATGCTTCGCTATCCATCCGCGTCCATTTGGAGCAGATGGAAGCCCCCGTCGGTCGGCTGAAATTTTGACGGGGGCTGACAAAATGAGATGGGGCAATGTGCTGACAGCACATTGCCCCATCTCATTTTGGTCGGAAGGCAAATAGCTATTTGCCTTCGTAGGCATCACGCAACGCCTGAACCGCTGCCGCTGCCCCGCTGCTGAGCGGCTTGCCAGTGCTCGCTTCGGCGAGCCACCCGGCGATTGATTGACATTCGGAGTCGTGGTGTTGCAACCCAAATTTAATAAGGTTGTAGGTGTGCGTGCGCGCTTTTTGGTGGTTTTGGAGAATCGAAAGCGGCAGGTCGAGGATTTGCTGGTCGGTCTTTGGGCCTGTTTGGTCGCCGCTGTCGGGCGATGCGCTTGGGTTTGCAGGTCTGTTGGACGGCGTGGGTTTGGAGGATGTGGCAGGGGTATCGGCGGCTTCGTCTTCGGCAAGCGAGGAGCCGAGGGCTTGGCGGTAGGCATCGAGCAGGGCCGCTTGCGGTTGGGTCAGCTGGTCGCCGGGGTTGATGGTTTTGAGGTCGCAGGGATTGGCGGCGCAAAAATCCGTGCCGAGGTTTTTGACAAGCATGGATTCCACGTCGGTCAGCGGGTCGCCATGAACGAGTTTGTGGCAAGCGGCACAGGCAATGATGGCAGCCTTGGGGTCGGCGGTTTCGGCCTTGCGCTGCGCCTCCGCAGCAGGGCAAAAGAGGGCGACCGCTGCAAGCAAAATGACGGTGCGAATCGAGTTTTTCATCGGGAAAGAATTTTTGATGTTGAAAAAATGGGCGTGTTAGCCTCGTGTTTTGTTTTTGGTGTTTCGTGTTTCGGAGCATGTGCCGTCAAAAACGAAACACGAAACAATTTAACTGTAAAGCAGCCAGCCAAAGACCCCTATCCAGCCGAGCAAAATGAGTTGCAGGAAAACGTCGCGCAGCAAAGCCCGCACGGGCGATTCGGTCCGGGCATAGACGAGCGTCAGTTGCAGGTAGCGCAAGTTGCCGATGACCACGAAAAACGCCGTGTAAAAAATGCGGTCGGTGCCGATGCGTTGCACCACTTCGGGCGAAAAACAGTACATCAAATAGGCCACTACCGCCACCGTGCTGCAAATGATCATGCCAGCATCCAGAAACGCCAAGTTGTAGCCCTCCAATGCCCGGCGGAACGGCTGGCCCTCCGTTTCGAGCAGGTATTCGCCGCGCCGCTTCGCAAAACCAAGAATCAAGGCCAGCAGAAACGTCAGGACGATGAGCCATTGCGACACTTCCACGCCCGTCGCCGCGCCGCCTGCGAACACCCGCAGCAGGAAACCAAGCCCGATGAGCGACACGTCCACGATGGCGATGTGTTTGAGCCAAAAAGTGTAAAACAGGTTGACAAAAAAATACAACAGGCAGATTATCAGCACTTTGGCTCCCAAACCCGCCGCCAGCCAAAGCCCCAACGCCAACAACAAAAACAACAGAAAGACCGCCCGGCGCGGCGACACCTGCCCGCTCGCTATCGGGCGGAGGCGTTTTTCCGGGTGGTTGCGGTCGTGCTCCGCGTCCACGATGTCGTTCAGGATATAGACCGCCGAAGCCGTCAGGCAAAAAGCCGCAAAGCCCATCACCGCCTGCCCAAAAACAGCGGGGTCGGACAGCCGCGCCGCAAAAAATGCGGGGATGAACACAAACAGGTTCTTGACCCAGTGTTCGGCGCGGATGAGCATCAAACATTGGCGCATGTGGCGGTTGCGAGTGAGTAGTGGGCAGTTTGCAGTGGGCAGTGGGCAGTGGGCAGTCTTTAATCTCAAAAATCTGGCATCTGGCATCTAAACATCTGGCATCTCAAATTTCGAGTTGCAAGATTGGCAAAAATCGGGCGAGTCAGGGCGCAGTTTTTGGAGGCTGGATTGGCCGGACAGCCATACTTTTCAGCGCGGATTTTTTCGGCCAACCGAAACGGGCTTTTGCACGTCTTTTCCTCCAAATCTAAAAAGCATGAAAACCAGATTTTACCTCCCTTTGCTTGCCTTTGCAGCCCTGTTTTGGGGCAGTTGCGCCGTCAACCACCAGTACGCGCCCAACGTCCAGAACGTCCCTTTTCTCACCAAAAAAGACCAGCAGCGGGTGTACAGCGGCCTGCGCTCGCACCAGTTTTTCCGCTCCGGCGACCTGCAATACGCCCGCGCCCTGAACACCAAGACCGGGGCGATGCTCAACACCAGTTTCATCAACGGCAAGGACGGCGAGACCACCGTCCGGGGCGGGCTGCTCGAACTCGGCGTGGGTACTTCGCATCTTTTCCCGAACAAACACTACCACTCTGCCGAGTCCCCCGAAGGCTGGATGACGGAAATCTACGGCGGCGCGGGCTGGGGCTGGACGAACAACCACTTTGCCTTCCAAGACATTTTTTTCCCCACACCCGGCACGCCGCCATACGTCAACGGCGACTCCAAAGTGCAGTTCGCACGGGCCTTCGTCCAGCCCAGCATCGGGTATGTGAACCCGACGGTGGAGTTCGCGCTCTCGGCGCGGTTGGCCTACATTGATTTTTATCGGGGGCGTTTTTACGGCAGCTCCGACGAGGCCCGCGACGACTACCGATTCCTGCAAAACCAGTCAAAATTCTTCCTTTTCGAGCCGGCTGGGACGTTGCGCTTTGGTTTCGACAACTTCAAAATACAGGGGCAGATGGCTTTTTCCACGATTCCGCAGGAACTGGGGTCGGCATTTTACCTCAGCGGCGGGGCGATTATTGACATCAAGCCCGCCCGCAAGAAAAAGAAATAGGGCCGGGAGCGGTCGCCGCTTCCCAGCCCTATTTGCCGAAACCTTCCCCAGATTTATTCCGCTGTTTTTTTGAAAATCTCTGCTGCCGCGAACGCGAACTCCGGCAGCGCGGGCGCGGCAGAGCACACCTTTTCGCCCGCGCAAACGGTCATACTCTCCAAGTTTTCACCGCTGTAAACGTGTACCTCTTTCTGAATCGGGTAAATGTGCCACACCACTTGCACGCCCGCCGCCCGATACTGGCTCATTTTGTCCGCGATTTTTTGGGCTGCACCATGCCCAGAAACTACTTCTATTACAAAGGCCGGGACTTCGATGGCATCCCTCTTTTCGGCGAGGCCGACAGCTTGAGCGTGCGTCAGCCATGCGAAATCCGGCCTGCGGTGGATTCTTGGTGAGAAAAGCAGGTCAGTTTCGGCCATCAACTGGCCCGTGACCTTGCCAGCGGATTTCAGCCGCATGAAAATCTCTTGGAGGTTGAACTGGATATAAAGTTGGTTCGGGTTCATGGCGTAGGTTGATTTTTCGACGATACCGTTCGTCCACTCGTACTTGAAACCGTCCTCGCGGGTCAGGTACTTCCGCTCGAACTCGGTCCAAGTGATGCGGCGCGGCTCTTTCCGCACCGGGCGCGGGCGCGGCGTGGTGGCCGGGGCGATGCTCGTTTTTGGAATGGCTGTGGATTGCATGGATTTTTAGTTTTTGGTGAAAAGCTACGGGCGGTATTGGAACGCGGATGAAACGGATTAGGCGGATTTACGCGGATTTTTCCAGTAGGTCAATTTCACAAAAATCCGTTCAAATCCGCCCAATCCGTTTCATCCGCGTTCCAACCTATCTAATTCAAAACCAATCACTTCCGCCGCGAGATACGGAACAGCACCCAGCCCATGAGCGCGAAAAACGCCGCGCCAAGCAGGCCGTAGCCTCCCTCGCCAAAGGTCTCGGTCAGGTTGTGTTCGAGGCTGAATTTGCCCATGAACTCGGCCACGCCGTCGTCCACTTGCAGCATCGCCACGATGACTCCGGCCAGCGCGCCGCCCGCCACAAGTCCGGTCGCAAACAGGCTGCCTTTACCGAGGTCTTCGTCTTCTTTGCCCTCGCCTTTGCGCTCGGCCACCCACTCCGTGATGCCTTTGATGGCACCGCCGACCCAAATCGGCAGCGTCGTCGAAAGCGGCAGGTAGAGGCCGACGGCAAACGACAGCGACTTGACGGCGCAGAGCTCCATCGTCACGGCCACGAACAGGCCCACGAGCACGAACTGCCAATCCAAATTGAACGACAGCAAACCTTTGATGAGCGTCGCCATGAGCGTCGCCTGCGGCGCGTTGAATTTTTCGCCGATGGCGTGTTCGATGCCCTGCGCCCGCAATTCGGCGGTCGGCGTGTCCAAATATTGAACGGTGAACCCGATGACCAGCGACGACACGATGACCCCGATGAACAGGGCCAACTGCTGGTAACGCGGCGTGGCCCCGACGAGGTAGCCCGTTTTCAGGTCTTGCGAAGTCGCGCCCGCGTTGGCCGCCGCGATGCAAATCATGGAGCCGACCACGAGCACCATCGGCTCGTACGTTTTGCCCGTCCAACCGATGCCGATGAAAACCAACGCCGTGCCCATGATGGTGGCGATGGTCATGCCCGAAATCGGGCTGTTCGAGGAGCCGATGATGCCCACGATGCGGCTCGCCACCGTGACGAAAAAGAACCCGAACACGATGACCAAAACTCCGATGAGCAATTTATTCAAAATGGAATCGCCGGGGATGCTCGGCAGCACGGCCATCAGCACGATGAGCGCGAGGCTGCCGAGGCCCACGATTTTGAGGCTCAGGTCGTTGTCCGTGCGGGAGATAGCCGCGCCGGATTGGCGTTCTTTGATGCTGGCGAGGCTTTCCTTGAACGAGGCGATGATGGTCGGCATCGTTTTGAAAAGCGTGATGAAACCCGCGCCGGCCACCGCGCCAGCCCCGATTTGGCGGACATAAGCCCGGTAAACGGCCTCGGCCATGTTGGTCAATTGCTTCGTGGCAGGGTCCCAACCAAAGCGGGCGTTGGGTTGCGTCGGGTCGAGGAGGCCAAGTTTGCCGAGCTGCGCGGCAATCACCTCCGGCGGCACGAGCGTCGCCAACAACGGAATCAGGCCAAGCCAAGCCAGCACGCCGCCGGCCACCAACACGCCCGCGATGCGCGGCCCGATGATGTAGCCCACGCCCATGTATTCGGGCGTGATTTCACCGCTGACTACCGCCGCCGGGAGATATTTGTTGGCCGCGGCGGTGGCGAATTTTGGCACCTCCGCAATCAGGTGGAACACCTTTTGGCACATGGCATAAATGAGCGAAAAGCCGAGGCCGAGATAGGCTGTTTTGGCAAAGTCGCCGCCCTTTTCGCCCGCGATGAGCACTTGGGCGCAGGCCGTGCCTTCGGGGTACGGAAGGTTGCCGTGTTCTTTGACAATCAACGACTTGCGGAGCGGAATCATCATCAACGTGCCCAGCACACCACCGAAAATGGCAATCATCAAAATCGTCAAATAGCCGAAATAATCCTTCCCGATGCCGTCGCTCAAAAACAGGAAAGCGGGCAGCGTGAACACCACCCCGGCAGCCACCGATTCGCCCGCCGAGCCGGCGGTCTGGATGATGTTGTTTTCCAAAATCGTGGTGCCGAGGAAGCGGCGGCCAATCGAGATGGCCAGCACCGCAATCGGGATGGAAGCCGACACCGTGAGGCCGGCTTTGAGGGCGAGATAGACCGTCGCCGCGCCGAAAAGGATGCCGAACAAGGCTCCCAAAATGATGGCCCGCACGGTGAATTCCTTGACCGACGTGTTTTCAGGCAGGATGTAGGGTTGAAATTTTTGAGTCGTAGGTTGCTCCATGACAATGAGTAAATGAGAGAATGAGCGGATGTGTAACGGCTCCGAGGCGAGCCGCCGCGAAAGGTAGCGCATTCTTCATTTTGGGCAAGAGGTGTGCATCCGCTCGGCATCCGAGCGCGACAAGGCATTTTATCCCCCAAAA
>JBKBIC010000132.1:0-3742 GCA_046299435.1 Saprospiraceae bacterium
TGTTGATTGGCGATTACATGTTTGTTGATTTTTGATGGACGGACTATCAAAAATCAACAATCATGTAATCGCCAATCATCAATCAAACTTTGATGCTCCGTTGGAAAACCCGTCCGCCTGCTTGCAGGCGATATTGATATTCGCCGCTGGCGAGGAACCAGTCGGCAGGCCGGAGGTTGAAAGTATGGCTGCCCCGGTTTTTGTACTCGTTGACGAGTGTGCGGAGGACGTGCCCGGCCTTGTCCAGGATTTGCAGGCGCACGTTGCCGTCTTGCTGCATGGCGTATTTGATTTCGATGCTGCCCGGCTGCGCGAGGCTTGGGTTGTGGCCGAGCAGCGCGGCGGCGTTGTTGTCGCCCAAAACTTGCGTGGCGGGCGGCACCAATCCGGGGATGAGCGGCTGCGGTTTGCCCATGACGAAACTGACCAAATCGGGGCTGGCACCGAGCCAATCCTGCAAAACGGTGGCGTACACATCGCGGAAATCCACGCTGAACTCTGGGTCGGTGTACGGGTCGGGGTTGCTCAAATCTTGGTATTGCCCGACGATGCCGTTGCCGATGCCGCCGCCGAACAGCAGCGAGTGCGTGCCCCAGCCGTGGTCGGTGCCGTAGGAGCCGTTCTCGAAAATGGTGCGGCCAAACTCCGAAAAAGTCATGCCCAGCACCTTCTGTTCGAGGCCCGAGCTGCCGAACGCGAGGTCGTCGTAAAATGCCTTGACCGAGTCGGCGATGTCTTTCAACAGTGAAATATGGTAGTCCAGTTGGTCTGCGTGCGTGTCGAAACCGCCGATTTCGACCATGAAAACCCGTGTGCCGAGGTTGCCCTTGATGAGCCTTGCCACGATGGCAAGTTGCTCGGCCAAGTAGCTGTCTTGCGGGTAATCCACTTGGTTTTTGCCTTTGCCGTAGGCGTTCTTGATGGTTGTGGCGTAGCGAAAGGCGGCGTTGGCGGTTTGGCGGACGAAAGCCAGTTCGAGTTCGCGGGGCGTGTTGCCGAGCGTAGCGGTTTCGTACAGTTGGCCGCTTTGGGCGATTTGGTAAAATTCCGTCGGGCTGTTGATGGCCAATGCCATGCTGGCCGCGTCTGCCTTGAACACGAGGTTGGATTGCACGCCGATTTGCAGGGCTGGCGGCACGGTCGGCGGGGCTTCGAGGAAGGCCGCGTACTCGTGGTCGAGGAAACGCCCAATCCAGCCCGTGTTGACAACCGTGTCGGAATCGCTGGCGGAGGCCACGATGTCGTAGCTGCGGAAGTGGCTGTAATTCGGTTCCGGGTAGCCGACGTTCAGGATGGTTTTCATCATGCCCGCGTCCCAAAGGTTTTGCAGGGCGTTGGTTTGGGCGGGCATCCCGTATTGGCTGCTCAATGCCCACAAATTGCCGTCGGGGATGGCGATGTTGGGCCGGAGGTTGTAATAATATGGGTTACCGCGCTCGATGATGGTGTTCAGGCCGTCGTTGCCGCCGTCCAAACGGATGAGCACGAGGATGCGGTCGCTGTCACCGCCCGCTGCCAAACCCGCCAACAACGGCGTGGGCTGGAACGCGCCGACCGGGAACCGACCGAGCAAAAAACTGCCCGCGCCGACCAAGCCAGAGGCCGACAGGAAATCGCGGCGGCTCCAAAGCTGGTGTTCTTGGGCGTGGGCTGCACCGTTGGCAAGGGTCGCGCCGGGGCGGATTTTTTTATGAGAATCGCACATAGCTGATGAAAATTTGATTGGATGAGGATTTGGTGAGCGACGATGATTCGGTTATTCGATGATTTGGCCATCGTGATTTCAAATAGCCGAATCAACAAATGGCCGAATAGCCAATTTCGTCAAGTCAATTGAAATTCCGGCAGCCGCACCAAATAGTAGAGCATGTTGACGATTTGGTACGGAGCCTCGTCCCAATAGAGATTCCAAGAGCCGTCGAGGAAATAATTCTCCGGGATGCCAGCCTTGAAATTGAGCACCGCCGCTTCGAGGTGGACGGCATCGAGTGTTTGGCCCAAAAAGAAACCGACCAATGCGGCGGTCACGACACGCGGGTCGTTGCTGTCGTTGGTCAGGGTTTGGGCGGTGGCGCGGAGGTTTTCGCGCAAGTTTTCCTTTTGCGAAAGCCAATATGCCGCCGCCGAGGAGTATTCCCAGCGGGTGGTCAGGGTGCTTTCGTTGAGCCATTTGTGGTGGCCGGGCCAGCCCGCGACGTTGACGGGGTTGAAAATCTCTTGCCCCAGTTGGTACGACCAATAGGAGATTGCGTCCAGCCAACCGGTCTCGATGTCGTTCGCTGCGTCCGCGCCTGCCATTTTGAAAATGGTGAGCATGGATTCGAGCGGGTTTTTGATGCGGCAGGCCACGCGCTCGTCGTCGAAGAAATGCTCACTTTTCAGCAGTTGTTTCAGCACGGGCAGCAGCTCCCAATTGCTGGCTTTGAACGTGGCGGCGAGGCCGTCAACGACTTGTTTATCAGGCGTTTGATAGGCGAAATGCTTGTAAAGTTTTTCGGCGATGTAGCCCGAAACCTGCTGGGAGCGGGCGGTGAAGATGAGGTTGTGCGCCGTGTTGAAATTGAAATTGGCCGTCTGGCCGAAGATGGTTTTTTGCCCGTTGTCGTGCAGGTCGGGGTCGAAATACGGCGCGGTGCATTCGTAATCGTTGGCGCGCCAGCCGGTGAGTGCGCGGGCCATTTCGACGATGTCGGCTTGGGTGTAGCCGTTGCTTTCGCCCATCGTGAAGAGTTCCATGAGTTCGCGGGCGTAGTTTTCGTTGGGTTCGTCGGCGATGTTTTGGTTGCCGTTGAGGTAGCTGAGCATCGCGCCGGTTTTGCCCATTTCGCGGACGAAGACGCGGAAATTGCCGAAAGCGTACTCGTTCAGCAGCGAATAATAGTCCCACAGGTAGGCGTTGCAGCCATAGACATTGAGTTCGGTGACGAAGTGGTTGTGCCAAAAGAGCACCATTTTGGCGCGGATGCTCTCGTTCACCATGTCGCGCAGCCATTGGCGGCGCAGCTCGTCGCGGTGGGCGAATTGCAGGTCGGGGTCGTTGGCGTCTTCGTAATCCTGCATCGTGAAGTTGGCCCAATACGGCGGGTCGGGGATGGGCAGGTCGGCGGCGGTGTCGAGCAGGCTGTCCACCAAGTCGGAGGGCGACATTTGGAGGCCCTGCTGGATTTGCGCGAGCGTCGCGCCGAAGCCGAGGCGGCGGTACAAATGCGCCACCCGGCGGGCATCCCAGGGCTTGTCCGCCGATGGGACGTAGGGCGAAAGCGGATCGAGCACAGGCGGCGGGGCGGGGGAGAGGGCGGTTTTTGTGCGTGTAAAAACTGCTGTTGGCATGGATGGAGCGGTTTTGGACGACGGATGTGGGCGGAGGGCTGGCGGCCTCGGATTGCAGGCCGCCGCTTTGAGCAAGCAAGATTAAGGGGATTTCGGGAAAGCAGGCGGGCGGCGCGGGCGGTATTTTTTCGCGGAGATTGTCCGCACATATTTGATATTCGCACCATGAGCAAATATTTGACACTCCTGCTTTTGGGGCTTGCTTGCGCGCAGGTCGCGCTCGGCCAGCTGCCCCAAGTATCGTCGGGCCGCATCGTCCGGCACGAAAACTTCGCCTCGCGGCACGTCCCGCCCCGCCATGTGGACGTGTGGTTGCCCGACGGCTACTCGCCTCGGCAGAAGTACCCGGTCGTGTATATGCACCACGGGCCCATGGGTTTTGACAGGTCCCCGCCATGGAACCCCCACGGAT
>JBKBIC010000132.1:3752-11591 GCA_046299435.1 Saprospiraceae bacterium
GGCGTGGACGAGGTGCTGACCCGGCTTTTTGCCGAAGGCCGGGCGCGGCGGTGCATCGTGGTAGCCGTTTGGAACACGCCCGACCGCCGCGTGGAATATTATCCGCAAAAAGCCTTCGCCACGTTGCCCGCCGCTTGGCAGGACTCGCTCCGCAAGGACATCGGCGGCACCTCCCGCGAGCCACGCTCCGATTCGTACCTGCGCTTTTTGGTCGAGGAACTCAAACCCTTCATTGACGGCCAATACGCCACCCGACCGGGCCGCAAACACACTTTCATCATGGGTTCGAGCATGGGCGGGCTGATTTCGATGTATGCCATGTGCGAGTACCCGGCGGTTTTTGGCGCGGCGGCCTGTCTTTCGACGCACTGGCCCGGTTCGGTGTTCCGAAACGAACCCCGCATCGCGCAAGGTTTCGTGGACTACCTGCGGCAACACGCGCCCGACCCGCGCACGCACCGCTTTTATTTTGACTACGGCACGGCGACCCTCGACGCTTGGTACGAACCCTACCAGTTGCAAGTGGACGAGGTGCTGCGCGGCAAAGGTTTTTCGGCCAAAAACCTGCGAACCCTCCGCTGCGCAGGCGAGCCGCACACCGAAGCCGCGTGGCGAAAACGCCTGCACGAGCCGCTACTTTTTTTGTTGGGGCGTTGAAAGCCCGGATTTTTTGCGGCGACTGTTTTTTCACGCCGAAACTTCTTGAAATTTGCCAACCGAACGCCCCCGTCCCGTCATCAAAATCCAGCCTCGCCCATGCGCTTCCCGAACATTTCCACAGCCGTGCTCGCCGCGTTTTTCCTGCTCGGAAAACCCCCGCTCCCGGCCCAAACCGTCATTTTTTCCGAAGATTTCAACGCCTGCAACGGCCTGCCCGCAGGTTGGCAAGCGCACATCAACGGCTACCAAGATGCCCTGTGGTACGTCGGCACAGCCACGAATTCCAACGCGCCCGGCCAAAGCATTGACGGCTCCTGCTGCCTCATCATTGACGACGACGGCACGGGCGAGGACACGCCGGGCTTCGTGGCCGATTTTGTCAGCCCGGCCTTCGATGCCTCGCAGTTTTCGACCGTCGCGCTCACGCTGGATGTCCATTACCGCGACTGGAACGAGGCCGACGAATCGTTCAAAATCCTGCTTTGGGACGGTACGCAGGAAATCGAACTGGCCGCTTTCGACAACGACTGGCAGACGGGCAACAATTTTTTCGATTACGTCACGCTGCGCTACGACCTCGCGTTCATCACCCGAACCACCGCCGCACGTCTCATCATCCGCTATGACGATGCCGACGAATGGAACTGGTGGGCAGCAGTGGACAACATCAAAGTGACGGGCACGGGCCAAGGCACGAACATCTTGGCCGAGACTTTCAACGCTTGCAGCCTCCCCGCTGGCTGGGAATCGCAAATCCTGACGGGCGGCCAAGCGTGGCAATTTGGCGTGGTTGACAACCCCAACTGCCCCGACTACGCCAGCACGATTGACGGCTCGTGCATGGTCTTTTTTGACGACGATATTTTGGGCCAAAACGCCCCGTACTCGGTCGCCCGCCTCGCCTCGCCGTGGTTCAACGGCGCAGATTTTGCCAAATACCGCGTCAGTTTCGACCTCGTGCATCGGTATTATTCCGAGATTTTTCGGGTCTATGTGCAGGACGACGCGGGCACCGAAACCCTCGTGCAAGAGTGGGGCGACGACGTGGGCGGCCCGAATTTTGACAATTCCGAGAACCTCGAACTCGACCTTTCGGCCTATCGCGCCAAGCAAATGCGCGTCGTTTTTGAGTTCGACGACGGGCAGGACTGGGGCTGGTGGTCAGGTCTCGACAACGTAAAAATCACGGGCGAAGGCTCCGGCAACGACCTGTGTGTCAATGCTTTATCGCTCCAATCCGGCGCAGCCTGTATCCTGGCGGACAACCGCACCGCGCTGTTCGACGGCCCGGTGGCAGCCTGTGCCACGAAGAGCGTCGCCGGGCTTTGGTACCGCTGGACGGCAGATTTCACTGGCACGGCCAAGTTCACGTCCGGCGCGGATTTCAACGACGTGCTCACGGTGTTCACGGGCAGTTGCGCCAATCCACAAACCGCGTTTTGCCACAACCGCGACGAGCATGGGTTCACGGGAGAGGCCGCCCATTTTCAAGTGACCAATGGCACCTCGTATCTGCTCCGGGTGAGCGGGCAAGACGGCGGTTTCGGGCTGCCGCGTGGCGGCCTTTGCGCCCGCATCGAAAACGCCGCTACTGTCCCGACGGCCCCAGCAAACGACGACTGCCAAAACGCCGCCACGCTCACCCTTGACGCGCCCTGCCTCGGCGGAACAAACCTGCACGGCGCGACCTCCACGCAAATCCCGTCGCTGAACGAACTGGCTCGCGCCGATGTCTGGTACAAATTCGTGGCTCCGTCGCTCAGCCCGACCGCCAACAAAGTGCTGGAAATCAAGACGAATGCTGATTTTTCGGACATCATCACCGTCTATCGCGGCGGTTGCAACAACCTCCAAGAAGTCGCGGCCAACCACAAAGGCGGCGCACTCGAACTGCCCGCTTTGACCGCTGGGCAAACCTACCGGGTGCAAATCGCCGGGACGTTTGCCACCGTCGAGGGCAGCCTTTGCCCACAACTCATTGAAAAACAACTCAATGCGCCGACCAACGACGACTGCCCGGACGCGAAAAACGTGCCCGTCGGCGGAGCCTGTACGGCGAGCGACAATGAGTTTGCCACGTTTTCGGGCCTGCGCCCGCCTTGTGCCGTGACGGTCGAGCAGGATGTTTGGTTCAAATTCACAGCCCCTGCATCGGGCGCGGTGCGGCTCAATGCCGGCGCGGAATTCGAGCACGTTTTGGCGGTTTGGTCGGGCGGCTGCAACAACTTGGAGCCTGTTTTTTGCGCCAAAAACCCGAAACGCTGCGACGGTTTCGTGACTGTCGGCGACCTCACGCCGGGGCAGGTTTATCGCGTTCAAATCGGTACGCTGAACGGCGCGGGCACAAGCGGCGCGGTTTGCCTGAAAATCACGAACGCAGCGAATCCGCCTGATTTTCAGGCACTTGAATTGCACGTCCAAGAAATCTGCAACGGCATCGGCACTGCCGAAATTCGCATCGAAGCCACCAATGGCCTGCCGCCATACACTTATATAGGTGTGCAAAACGGCGCGACGCTGAACGGCGGCGACGAATATCTGGCCGTCGTGACCGACGCGCAGGGCTGCGAAATTTCGGTCAACGGCATCGTGGACGACTGCGCCAACTGGGTCGGCTGCAACCTTTCCGCTTCCCTGACGGTGGAGCAACCGCGCTGTTTCGGCGACCAAAACGGCGCGCTCACGGCCAACGCCCTCGACGGCGCGGAACCGTACACTTACCTGTGGTCGAACAGCGCGACCACGCAGACCATCGCCAACCTCCCGGCGGGCGAATACACCTGCACCGTCACCGACGCGGCGGGCTGCGAAACCGTGCTGACACAAACCCTGACCGCCCCGGCCTTGCTCACCGCCACGCCCACGAAAATTTCAAATCCGCTTTGCTTTGGCGACCAAAACGGTTCGCTGACCATCGAAATCTCCGGCGGCACCTCGCCCTACGGCTACAGCTGGTCGAACGGCCAAAACACGCCGACGGCAACCGGCCTCGCGGCGGGCGTCCACGCCTGCACCGTGACCGATGCAGCTGGCTGTGTGACCGTTTTTTCGCAAAACCTACTCGACCCTGTCGCATTGACCGCCTGGGTCACAGGCTCCACCAAGCCCGTGCAAGGCCAAAACAACGGCTCCATCCAAGTGCAAGCGGGCGGCGGCACGGGCAGTTTGACCTACCAATGGTCGGTCGGCGGGCAGCCCGTTTCGGCGCAACAGAACCTCGTGAACGTGCCCGGTGGGACGTACACCCTCGTCGTGACTGACCAAAACGGCTGCACCACGTCGCTGGCTTTTGTGCTCGAAGAAACCGTCAGCACCTCCGCAGCGGGCGATGTTTTTTTCGCTGAAATCTTCCCGAACCCGACGCAAGGCGCGGCCACGCTGTCCATTTCCCTCCGCGAAATGGAGGATTTGAGCCTGACTTTGACCGATGCGACCGGGCGCACGTTGCGCTCGTGGACGGTCGCACAGGTGCTGCGGCAGCAAATCCCGCTCGATTTGTCCGGCCTGCCGACGGGCGTTTACGAGCTGCGGCTGCGGGCGGGTTCGGCAAACGTGGCAAGGAAAGTCGTTGTTCAGTTTTGAGTTTCGAGTTTTGGGTTTTGAATTTCGAGCTTTGCGCCGCAATTCACTCGAAACTCAAAACTCGAAACTGCTCTTCATGCTGCATTTTTTGGACAAAAACGCCCCGTTTCCCGCTGCTGATTTCCCGAAAGGGGCTGTGCTTTTGGTGGACAAACCGCTGGGCTGGACATCGTTCGATGTCGTCAACAAACTCCGCTGGAATCTTTGCAAACGATTGGGAGTCAAGAGGTTGAAGGTCGGCCACGCGGGCACGCTCGACCCGTTGGCCTCCGGGTTGCTCATCCTTTGCGTGGGCGATCACACCAAACGCATTGATGAATTTCAGGCCATGCCGAAGGAATACACCGGCACGTTCACGTTCGGCGCGACCACGCCCTCGTTCGATTTGGAGAAGCCCGTGGACGCGACTTTCCCGACCGCGCACCTCACGCCCGAACTTTTGGAGGAAAAACGCCACCGGTTTTTGGGCGAAATCCAGCAAATCCCGCCCATGTTTTCAGCCGTCAAAGTGGACGGCAAACGGCTGTACCGCAACGCCCGCACGGGCGAAGAGGTCGAGTTGGAGCCGCGCACCGTTCAAATCCACGAGTTTGAAATCGGCCCGCTGCGCCCGGTCTCGGTGGCCGCCGGGCGCGACAAGCCCCTGCAACTCAATGCCAAACCGCCCCACATCATGCTCCACCCGGACTATCCCGACGGCCTGCAAGCCGATTTTCGCGTGGCCTGCGGCAAAGGCACTTACATCCGCTCGCTGGCGCACGATTTGGGCGAGGCCCTCGGCAGCGGGGCGTATTTGAGCGCGTTGCGCCGCACCCGGACGGGCGGTTTTTCCGTCGAAAATGCCGCCTCGGTCGCGGACTGGGTGGCGTGGATAAGCGGCTGAAAAGCAGAAACCTTTACCTTGCTCAAAATTTTCGTTGCCATGCACACACTTGATGTCGCGCCCAAACTCTACACCATCGAGGAGTACCTCGCACGGGAAGAACGCGCCACCGAAAAACACGAATTTCTCAACGGAACCCTCTTCAATATGGCCGGAGTACTCGCCCCCCACAATGCAGTGATTATCAACATGATATTCATGCTTGAAGCCCAATTTAGGGCCACCCAAGAACCTTTCTTTGCCTTTGCAAGCGACATGAAAATTCGCATCGAGCGCACCAACGACTTCGTTTACCCCGATGTCTCGGTCGTGTTTGAAGGCCCGGAATTCTACGTCTCGCCCGACGGCCAAGTGCGTCGGCACACCATGACCAACCCCCTGCTCATCGTGGAGGTGCTTTCCAACAAAACCCGCGCGCGCGACAAAGGCGATAAATTCGAGGCATACTGCACGCTGCCCAGTTTCCGGGAATACATGCTCATCGAACCCGAAAAAACATGGCTCGAAACCCGCTACCTCCACGACCCGGCCAAAAGCCTTTGGGAAATCCGCACTTACACCAATCTGGACGACACCTTTTCGCTGCAATCCGTCGGTGCCCAGTTCAAAGTCGCCGACGTATATGCCCGCCTGCGGCAGATGCGCCTCGGCTGACTCGCCGCCTCTCCTTTTGTCCGTAATTTTCTAAACCCCAAAACCTAACACTGTCATCAAGGCCATGTCCGTACTTTTCGACCGCTAAAACGCACCCACGCATGGCCACCCGTCTCTTGTTTGTCCTGTTTTGCCTGCTCGCAGCCCGCGCCACCGCGCAAACCTTTGCGCCCGTCGAAGGCCAAATCCTGCGGCAGGAAGTCCATTTTGGGCTGGCAAATGAGTGTTTCATCCATTTCAAGAACAATTCCGGCGACTCGCTGCGCCTCAAATGGCGGCGACTCGAAGCCTCGAAACCCGACGGCTGGAAAATTGACCTCTGCGATTACGGCACTTGCTACGTCGGCATCCCGACGAGCGGCCTGATGAATACCCTGCACGACACCGCCGAGGCATACCTGAAACTCATCGTGCTGCCCGGACAAACGCCCGGCGCGGCGTGGCTCTGGTTCCGGGTATTTGAAAACGGGCACGACGACAATTTCCACGATGTGTTTTTCGACCTGCACACGCCCGGCACCACGAGCGCGGATAACCCCGCATTGACCAACGGCTTGCAAACGTTCCCGAACCCCGTCGGCGAGGTGCTGCACCTGCAAAACAACTTGCCCGAAAGCCAATTCGTGCGCTTGTTCGATTCGCTTGGGCGGCTCGTTTTTGAAAAAAACATCCCGGCTGGCAGCCTCGAAACCGTGCCGACGGACGGATTTCCGCCGGGCGTTTTTTGGCTGCAAACCGCCGGTCGGGCACGGCAAATCATCATCGAAAAATAGCGTCCAACCTCGGCTAACCCTGTTCAACCCCTCCTCTTTTCAACTTTGTTTCAATTTTCAACATGAAAAATCTCATCACGTTCCTCATCTCCTGCCTCTCGATGACGGCACTTTTGGCGCAGGTCAAAAACGACAGCCACATCGAAGTGCTCGCCTCGTCGAAGGCCGAAACCACGCTTCGGCTTACGCTCGAAGGCGTTGATTTACAAAAAGTTGCGACTCCGCGTGGCGAGGCCGTGCTGCCCGTTTTCAAAAACGGGAAACCGCTGTTGGAGGCTGGTTCGCCCGATGTGCCGAAGTGGGCGGGCGCGTTGATGATTCCCGAAACCGGCGGCATGGCCGTCGAAATCGTGTCCTCGCGGTTCGAGGAAATCGAAGGCGTGGACGTGGCCCCGTCGAAGGGCGATTTGAAGCGCACAGTTGACCCCTCGAAAGTGCCGTTCCGCTACGGCGAGGCGTATGAAGCCAACAAGTTTTTCCCCGGCAAATTGGCCGATTTGCAACAGCCGTTCGTGCTGCGCGCGGCGCGCGGGCAGGCCGTTTGGATGTATCCGGTGCAGTACAACCCGGCGCGGCGCGTGCTTCGGGTGTACTCCGAAATCACGGTGCGCGTGTTTGCCAACGGTGAAAAAGGCGAGAACGAACTGCCCACCGACCGCCCCGAACTTGGCCGCAGCCGGGTGTTCGAGGACATTTATGAGCAGGCTTTCCTGAATTTTGACGACAAGTTTTTGGCGCGGGGCGGCGGCTCGGACATCGAAAAAATGCTCGTCGTGGCAGCGGACAACCTTCTGCCCGAACTCGAAAATTGGGTCACTTGGAAAAAGCAAAGCGGCTTGGCCGTGACCGTTGTGCCGGTGTCCGAAATCGGCTCCGCGCAGTCGGCGGTGATTTACAACTATGTGAAAGACAAGTATTTAGCCGAAGGCATCAGCTACCTCATGCTCGTCGGCGACGACGCGGCCATCAACCCCGAAATGCGGGCCGACGGCGCGTTGTACTCCTGCGACAACTGTTTCGGGTATATGGACGGCAACGACCACCTGCCCGAAATCCTCGTCGGGCGATTGAACGCGGCCACACCCGCACAACTGCGCATCATGGTCAACCGCATTCTGGAATACGAAAAAAATCCGCTCGTGGATGCCGACCAAAACTGGTGCGCGACGGGCATGGCCTCGACGAGTGCGGAAGGTGCGGGCATCGGCGACGACAACCAAGCCGATTACGAGCACGGCAACGAATGGAAGGCTAAGCAGCTCGCCGACGGTTTTGAAAAATACTGGG
>JBKBIC010000132.1:11601-13772 GCA_046299435.1 Saprospiraceae bacterium
CGGCAACCAATCGGCCATCTCGCCCACGCCCGGCGACGAAACCGCCGACAAACCCGGCAACCCGCAAAGCAGCGACCTGACCGCCGTGATGAACAGCCGGGGCGTGAGCCTGTACAATTACACCGGGCACGGCTGGGAGCAGGGCCTCGTGAGCGGCAATTTTGATGTGGGCGCGGTCGGTAATTTGACCAACAAAAACCGTTACCCGGTCATCATCGCGGTGGCCTGCTGCGCCGGGCACTTCACGAGCAACACCGGCGATTGCCTCGGCGAGGTTGTGCAACGCGCTGGAAATGAGGCGACTGGCGAACCTTATGGCGCGATTTGCGGCTTCTTTTCGAGCGATTACCAAAGCTGGGCACCGCCGATGGAAGGCCAAGACGGCATGAACCAATACCTCGTGGACGCGGACGGCGTGTCGCT
The DNA here is from genome assembly GCA_046299435.1 of Saprospiraceae bacterium. Taxonomy (GTDB): domain Bacteria; phylum Bacteroidota; class Bacteroidia; order Chitinophagales; family Saprospiraceae; genus M3007. The sequence goes on from JBKBIC010000132.1 coordinate 12,025, forward strand.
CACGCCCGCCATGAGCGCGATGTTGGCTGTCGGCAACGCCAAAATGATCATCGCCTACGGGCAGGGCGGCGAGCTGATGGCCGATTTCTGGAACCCCTTCACCGACCCGACCACCATGCCGCGCACACGGCTTCCGCAGCCAATCGTGGCGACGCATTTGCAAAATGTGTTCATCGGAACCAACTCACTTACAGTCACTTGCGATGTCGAAGGCGCACTTGTCAGCATTTACTGGCAGGGCGAACCGATTGGCGTGGGCATCGTCGCAGGCGGCGTGGCGACCATCAATTTTCCAAGTTTGGGCAACGTCGGCGACCTGACGGTGACGGCCACGCAATTCAACCACATCCCGTATCAGGGCACGGTGACGGTCACGCCGTCGGCTGGGCCGTTCGTGGTCAGCCAAAGCATCGTGCTGGACGACGTGGCGGGCGATGGCGACCAAAAAGCCGATTTCGGCGAAACCGTCCGCCTGAACGTGAAACTGGCAAATGTCGGCCTCGTGCCCGCGACGGCCACGAGCTTGACAATCAGCACGTTGGACGAGGGCGTGACGCTGACCGACAGCGAAGAAATTTTCGGCGAAATCGAGGACAGCACCTCCGTCGAGCGCACGGCTGCTTTCGCGTTCACGGTGGACAACAATGTGCCAGACGGCAAGGTCATCAACTTCAAGTTGAGCCTAACTTTCAGTGATTCAATGGGTTATGATTTCGGTTTGCCCGTCAAATTGCAGGCTCCGGCGCTCTCGATTGGTGGCCTCGTGATAGACGACACGGGCAGCGGCAACGGCAACGGTCGGCTCGACGGCGGCGAAACTGCCCTCGTCCGCATCCAAAATTTCAACACGGGCAAGAGCCAATCGCCCGCTGCGGTCGGCACCTTGTCGAGCAATTCGCCGTGGCTGACCATTTCGCAGCCGTTCAACCTCGGCCAACTGGCCGCTACGAACGGCACGAGCGACGCAGTTTTCACCGTAAAAGTGGCGGCAGACGCGCCACAAAGTAAGCCCGTAGTTTTTGATTATCAAGCCGTTGCGGGCGCGTACTCGGCCACGAAAAAATTTGGCGGCCAGCTCATCAACGCCATCGTGGAAGATTGGGAAAACCACAATTTCACGACGTTCCCGTGGCAAATGAGCGGTGCGAAACCCTGGATTATCACCGTGCTGGATGTGTACGACGGTCAATATTGCTCGCGTTCGGGCGCGATTTCGCACAGCCAAAAATCGCAAATGCACCTGACAATCAACGTGTTGGAGCCGGGCATGGTGTCCTTCGCCCGCCGCGTGATGAGCGAGGCGGACTACGATTTCCTGCATTTCATGGTGGACGACCAAATCCTCGAATCGTGGAGCGGCCAAGAGGACTGGGCCGAGGTGTCGTTCCCGATTTCCGCCGGGCTGCACAAACTGACGTGGAGCTACGAAAAAGACGAATTCGGCACCGACAACCCCGACAAAGCATGGGTGGACAACATCATCCTGCCGCCGCACGAGACGGTCGTCAGCACGAAAAACGCCCCTGCTGCCGATGTGTTCGGGATGTCGGTCGCGCCGAACCCAATTGCAAATGCGGCTTTCGTCTCGTTTGAACTCGCTGAAAATCAAGATGTTAGCCTTGTCGTTGCCGACTTGCTGGGCCGCCCCGTGCGCTCGGCTTTGGCCCATGCCCGCCGGGCCGCCGGGCCGCACACCGAGCGGCTCGACCTCGCCGGCTTGCCCGCCGGCATTTACCTCGTGCAGCTGC
>JBKBIC010000133.1:0-13767 GCA_046299435.1 Saprospiraceae bacterium
CATCATCGGTGGGGCCTCCAAACCCGACTTCACTTCGCGTCCTCGCAGTGTTTTTCAGGAAAAAGCCCGCAAATGCCCGGACGTGGATGGCTCGATGGGTGTTGTAGAAAAACTGCTGTTTCCAAGAAGACTGCAACCGGAGATAGTTTTCATCCGTGCCAATCGGGGGGGCTTCGTATGCCTGTCTTTCGAGCGCGATGGAGAATAAATAAGGGTTAGGCAGCGCAGTGTTTGAGCCTTGATAACTCAATTCAAAAATGTTCGCTTTCGCAGGCACAGGAGCAAGCCCGTCTTGCGGCAACTTGGGGTCGAATTCATTGGTGTTTGCAAAAATTGCCCGTGCCTGCAAAGCGTGTTTGAACGAAATGTTCCGGCTCCGCAAATCCAGTCGCACAGACGGCACCACGCGCCACGCCCTCGGCAATTCCTTTTTTTGATAGAAATAATCCTTGTGAAACGTCTTCCCCGTCAGCCCCACCGTCACGCCGCGCAGCCCGTGTTCGGGGAAAATCCGCCAGCGCACGTCGCCCAAGCCAGTGAACTTGCCCGACCCCGTGCCGAAGCCCGGCGCGAGGTAAAATTGCAGCCGCCGGCCGGGCAGCGGCGGATTGTAAAACACGAGACCCAGCTGCGTTTTGTCGTAGTTGTTCCAGCCAGCCCAGGGCAGGATGCCGAGCGTGGCCTTGTGCGGGGTTTCAATCGGGGCAAACATTTTCACCTGCAAAGGCCGCCCGCGCCACAACCCACCGACGCGCCGGAAGTCGTTTTTGCGGTTCACGTCCAACGTCAAATGGTGCTCGTCGAGCAGGAAAGCGTCCGGCTCGAAAGTCGTGGCCGGGAACAGCACCTTGCTCGTGCCAGCCACGCCGGGATACCAACGTTGCAGGCCCCAGTTGCCGCCCTTCCGGGCAAAAGCGACGAACGGCGCGGCCACTTTGCCCCGGTTTTGGATGGTCAGCAGGTGTTCGCCGGTGGGCAGTTTTTCGGCTTTTTTCAGGCGGTAATCGGTGTGTTTGCGCGTCTGCACCTGTTGCATGAACCAGCCGATGTCCACGCCGTTTTCGCGCATAACTGCCTCAAAATCTTCGGGATACGGATGCCGGAACGCCCACTTTCGGAAATAGTCCTGCATGGCCATGTCGAACTTTTGCGGCCCCAAAAACGCCACCAGCCACCGCATGCAAAACGCCGTTTTCATGTACACCTGCAAGCCGTAACTGGTCATCGTGAAATCGTCAGAATGCGAATCGGGCGGCGTGTCGAGGCCGTTGCGGGCAAGGATGAGCATCCCGACTTCGACCAGCGAGCCGTGTTTTTTCGGGTCAATCAACCATTTTGGCACCATGTCGTCGGTCACGTCGCTCTGGTAATATTCGGTCATGTACGCCCGCTCGTAATATGAGTTCATGCCCTCGTCCATCCACGGATGGTCGCGCTCGTTGGAGGCCAGCAGGCCGTAAAACCAGTTGTGCCCGACCTCGTGGGTGATGACCTCGTCGAGCGATTTTTCGGAATCCTCGTCGTTGATGACCGTAATCATCGGGTATTCCATGCCGCCGCCCGCCGAAAGCGCGCTCAAAACCGCCGTCGCCTGCGGCCAAGGATATTCGCCCACGCGCCGCGAATAATATTCCACCGAGCGGCGCACGAAAAACGCGCCCCGCCGCCACACGTCCGCGCCTTCGTTGCCGAACATCGCCCAGCAATCCACCGTGCGCCCGGAAGCCAGCCGCGCCGTGTCTTTCAAAACCAAAAACCGCTTGTCGGCAAACCACGCGAAATCGTGGACGCGCTCCGCCGTGAACCGAATCGTCTTGAAATTGGCCGACGACGGCGGGAAACTTTTGTCTTTCGTGTCCACCGTGCCTTTCAGGATTTGGCGGCTTTCGGCCTCTTTTTTCGCCAAAAACTCGACCTCCGAAGGTGTTTGCAGGCTGCCCGTCGCGCCCACGACATAGTTTTCGGGCAGCGTGATGGACACGTCGTAATTGCCGAATTCCGAGTAAAACTCGCCCATGTTCAGATACGGCATCGCGTGCCAGCCCCGGTTGTCGTACACCGCTGGCTTCGGGAACCACTGCGTCATTTGGTACGATTGCCCGACGTGGCCGAGCCGCGAAAACGAGGCCGGGATTTTCAGTTTCAGCGGCGTGGCGATGCGGATTTTGCCTCCCGGCGGCACGGGTTGGGCCAAATGCAGCACCGCGATGTCGGGGTTTTTCGGGTCGAAATTCCATGTAACTCGTTGACCGTCAACCGAAAAGTCGAGCTCGGAAAAACCGCCGCGCTGGTCTTTGTCGGCAAAATGCAGCTTGGCCGACCGCGTGCGGAGCATCTGCTTGTCGAGTGCAGTATTGCGGCGTTGGTGGGCGTTGGCCCAGCAGTGGAGCCAAATTTCGGGCAGCGCGTCGGGCGAATTGTTGATGTATTCGATTTCGATGTCGCCCGCGAGCGTGTGGTTTTGGTCGTCGAGTGCGACGCGGATTTTGGTGTTGACCTCCTGTTGGAAATATGGTTTTTGTGCCCGCAGGCTGGGCAAAAAGCCGAAAACGAGGCAAAAGGCGAGGGCGTAGTTTTTGAGCATGGCCGGAAATTTTTGTGCGAAGGTTGCGGGCACAAAATACACGCGGCCAGTCTTTTGTGGGCAACGTACCTTTCCCGACGTGATAGGATTGAAACGCGGATGAAACAGATTGGGCGGATTTGCACGGATTTTTTTACAAACTCTGTACCTCCGCATCTCTGTGTTCAAATCCCACTTCAAAAAAATCCGTGCAAATCCGCCCAATCCGTTTCATCCGCGTTTCAATCCTACCCACCGGGCAAACCAACATTTATCGTCATGCAACACAACCAAACCACGCGCCGCGACTTCCTCCGAAACACCGCCTTGGCCGCCGCCGGGGCTGCCGTTTTTCCTCAAATTTTGACCGCCTGTTCCACATCAAAAAAATCCGCCAACACCATGAACGACGGCCTATTTTTCAAAATCTCGCTGGCCGAGTGGTCGCTGCACCGCGCACTTTTTGCGGGCAAAATGACCAACCTCGATTTTCCGGCCAAAGCCAAAAACGACTTCGGCATTGATGCCATCGAGTACGTCAACCAGTTTTTCAAAGACAAGGCGCGGGACAAAACCTACCTCGCCGAGCTCAAAAAACGCTGCGACGACAACGGCGTGAAATCGCTGCTCATCATGTGCGACGGCGAAGGTTGGCTCGGCGATGCCGACCCGAAAAAACGCCAAGAGGCCGTCGAAAACCACTACAAATGGGTAGAGGCCGCGCAGTTTTTGGGCTGTTTCTGCATCCGCGTGAACGCGGGCGGGCAGGGCACGGCGACCGAAGTGGCCGCGCAAGCGGTGGACGGCCTGCGGCGATTGACTGAATTCGGCAAGCAGCACGGCGTGGCGGTCATCGTCGAAAATCACGGTAGCCACTCGTCCAACGGTAAATGGTTGGCCGATGTGATTCGCCGCGTGGACATGAAAGAGTGCGGGATTTTGCCCGATTTCGGCAATTTCTGCACGAAATGGAAAGGCACGGACTACGGCGAATGTGCCGAACAATACGACCGCTACCTCGGCGTGCAGGAGTTCATGCCCTTCGCCAAAGACGTGAGCGCGAAGGCTTATGACTTCGACGCACAGGGCAACTGTGTCGAAACGGACTATCGCCGGATGCTCAAAATCGTGAAAGACGCGGGCTATCGGGGCTACATCGGCATCGAATACGAGGGCAACAAACTGGGCGAGGAAGAGGGCATCCGGGCGACGCTGGCCCTGCTGAAAAAGGTGGGCGCGGAAGTTTGAGTTGAGAAGTTGAAGAGGTTGAAGAAAGGAAAAGTTGAAGCGTTGAATTTTGGAGCCTGTCCGAAAATTCAACGCTTCAACTTTTCCTCTCTTCAACTTCTCAACTTCTCCTCTCGTTCCAACTTCTCCTCCAAATCCTTCAACAACAACCGTAAGGCCCCGGCAGAGAGGGCAATCTCCAAGAGACTGGTAATCAGCGAGATAATCATCAGGACGAGGCTGATGGCGAAGAAAATCTTGGCGGTCATTTGCAGCCCTTCGTACACCAAAAACATGGTGACGACGCAGCCCAAAGTGCTTGCCACGCCGAGCACCTGCATCCAGCGGATGAGCACGACGCGGCGGCGCAGGTTCGAGATTTGTTGGATGATGGTCGGGTCGGGCTTTTCCTGATAGTCCGAATAGAGTTTTCGGATGAGGTTGGCGATGGCCAAGAACTTGTTCGTGTAGGCCAGCAGCAGCAGCGACAAAGCCGGAAAAAGCAGGGCAGGGGTTTGAATGTTGAGTTCCATGCGGCAAAAGTACAATGGGCGAATGGGTGAATGAGCGAATGAGTGGTGCCGTCTGTGCAGGCCCTCATTCGCTCATTCACCCATTCGCTCATTCACTCATTCGCCCATTCACTCATTCACTCATTCACTCATTGCAAATCAAAGGTGTGTTCGTGGCCGTTGACCTTCACGGTCACGGTGCCGTCGCCGTTGAACGCGATACTGCCGGTGAGTGTGATAGATTCGGCGGCGTTTTTGGCTTTGGCTACGAGCGTGAAAGTGCCGTCGCCGTCGGTGATTTGGTAAGTGTCCTTGTTCAGTTTCAGGTCGGCCAAATCCATGTCCACCGTCACGTCGAGGCTGGGCGAGGTTTTGCGGAGCGCACCGGTGAGCACGCCTTCGAGCAGGTAGGAGCCGTTGGCGGTGTACTCGGTCGCGCTGGGTTGCAGGCCGGTGAAGACCATTTGCCCGGTCGTGGTGTCGTCGCCCGACCAGCGTTGCGAGGCGAATGTGCCTGCGGCGGCGATGTCGAACGTCGCGTCCTGCGGGATGTCAAAATTGTTGCAGTTGACGAGCCAATCGAGGTTCCAAGTGTAGTCGTAGGTGGCGAGTCCGGTGGTTTTCGATTTGGTGTACGATGTGTCGCCGGGCTGACCGCAGGACGTGAGCAGGCTTTCGAGCATGGCCGCCATGTCCACCGTCGGGACGGTGATGCCGCCGAGTTTTTCGGCGACGGCAGTTTCGATGATTTCGGCGGCCTCGCTTTCGGAGAGCAAGGCGGCGATTTCCTCCGGCGATTTTTTGCAGGAAGTGAACGTGGTGGCGACGGCGAACAAAGCGGCCAGCGCGATGACGATTTGACTTTGCATTGCGATTTTCATGTTGGATAGAATTGAGTTTGTTGAAAAAATGTGGAAGCGTTGAAATCGGTTGAAAAGTGGAATGCTTGGCTTCCCAACCGTTGACGAGACAAAAGTGTCGGCATCGGTTTCGCCCCGAAAATCCAATCAACCACCCGCCGGATTTGCTCAACCAACGGGCGCGGCGGGCGCATTTGGTTGAAAGGCAGCCACCGTTGGTTGAACGGCCAAGCGATGCGGACGAGGTCGCGTTACCTTTGTTTCATCAATTCAGCGAAGGCCAACCTGCTCATCATTTATCATTCATCACTCATCATTCCGAAAGCCATGTTCGACCCGAGCACTTTCGATTTGCAACGCTGGCTCACCGTGCCGCTGACCATTTACATCCGATACGCGCTCGTTTGCGGCCTGTTTTACGCTGTTTTTTACATCTGGAAACGCCGCGAGTGGCTGTACCGAAAAATCCAGCAGCGATTCCCGACCGACCGCGACGTGCTGCGCGAGGCGTTGTACTCGGCTTCGACCGCCGTGATTTTTGCGGGCATGGCGTTCGTCTGCCTCGGCACGCCACTCCGCGAGCACACGCAGTTTTACGGAGACATCCATCAATATGGCGTGGCTTACGCCGTGCTGATTGTGCCCGTGACGCTCATCGTCCACGATGCCTATTTTTACTGGATGCACCGCCTCATCCATCACCCGAAAATCTACCGGCGCGTACACCTGACGCACCACCTTTCGGTCAATCCCTCGCCTTGGGCGGCATATTCTTTTCACCCAATCGAGGCGGTGTTGGAGGCACTGATTCTGCCGATTTTGCTGTTTTTGCTGCCTTTGCACCCGGTTTCACTGCTCGGTTTCATCGCGCTCATGCTCTGGATGAACGTGTACGGGCACCTCGGCTACGAGCTTTTCCCGGCTTGGCTGTACCAGCATCCGCTGGGGCGTTGGCTCAATTCGGGCGTGTACCACAACCAGCACCACGAGAAATTCACGGGCAATTACGGCCTCTATTTTTCGTGGTGGGACAAATGGTGCGGCACCCTGCGGACGGATAGCGACGCGAAAGTGGCCGAAGTACAGGGGCGGATTGCGGAAAACCGACGGGGCGGCACTTCGCCCATGCCACAGGAAGCGAAGTAAAATCTTGCCCAACGATTTAACCCATCCCCTCTATCACTGTCCAAGCCCGGATTTTTTTCACACACACACACACATTCATCATGCAAAAATTCAGGAACCTGCTGCTGGCCAGCCTGCTGGCGGCAAGCCAAACCCATGCGCAAACGGTCAACTGGGCCACTGACATCGCGCCTATTTTGTACCAACATTGCGTCCAGTGCCACCGCCCCGACGGTATCGGCCACTTCTCGCTGGTCGGCTACGACAATGCGTTCACCTATCGCCATTCCATTCAGGACGCGACCGAAAACAAACGGATGCCGCCGTGGAAAGCCGACCCGACGTACCGCCATTTCGTGGGCGAAAACGTGCTGACCGCCACCGAAATCCAGCAAATCAAAACTTGGGTAGAGCAAGACGCGCCGCCCGGCGACTTGGCGCAAGCCCCTGCCGCGCCCCAATTCCCGACCGGCTCACAAATCGGGGTGCCCGACGAAATCCTGACCACGCCGATTTATACGATGACGGCCTCGGAGGATGAGTACCGCTGTTTCGTGCTGCCGAACAACCTTTCGCAGACGGCATTTTTGCGCGGCATGGAGGTCATCCCCGGTAATCATTTGGCCGTCCATCACGTCCTGATTTACGAGGACACGACCGGTCAAGCCCGCATGCTCGACGCGCAAACACCCGAACCGGGCTACGCCAATTTCGGCGGCACGGGCGTGAACGGCACGCGGCTCGTGGGCGCGTGGGTGCCGGGTTCGCGCCCCAGTCTTTTCCCCCCGGACATGGGCTTCAAACTCACGCCCGGCGCAGACCTCGTGGTGCAGGTGCATTTCCCGGCTGCGGCCTTTGGCATGACCGAGCAGACGACCGTCAATATGTTTTTCACGCCCACCAATCAGGGCATCCGGGAGGTGCGGAGCGTGCCACTCATCAACCACTCGCCGCTGTCGCTCCAAGATTACCCGCTCTCCATCCAGCCCAACGAGGTAAAAACCTACTATGCCAAGTTCAGGGTGCCGCCCGGCAGCACTTCGTCTGTGATTTCCGTGGGGCCGCACATGCACTTGATTGGGCAAAAAATCGAGTGTTTCGCCACCACCCCGGCGGGCGACACGCTGAAACTCATCCGCATCAACGACTGGGATTTCCATTGGCAAGGCGCGTACACTTTCCAAAAACTGCAAAAAATCCCGGCAGGCAGCATCATCCACGCCTATGCCGTGTACGACAACACCCCCAACAATCCCCAAAACCCCAACAACCCGCCCCAACTCGTCACGCAGGGCGAAGCCACGACCGATGAGATGATGCTCGTCTATTTCACCTTCACGGCCTATCAGCCGGGCGACGAAAACATCCTGCTCGACAGCACTTTGCTGACCAACTCACTGCCACTCGTGCCCGAAAACACGGCCTTCGGCGACCTGAGAACCTCGCCCAACCCAGCCAGTGATTTCGTCGCAATCGAGTTCAACTTGTTGGAAAACACCAATTTGCAACTCAGCCTGCTCGATGCGAGCGGGCGCGTGTTGCGTACTTTTGCCGAGCGGAACCACGTCGCGCCGGGCATTTGCCGCGAACAAACCAACGTGCGCGATTTGCCGCCCGGCACCTATTTCGTCCGTTTGCAGGCCGGGCAATCGGTCAAAACAGCCAAGTTTGTCAAACACGATTGACGGTTGACGGCGGACGTTTGACGATGCATTTTCGTTGAAATCACGCCAACCGTCCGCCGTCAACCGTCAGCCGCCGACCGTCCCATGTCCAACATCCTCCAATCCATCCTCGTCGGGCGAGCGCGTTTGGCTGTGCATGGCACGGCTTGGGCACTCATCGCGCTCACGTTTTTTTACCTGCTGAGCGGGGTGGCCTCGCCCGCCGCCGCGCTGGGCCGAACGGTGGTGAACGTGGTGTTTTTGCTCGTGCTGTTTTACGGCAACGCCAAGCTGCTCGTCAACCCGCTTTTTGAAAAAGGGCGGCTGGGCCTGCTCGTGTTTGCCGTCGTGCCTGTGCTCGTCGCGGCTGCCGGCCTGCGGACGTGGATTGAGTTCAATATGTTCGGCGGCCCCATTTTCGCCGCGCCTGCCGACGGCTCCGAACGCGGCTCGCGGCTGTTCGCTTTTTACTTGATTAGCTACTTTTTGCTGCTGATTTTCAGCACGTTGTATCAACTTTTGGAAAACCGCAACCGCCTCGAAACCCAGCACCGCGCCCTCGAAGCCCGCCACGCCGAAGCCCAACTCAACTACCTGAAAGCCCAAATCAACCCGCATTTCCTGTTCAATACGCTGCACAACATCTACGCCAGCGCGACGCTCCAACACCCCCAAACCCCTGCGATGGTGCTGAAACTCAGCGCGTTGCTGCGGTATGTGATTTACGAATGCCAGCAGCCGCGCATCGCGCTCGAAAAGGAACTGGAGCACATCCGCGAGTACCTCGACCTGTTCCAGATGAAATCGGAAGGGCCGATGAACGTGCGGTTCGAGATTTTGGGCGACCCGGCGGGGCGCGACATCGAACCCATGCTGCTCATCCCGCTCGTGGAAAACGCCCTGAAACACGGCGACTTGGAGGCCGGCGGCCACCTGAAAATCATGCTCGAAACCATGCCCAACCGCCTGCTTTTCCTGCTCGAAAACTCCGTCAACCGCGCCGACCAGCAAAAAGACGACGTGGGCGGCGTGGGCATCGAGAACATCCGCCAACGCCTCGCCATCAACTATCCGGGCCGCCACCGGTTCGAGGTGGCCGAAACGCCGCGCACCTTCTCCGTCATGCTGGAATTGGTCGGGTGAGCCGCTGTTTCGCGGCAACTGCCTACCTTCGGCGTTTCAAATTTTGAAACCCACCTTCCTGATGTCGCGTTTGAAGTCAACCGTTTGGTTCTGGATTCACCTCGTTTTCCTGTTGGCCTCGTGGGCCGCGCCGTTTTTGGTCACTTGGAAATTCCTCATCCCGATTTACTCGCTGGTGCTGCTCCAATTCTTCTTTTTTGGCCGCTGCCTGATGAACTCCGAGCACGGCCTCGACGACTCCGCCGACCATACTTTCTATGCCGAGCTGATGGAAAAATTCGGCCTGCGGCCCAACCGCCCGCTTGTGCGCCGTTTCGTGCGCAGCTGGATTTATGGCGTTTTTGTGTGCGTGGCCATCGTTTGGCAGGTCGTGCTGGGCCATGCGCCGTTGCTTTTTTGAGCCGATCGGGCAGCCGTGTTTCAGGCAGCCATGCCGTAGTTTTGCCGACCCGGATGCCGCGTTTTCGTTTCTCATTTCTCATCCCTGTTTTCATGTCCATGAAAAAGCAACTTGCCCAACTCGCGCTCGGCCTGCTCGTGGCCGCCGCGCTGCCCGCCCACGCACAAATCACCGACCCGAAAGCCACCGAAGTTTGGTCGCCCGAACCCCGCGTCGTCACGCCGGGCCGCACGGCCAGCCGCCCGCCCTCGGATGCCATCGTGCTGTTCGACGGCCGCAACCTGAACGAGTGGCTCTCGACCAAAGACTCGACCAACGCAAAGTGGCAACTGAACCCCGATTCGAGCATGACCGTCCTGCGCGGCGCGGGCGACATCATGACCAAGCGCAGCTTCGGCGACTGCCAGCTGCACATCGAGTGGCGCACGCCGCCCGTCGCCCCCAACTCTCCGACCGGGCAAGGCCGGGGCAACAGCGGCGTGTTCCTGCAAGACCGCTACGAAGTGCAAGTGCTTGATTCTTATGAGAATAGGACGTACTCCAACGGCCAAGCCAGTGCCATTTACAAGCAGCACATCCCGCTCGTCAATGCCTGCCGCCCGCCCGGCGAGTGGCAGACCTACGACATCATTTACACCGCGCCGCGCTTCAATGCCGACGGCGTGCAGGTCGCGCCGGGCCGCGTGACCGTCATCCACAACGGCGTTCTGACGCAGAACAACGTCGAAATCAAAGGCACGAGCGAGTACATCGGCCTGCCGAAAGTCGTGGCGCACGGCAAAGCCCCCATCAGGTTGCAAGACCACGGCGACCCCATTTCGTTCCGAAACATCTGGATACGCGAACTCTGATTGACGGTGATTTGAAGGCTTGGTGATTCGGTGATTTGGTGATTTGGTTATCTGAAATCGAATCGCCGAATCACCAAATCGCCGAATCACCAAATCGCCGAATCACCAAATCGCCGAATCACCAAATCGCCGAATCACCAAATCCTCAACAATGAACAACCCACGACTCATCCTCGATTCCTCCAATCCGCCCGAAGCGGGCAGCATCCACTGGCGCAGCCCCAGCAACATCGCCATCGTGAAATATTGGGGCAAGCACGGCCAGCAGCTGCCGCGCAACCCATCGCTCAGCCTCACGCTCTCGGCAGCCTTCACCGAAACGCTGCTCGAATACGAGTTGAAAGAGGCCGACAACGGCCAGATTGACCTCGAATTCCTGTTCCACGACGAGCCGAACGAGGCGTTCGAGGCCAAGACACGGGCGTATCTGGAAAGCCTCACGGGCGTGTTCCCGTTTTTGAAACAGCTGAAACTGAGCATCCGCACCGGCAACTCGTTCCCGCACTCGGCGGGCATTGCGTCGTCCGCGTCGGGGATGTCGGCTTTGGCCCTGTGCCTTTGCTCGCTGGAAGACGTGCTGTTCGGCACGCTCGGCGACGCGGCAGAGTTCGACCGGAAAGCCTCGTGGCTGGCGCGGCTGGGCAGCGGCAGCGCGTGCCGCTCCATTTTCCCGTTCGCCTCGGTTTGGGGCGCGACTGCGGCTGTGCCCGGCAGTTCCGACGAGTTCGGCGTGGGCATCGAGGAAATGTTGCACCCGGTTTTCAAGACGATGCACGACGACATCCTCATCGTCAGCACCGACGAAAAATCCGTGTCGAGCCGCGCCGGGCACGCTTTGATGGAGGGCAACCCTTTTGCCGAGGCACGCTACACGCAAGCGCGGGCGCGGCTGGCCGATTTGCTCGACGCGCTGCGGCGGGGCGATTTGGAACAATTCGGCAAAATCGCGGAAGACGAGGCACTGACCCTCCATGCCTTGATGATGGCGAGCAACCCGTCGTTCGTCCTCATGCAGCCCAATTCGCTGAAAATCATCGAAAAAGTGCGGGCCTTCCGCGCCGAGGCCAAGTTGCCGCTCTATTTCACGCTCGACGCGGGGCCGAACGTCCACCTGCTCTACCCCGAAGACATCATCACCGACGTGCGCGGCTTCATCGAAAGCGACCTGCGCCCGCTCTGCGAGGGCGGCTACATCATTGACGATTGGGCGGGCGAAGGGCCGGAAGAGGTGTGAAAAGCCGCGTTCATCGAGGCGAACTTGAAATGAAAAATCCGGGCGCAGATTTGCAATTGGATTGAAAATCTGCGCCAAAAATTTGGGGCTTGCACTTTTAGGGGGCTTCGGGACAAACGGTTGTCGGCACCTTGCCCCCACCTCGCCTGTCCGGCACTTTTTTAATCTTCAAAGCGACGGCCCCGGCCCGCGTTCGGGCGGGCCGGGGCCGCCGGTTTGCTCGGTGCGCGGCTACTTGTCCAGCACCACGCGCCCTTTGAAGCGCCCGTCGGTCAGGTTGCGCCACACGCGGTTCGCGCCCTGATAGAGTTTGCACTTGAGTTCGAGCGTGAAGTCGTAGGTGATCTGCGTGTCGGTCTCGGTGCGCTCGTAGGACGTGCAGTTGAGGTACGAGCCGGGCTGCGCGTTGTCGTCCGTCTCGAAGCGGATGTCCGTGTACGTCCCGAATTCATTGCGCGTTGAGCAAGAAAATGCGATCCACGCATCGAAGCAATCCACCGAGTCGGCGGGGTTGGAGATGTCCCGGAGCTTGAGGGGGCCTTCTTTGAAGACGTTGTCGAGGATGAACTGGGGAGAGGTGCGGCTGGGGGATATGTACTGCAACACGATTCTCGGAGCCGATTCCTCCACCTCGCTTTCATGTTGGAGCGAGATTTCGAGGCAGTACCGGCCCTTTGCCGTGATCGGGTTGAGGGTGGGGCCGTCGGTGACGACGATGAGTTTTTCCGCCATCTGGACGGTGTAGCCGTCCACGCCCGCGTTCAGGCAAAATTCTTGGCCGTCGAGCAAGCAACTGAAATACTGGTCGGACACGATGCCTGTGCAGCCAAAATCCGAATTTCGATAACATTCAGGGAGGTATTGGTTTTCGTCCCCGCCAAACAGTTCCTCCGCCTCGTCCTCCTTTTGGCAGCCCTCCGAAAGCGGGGCCGCGAGCATGAGCAAAAATGCAAGCAATGTATTTTTCATGATTGAAAATGGGTGATGGTGGTGGGTGAGAAGCCCCGGCCGGTGCGGGCCGGGGCCTGTGCTTGGTGCCGCTACTTGTCCAGCACCACGCGCCCTTTGAAGCGCCCGTCGGTCAGGTTGCGCCAGACTTTTTCGCCACGGTAGAGTTTGCATTTGAGTTCGAGCGTGAAATCGTAAATAACCTGCGTGTCGGTCTCGGTGCGCGCATAGGCGGTGCAGTTGAGATAAGAGCCGGGCTGGGCATTGTTGTCAGTCTCAAAGCGCACTTCTGTGTATCCAGTCTCATCTGCATCGCAGGAGAACGCAACCCAAGCATTGAAGCAATCCACAGAGTCCGCAGGATTAGAGACATCCCGGAGCTTGAGCGGGCCTTCTTTGAATACGTTGTCGAGGATGAACTGGGGAGAGGTGCGGGTGGGGGAGACGTATTGCAGTGCAATCCTCGGCAGCGATTCTTGGAGCACGTCCTCGTGTTCGAGCGAGATTTCGAGGCAGTACCTGCCTTTTGCCGTGATGGGATTCAGGGTGGGGCCGTCGGTGACGACGATGAGCTTTTCCGCCATGCGAACCGTGTAGCCGTCCACGCCAGCGTTCAGGCAAAAGTCCTGGCCGTCGAGCAAACAACTGAAATACTGGTCGGCTACGATGCCAGTACAGTTGAGATTCAGGCTTTTATAGCACTCCTTAGACACATCTGACGTAAACAGGCTGTCCGCTTCATCTTCTTTTTGGCAACCTTGGACAAGCGGTATGGTGAGCACGAGCAAAAGCACGAGCAATGTATTTTTCATGATGGAAAAAATTTATGTGATGTGGGCACGCTGGCCTGCCGTAGGACAGGCCAGCGCGTGGTTGGTTGATTTATGTGGCATTAAAGGTTGTCTTCTACTGGCACGTCGCGCCTTGCATGGACGATGTGGCCGCCGCACGCCGTGGCATTACCGCGCACCGTGCCGAGGCCGCCGCTGGGTATCACATCCCACCGGACCGCCAAGCGGGTCATGGGCGACCAAGTGTTCACCACATAGCCGGGCTGGTCCACCGACATGGCGAACACGTTGTTGGGCTTGCCCGCTGCGGTGCCGTTCAGGTAAAAGTGCTCGGTCTGTTCCATCTGAGCCTCCGCTGGCCCCGTAACCAATAGCGTACCAGGGTCAAGCGAGGCAGCGATGAGGTTGAGCTGCGTTGTATATTTATAGTTGTCAACCGCATCGGGGTC
>JBKBIC010000134.1:0-13695 GCA_046299435.1 Saprospiraceae bacterium
CAGCTGTTTTTCGGGCTGTTGCTGGGCAGTTTGATACAGGTTTCGCTGCCGTTTTTGATGCAGGCGTTGGTGGACAAAGGCGTGACGCTCGGCGACCTGTCGTTCGTCTATCTCATTTTGCTGGCGCAGGGGATGCTGTTTTTGAGCCAAGTCGCCGTCGAATTCATCCGGGGCTGGATTTTGCTGCACATCGGCACAAGGGTCAACATCAATTTGGTCAGCGATTTTTTGATAAAACTCATGCGGCTGCCGATGGCATTTTTCGATGCCAAAATGACCGGCGACCTGCTGCAACGCATCTACGACAACGAACGCATCGAGCGTTTCCTGACCTCGTCTTCGCTCACGACGCTGTTTTCAGCAGTCAATTTGGTGGTGTTCGGCGGTGTGCTGTTTTTTTACAACAGCTTGATTTTCACACTGTTCTTCGGCGCGGCACTGCTCTATTTCGCGTGGATTTTCCTGTTTTTGAACCGCCGCCGCGTGCTCGATTACCGGCGGTTCGAGCAATTGGCCGACAACCAAAGCGCACTCATCCAGCTTGTCAACGGGATGCAGGAAATCAAACTGCACAACGCCGAAAAGCAAAAACGCTGGGGCTGGGAGCGCATCCAAGCGCGGCTTTTTCGGATAAACATGCAGTACCTCGCCACCGACCAAGTGCAGCGGGCGGGCGCGGCGTTCATCAACGAGGGCAAAAACATCGTCATTTCGGTCATCGCCGCGAAAGCCGTCATCGAAGGGCAAATGTCGCTGGGCATGATGCTGGCCGTGCAATACATCATCGGGCACATGAACGCGCCGTTGGAGGCACTGGTGCAGTTTATTTTGGCGGCGCAGGAGGCGAAAATCAGCCTCGAACGCATGAACGAAATCCACCTGCGGCCCGACGAAGAACCCGCCAGCGACCCCAAAGTGACCGTCATGCCCGAACGCGGCGACCTCGTTTTGGAAAACGTATCGTTCCGCTATGGCGGCCCGCACGACCCGTTGGTGTTGAAAAACTTGAACCTCACGTTCCCGCAGGGCAAAACGACGGCCATCGTCGGCACGTCGGGCAGCGGCAAAACCACGCTGCTGAAACTGTTGCTCAATTTCTACCCGACCACGAAAGGCAGCGTCCGCCTCGGCGACATCGCGCTCTCGAACATCAATGCGCGGCTGTGGCGTTCGCGCTGCGGCGTGGTCATGCAGGACGGGTTTATTTTTTCGGAAAGCATCGCCAAAAACATCGCCCTCGGCGAAGAAATCATTGACCGAAAACGCCTGCTCCACGCCGTCAAAGTGGCTAACATTCAGCCGTTTATCGAATCTCTGCCGCTCGGCTACAACACCAAAATCGGGCAGGACGGCACCGGGCTTAGTCAGGGCCAAAAGCAACGCCTGCTCATCGCGCGGGCCGTGTACAAAGACCCCGACTACATCTTTTTCGACGAGGCCACCAACGCCCTCGATGCCTTCAACGAGCGCGTCATCATGGACAACCTCGAACGGTTTTGCGCCGGGCGCACGGTGGTCGTCGTGGCGCACCGCCTGAGCACCGTCCGCAGCGCGGACAACATCATCGTGCTGGAAAAAGGCGAGGTCATCGAGCAAGGGACGCACGAAGAATTGACCTATCAGCGCGGGGCGTATTATCGTTTGGTGAAAAACCAGCTGGAACTGGGGGTATGAACTTTTGCCTAAATTTGTAAAAAAATCTCGCACCATGACCGACTATTCTCATCCCGCCGCCGCCAAGCCCGCGCCCGCCAACCCGCTTGCGGTGCTGCCGCCGACCAAGCAGCCCCGGCTTTACACACTTGCCGAATACCTCCGCCGCGAGGCCCGCACAATCCACAAAAACGAATATTACAACGGCAAAATCGTCCCTATGGCCTCCGCAAAATTCTCCCACAACCTCATTGCCATGAACATCGGCTCCGCCCTTAACGCCGCCATTGACAAAGCCAACAAAGACCTTTTGGTAGTTGGCAGCGACCAGAAAGTGTATTTCGAGGAGCAAAACGTGTGTGTTTACGCCGATGTGCTTGTGGTTTGCGAGCGGCTGGAATTTTATGACGACGGCCAAATGTTGCTCACTAATCCAATCATGGTCGTCGAAGTGCTGTCGCGCAGCACCCGGAAGTTTGACCAATCGGGCAAATTCGACCTCTACAAAACCCTGCCCTCGTTCCGTGAATACGTCCTCGTCGAACAAAACGCCGTGCGCGTGGAAACCCGTTTCCGCGAACAACCCAACCTCTGGCGCGAGACCCAAATCACCGACCCGGCGGCAGAAGTCTGGTTCCAATCGCTCGGCCTGTCCGTCGCGGTGAAAGACATTTACAAACGTGTGCCGGGCATTTTGGCCTGAAATCAACATGGAAGAACAAGAAATAGAACTTCGCTCCGAAGATGTGCAGGAAATCCTCGGCACCCCGCCGGGCTGGATTGTGCGCTGGGGCACGACGGTCGCCTTCGTGGTCGTCGGCGTGTTCGCACTGGCCGGATGGCTGCTGCGCTACCCCGACATCATCAACGCCCGCGTTGTGCTGACCACTGCCGTGCCACCAGTTGAAGTAGTTGCACGAGCAGAAGGGCATATTTCGCGGATGCTCGTGCGCGACACGCAGGCCGTCCGGCGCGGCGATGTGCTCATGGTCATGCAAAGCACCGCCAATTTCGAGCACGTCATGCGGCTCGATTCGCAGGTGAACCACTGGCAAAACGCGGGCATCGAAGTGCTGCAAACCACCCGCCCCGCCCGCAACCTGGAACTCGGCGAACTACAAGCCGACTACTCTATTTTCGTCCAAAACCTTGAAAACCTGCAATTTGGGAAAACCGAAAAAAACGCATCCGTCCGCACGAACGTCGGCTCCATCTCCAACCAAATCGCCGCGCTGAAACGCAGCATCCAACTGGACGAGCAAAACAAAACACGGGCACAGCAACAACTCCAAAACGCCCGCGAGTTCTTCGCCACCCAGCAAAAACTGTACAGTGAACGAGCCATCTCGCTCGTCGAGCTGCGCCGCGAACAGCAAAAACTGGCCGATGTGGAGCAGCAAGTCGCCACCCTCGACGAAGGCATCATCCGCAAACGGAACGACATCCTATCGCTCGAAAAAAACATCGGCGAGCTGACTTTCTCCGAAAAAGAGGACGCAAGCACCGTCTCCGTCCGCGTCCGCGAAAGCCTCAACGCCCTGCGCAGCAGCCTCGACAAATGGAAGCAAACTTACCTGCTGACCGCCCCCATCGCCGGGCGAGCCTCGCTGAACGCGGCGTTTTTCGGCGAGCAGCAGTTTGTCAAGCTCGGCGACCAAGTGCTGACCATCGTCCCGACGGCCACAGACAGCATCATCGGGCGCGTGTTTTTGCCAGTGGCCGGCAGCGGCAAAGTGCGGCAAGGCCAGCGCGTCATTTTGCGGCTGGACAGCTACCCGTACTACGAATTTGGCACGGTCGAAGGCCGCGTCGAATCCAAATCACTCGTGCCGAAGGACAACCAATACGCCATTTTCGTCAGCCTACCCAACGGCCTGACGACCAGCTACCACAAGCCGCTGCAATTCGAGCAGCAGCTGCAAGGCGAGGCACAAATCGTCACCGAAAACAAGCGGTTTTTGGAGCGCATCTGGGACCAGATTTTTGCGCGAGCGACGGCGTATAATTGAAGTTTAAGAGTTGACACGCGGGGAAAAGTTGAAGCGGTTTAAAAGTTGAACAATATATCGTTTGGGTAAACATTTAAACCCCATGAAGAATTACCCGCTGTTAAAATCATAAACCGATCTTTCAACTCTACCGCTTATTTTTGCCTCGCTTTTGGCGGAAAACAGAAAAACTGCCCCCCCTTTGCCGTGTTCCCGCCCGAAATTTGACCAATCTTCTCTCATCAAAAACTTGCTCGAAAAATGTCAAACGAACCAAAAGTGCGGTACAGCGACGAGGAGTTGCAGGAGTTCAAAGCACTCATTGACGACAAGATTGCGAAATCGGCTGAGGAACTGCAATTCACCCAGCAGCAAATCGCGGAACTCAACGAAAACGGATTCAACCAACAGGGCGGCGACTGGTACGATGACACCAGTTCGCACACCGATCTGGAGATGCTCCAACGCATGATGGTACGCCAGCAAAAACACATCCAAGACCTCAAAAACGCCCTCCTCCGCATCCAGAACAAGACCTACGGCATCTGCACCGTCACGGGACAACTCATTGACAAACAACGACTTCGCGCCGTCCCGCACGCCACCAAATCGGTGGACGGCAAGAACATCGCCAACTCCGGCAAAGATTTGCCAAACGAAAGCGGCGGCGGCTCCGCCGATCCGCTCGGCCTCGGTGCAGAGGACAACGGCAAAGGCTCAGGCAAGCCCATCGCCGACAAAGTCCGCATCCCGAACGTGAAAAAAACCTCGGCCAACGGCGATGACTGGGAACCCGACAACGAGACCCTCGAAGACGCGGGCTACCGCCGCCGCGACGAAGACGAGGAATAATTTTTAGTGATGAGTGATGAACGATAAGTGATAAATCAACAAACTTATCATTCATCGTTCATCACCCATCACTAACTGAAATGGCGAAAACCCAACAACAACGCATCATCCTCGGCCTGAAAATCCGCCAACTGCGGCAGGAACGGGGCTGGAATTTCGAGGAATTGGGCCGCCACACAGGCATCTCGGTCTCGTACCTGAACGAAATCGAAAAAGGCAAAAAACACCCGCAGCCCGAAAACCTCGCCAAACTCGCCGAAGCCTTCGCCGTCGCCCCGGAGTTCTTGCTTTCCCAGCAACTGACCAAACAGTACGCCCCGCTTGGCGACCTCCTGCAAAGCAATTTCCTGAACGAACTGCCGCTCGAGCTTTTCGGAATCGAGCTGCAACAGGTCGTGGAAATCATCGCCCGCGCCCCCGAACGGGTCAATGCGTTCATCTCCGCACTGCTCGAAATCGCCCGCAACTACTCGCTGCGCGAGGAGAACTTTTACTTCGCCGCTCTCCGCGCCTATCAGGAATTGCGGATGAACTACTTTGAGGAAATCGAGCAGGCAGCTGACGAATTTGTGCAAAAACACAGCCTCCCGACCGACGGCGGCCCCTCGGCAGCGACCCTCGCCGCGCTGCTGAAATCCGAGTTTGGCTACCGAATCGAGGACAAAGGCTTGGCGAAAATCCCCGAATTGCGCGGCCTGCGCTCGGTTTTCATCCCCAAACGCAGGCGGCTTTTGCTCAACGGAAATTTGCACGAACGCCAACGCGCCTTCCAACTCGCCAAGGAACTGGGCTTCTCCGCGCTCCAACTCAAAGAACGGCCACAGACATCCAACTTCCTGAAAATCAATTCGTTCGAGGAAGTTTTGAACAACTTTAAGGCCGCATATTTCGCCGTTGCGCTGCTGGTCAACCGTCAATCTTTCGTCCGCGACCTACGCTCGTTCTTCGGGCAGCCGACTTGGAACCCGCAGTTTTTGCAAGAATTGATGTCGAAATATCAGGCCAGCCCGGAGGTGCTTTTTCAGCGGTTCAATGTGCTGAGCCGCGAGTTCGATTTGCACAAAGTTTTTTTCATGCGCATCATCCACGACCTCGACCGCGACGGCTTCGATATTGACAAAGAACTGCACCTCAACCGCCGACACCAACCCCATGCCAGCGGCCTGAACGAGCATTACTGCCGCCGTTGGCTTTCGCTCACGCTGCTCCGCGACCTCCAAAACCATCAAGCCGCCACCGGGCTGCACGGCCAAATGCTCACGGGCATCCAACGCGCCACGTTTTTCGATGCGGGCGAGGAGTACATTTGTTTCGCGCTCGCCAAGCCCGGCTACCCCACCCCGAACCGCAACGTCAGCGTCATCCTCGGCATTCAAGTGGACGACGACGCACGGCGCACCATCAGCTTCCTCGACGACCCCAATATCCCCCGCCAAACCGTCAACGTCACCTGCCAACGCTGCGCCGTGCCGGACTGTGCCGAACGCGCCGTGCCGCCCATCGTGCTCGAAAAACGCGAAGAACGCCGCCAAATGCTCGATGCCCTGCGGCGGCTGACGGGGGTTCAATGAGTGATTGAGTGATTGAGCCAATGAGTGAATAAATCAAATCACCCGTTGGCAATTGGCTCAATCGCTCATTCATTCAATGACTCATTGGCTCAATCGCTCATTCACTCAATCGCCCATTCATTCAATGACTCATTGGCTCAATCGCTCATTCACTCATTGCCTTTCACTCAATGATTTTAGTTCAAGATAAATTGGTCAGCGACGACGTGGTGCAGGAACAATTCCTGTGCAATCTCACCGCTTGCAAAGGGGCCTGCTGCTGGGAAGGCGACATGGGCGCGCCGCTCGAAGCCGCCGAACTGCCCATTTTGGAAAGCATTTTTGAAAAAGTGCGCCCGTTTTTGAGTCCGGCGGGCATCGCCGAAATCGAGCGCAACGGCACTTGGCGCACGGAGGCCGACGGCTCGTTCGGTACGCCCCTGATTGACAACGGCCCCTGCGCGTACATGACCCAAAACGCGCTCGGCATCGCGCAGTGCGGCATCGAGGCGGCGCACAAAGCCGGGGCAATTGACTGGAAAAAGCCGATTTCCTGCCACCTCTACCCCATCCGGGTAGCCAAAAACGAGGACATAGGTTTTGAGGCCCTGAACTACGACCGCTGGGACATTTGCTCGGCTGCCTGCGAACTTGGCAAACAGCAACAACTGCCTGTGTATCAATTCCTTCAAGAAGCCATCGTCCGAAAATACGGCCAAGATTTCTATGACGAACTGGACGGCGCGGCCATATTTCTTCGAGGGATGAGGGATGAAGCCAGTGATAAGTTATGAATGATAAATGACCCGCCTCGATAATACGAGGCGGGTCATTTATCATTCATAACTTATCACTCATCACTCATTTACGCTGCTGCGGCCACTTTTTCGGACTCGGCGGCACGGCGTTTTTCGCGTTTTTCGGCATACGCGGCGGCGGCTTCGCGCACCCACGCGCCTTTTTCCCAAGCCTCGCGGCGGGCGCGGACGCGCTCGCGGTTGCAGGGGCCGTTGCCGTTGACCACGTTCCAGAATTCGTCCCAGTTGATTTCGCCGAAATCATAGTGGCCGCGTGCCTCGTTCCATTTCAGGTCAGGGTCGGGGATGGTCAGGCCAAGGACTTTGACTTGTTCGGCCACCATGTCCACGAAACGCTGGCGGAGTTCGTCGTTGCTGAACCGTTTGATTTTCCAAGCCATGCTCTGCGCGCTGTTCGGTGAGTTGTCATCCGAGGGGCCGAACATCATCACCGCCGGCCAGTACCAGCGATTGATGGCATCTTGGGCCATTGCCCGTTGCTCCTCGGAGCCTTGCGCGAGCGTGAGCAAAATCTCGAAGCCCTGCCGTTGGTGGAAACTTTCCTCTTTGCAAATCCGCACCATCGCACGGGCATACGGGCCGTATGAGCAGCGACAAATGGGCACTTGGTTCAAAATCGCCGCGCCGTCCACGAGCCAACCGATGGCGCCCATATCGGCCCAACTCGTTGTGGGATAATTGAATATGGATGAATATTTCGCTTTACCGCTGTGCAGTTCCTCGTACATCGTATCGCGGTCGGCACCCAAAGTTTCGGCAGCGGAGTACAAGTAAAGCCCATGCCCTGCCTCGTCTTGCACTTTGGCCAACAGGATTGCTTTGCGTTTGAGCGATGGCGCGCGGGTTATCCAGTTGCCTTCGGGCAGCATCCCGACGATTTCGGAGTGCGCGTGCTGGCCGATTTGCCGGATGAGCGTTTTGCGGTAGGCATCGGGCATCCAGTCTTTCGGTTCGATGCGGATTTCCGCGTCAATTTTGGCCTGAAACTCGGCTTCGAGCGAGTGGATTTTTGCGTCTGACATAATTTGGATGGGCAGTTTTGTGCGTGCAAAAGTAAGTTTTCGGGCGGCAAAACAGACGGGCGGTCACTAAGTTTAGATAATGAGGAACCTATAGTTGCTCCCCAAGTGTCCTCAACACTGCCTCTACGAGACTGGGCTGAAGCCTGAAATCGGTTTTTTCGATTGCTGAAATAATCGGGCGCGCTGCTGGGATAGCACCTTTTTGTTTGGCCTCCGCAATCAAACCAAGCGTTCCCATAAAATTCAGGCCAAGCGAGGAAGCCACTTTTCGCGCTCGCAAATCATCCAAAATCACCTTGCTTCCTGTAAATTCAACCGCGAGCGCGAGCGCGCTTTGACTCACCAGCATCCAAAGTTTCTTCGAGCAATCGTCGCAAACTATCACGCGATGGATTGTGGATTTCTATCCATGCAGGCAACTCCTTTCCAAATTCTTGGGCGATGGTTTCAGTAATGACCACCCTCGGATAGCACGCTTGCAACAAATGCAACTGCCCTATTTTATCCAAAACCACCAAACAGGACGTGTCAGAAATTACGATTGTTTCCATGCCTGTTTTACGTCATTTAGGTAATCGGCATCCGGTGCATTGAAACGCGAGAACCCGTACTTGCCCATGATTTCGATGAATGCACGTTTGGATAGGCCGGCCACCTCGGCTGCATGGCCCAATGACAAGCGGCCCCGTTCATATAGTTCGCCGGCAAGGAGAATCCTTGCGTCCAGCTCGGAGACATCAGAAAGTGTTGGCAATGAAATAGTTATGGCTCTCATCGGAGATTTTTTTGCAAAGATAACCAGCACAGTCAATTCCTGATTTCCACTATCTCCACCCGTCGCTCGCGGGCTGCGTCGGGGTGATAAACCGAGTTGCGCTCGTCTGCCAAATCATCAGAAATCCCGGCGCGGGCGGTCGTTTCGCCAAAACTCGCTTCCGAGATTTTGAACTTGCCCGACTGGATGAACGGTCGCAAAATCCCATCCGAATACGCCTCGAAATGGTTGCGGACGGACGAGATGCGCCGCTTGCCCAAATTCAGGTTGTAGTCCGTCTGCGCCCTCGGACTGGTGAAGCCTTTGATGATCACTTCCACCGATTCGCCCCCTTGCAAACGGCTGTAAATCAAGTCGGTAAGTTGGAACAAGCGGTCGTAGCCGCGCCGCACTTCGGCCTCGAACCAAGCCTCGATGGCAGCCTCCGCGCCGTCCTTTTTTTCTCCCGAAAGCCCGGCGGCAAACTGCTCACGGTATGTTTCTTCGCGTTCCAAGTATGCCCGTACGGTCTCCTCGTAAGTCTTTTTCGTGGTCGTGCGGCGGGTGCGTTTGTCTGGCTCGTCGTTGTCGAAATAGAGTGGCAGCCCGACGAAATCGGCCAGTTTGGGCGGCTCGAATTTCAGCGGCGGCGTAGGTGCAGGTTCGGTCGGCAAAGCAGGTTTTGTCGGCAGCGGGTCGGTCGGTTTTCCGGCCAACAGCTGCTCGCCGCCCGGCGGTTTTTGCGGCTCCGGCGGCGGGATTTGGAAGGCGAAAATGTCGTGGCAACACGCCTTGCTCGCCTCGTCCAAGTAAAAAACGCCGGGTCGGTTGCTGGCAAAATAACCGCTTCGCCCGTCCGTCCGCAGCGCGGGGTAAAGGTCGTTGTACGACGAATTGAAGCCCGCGCCCAAGTTTTCAGGTTCCGAAAATTGGCCATCGGCGGGCAGTTTTTTCGCTGAAAAAAGATCGTAACCACCCATGCCGGGCCGCCCGTCGCTGCTGAAAAACAGCGTTTGCGTGGGCGCGTGGAAAAATGGCGTGGCCTCGTTTTCGGGCGAATTGAGTGCGGCCACGTTTTTAGGCTCCTCGAATTTTGGCAGCGGCGGGTCTTTTTTGCCGCCGAATTTGTCGGCCATGCACGGGCAAAACCACGCCGAATCAAGCGGCACCGACCACAAATCCAATTTGCCAAGCCCGCCCGGACGGTCGCTGGCAAACCACAAAACCTGCCGCCGCGACACCGAATCGAAGCCGACGGACGGCTGCGTGGTCGTCGCGTTTTTCGCGTTCACGCCGTCGGGTAAGCGTTGCGGTTTCGACCAAGTGCCGCGTTTGGTTTTCACCGTGAGGTAGAGTTCGCAGCGTATATCATTGGCATTCAGGTTTTTGCATTCCGTAAAAAAGAAAAAATGTCCGTCGCGGGTCAACGCCCCGTTGGCAACGTGGACGGAATCGAGCACCGGGAAATTCCGCCCGATGTCCCGCGCCCGTCCGTTTTTAAGGCTCATTTGCATCCGGGTCAGTTTGCCTTTGGGCTGGCTGCGGTCGCCTTTTTTGTCGAATTTGTACGACGAGAAAAACAGCGTGTCGCCGCGCACGACCGGGGCAAAATCCGAGAACGGGCTGTTCACTTCTTTGCCCAAGTGCGTGACCGTGAGCTTGGGCGGGACGGCGGTCAGTTTTTGCGCGAACTGGCAGTTTTCGAGTCCTTTTTGGGCTTTTTCAAAGTCGGCAGCCGTCGCGTCGGCTGGTTTTTCGGCGAGGAATTTTTCAAAATCAGCGGCAGCCTCGGCGTATTTGCCTTGCAAACGCCGCACTTCGCCGAGCCGCAGGTCGAGCAGCGGGAATTTTTCGCGTCCGTTTTTGGTGGCGGCGATTTTTAGGTACGCCTTTTCGGCCTCTGGGTAAGCGTACAGCTGGGTCATGGATTCAGCATAATGCCAGCGGGCCGCGAGGTTTTCGGCATCGTTCGCCAGCACGGTCTGGAAATAATTGGCCGCCGCGCCGAAGTCTTTTTGCGCGAACGATTTTTCACCCGCCCGGAAATAGGCTTTGGCCGACTGGCCGCACATGGCAAGGGGCAAAAGGCAAATGGCGAGGGTCAACCGCAGATGAGGCAGCTGCAACCAATCTGTATTTTTTGTGCTAAACATTTGTTTGTCAATGATTTGTGGAAGTCACTCAAAACTCTAAACCCGAAACTCAACACTTAAAAAACTGGGCAAACTTTGTACGATTTGGCGGCTGGCACTTTCACGACGCGATAGACCGCAGCCACTTCCAAGCCGCCGCGCCCGTTCGTCGCCACGTCGAATTTCGAGATGTTCACGTCGTAGCTCAGGCCGACCGTCCACGAATTTTGCTCGAATTGGATGGCCGGGATGAGCGCGTCGCCGAGGCGTGTGGCAAGCGAAAATTGCACGGCGGTGCGTCGGCCCGGCACGTCGGAGAGCCAACGCCGCGCACCTGCACCGACGATAACTTCCTGATTGACAGTCATTTTTTGAGCAGCAGCGAAGCCCACCGCGTCGAGCCAGTCGTTCATTTTGAACGTGCCGAAAGCCGAGAGCGCGAACCGAATGGGCAATTTGAATTGGTCGTCGGGGCCGAGGCTGACGTTCGGGCGATTCAAGTGCGAGGCTCCGAAGCCGATGTCGAGCCGGGTGCGCCCGGCGGCTTCAGGCGGTTCGAGGTGCCAGTTCAGCCCGGCGGCCAGCGAGGGTGCGAACCCGGACGAGCGGTCGAGGTTTTCCTTCGATGGCAGGCTGGGGTCGAAAAGTTCGCCTGTCCATTGATTCTTGAATTTCAGGCCGTCGGGACTGATGCCGCGCTGCACGCCCGCCACCGAAAACCCGGCGGACACGGCCTGCGATTCGCCGAGCGCGTGGGCAACGCTGCCCGCGAGGCCGACCTGCGTCCACGATAGGCCCGCGTCGCCGGCCCGGTCGCGTTGGATGAGCAAGCCACCGTTGACGGTGAAATTTTCGCGCCGCAAGGCTTTCATGTCGAAGGCCGCGCCGGACGTTCGATAGTCCACCGGGACGCTCGACCACTGGCTTCGGTAAATGCCCGACACGCGCATATCTCCTTGAAACACACCGGTTTGCGCGGGCGTGAGGTGCAGCGGGTTGAGGTAAAATTGGGAGAAATGCAGGTCTTGTGCGGGCAATTTGAGCCAGCCAAGACAGCCGATTGCGAATAGGGAAACGAGTTTTTGTAGCCTCATTTTTGAAAAGTTTGCCGACGAAAGGTAGGACGTATTTTTGCCGCCAATGCCCGGCAATTTTGCCAAAACGCCAGACATGGACATAACATGAAAATCGAGGTTTGCGCCGCCAACATCCAATCCGCCCTGACTGCCCAACGCGCCGGGGCGCACCGCATCGAACTTTGTTCCGCGCTCGACGGCGGCGGCCTGACTCCTTCGGCGGGACTGATTTATGCAGCAGTGCAGCATTTGCAAATCCCTGTGAACGTGCTGATTAGGCCGCGCGAAGGCAATTTCACTTACACCCGCGACGAGCTGCAAATCATGCTCGACGACATCGCTTTTTGCCACGACGCGCAGGTCGCTGGGGTAGTCATCGGGGCTTTGGACGCGCAAGGGCACTTCGATTTGCACGCAATGGAAGCAATGGTCGCCTCAGCGGAAGGCTTGGACATCACTTGCCACCGGGCGTTTGATTACGTCCGCGACCCGTTCGCTGCTTTGGAGGCTTTGATTGACTTGGGCATTCGGCGGGTGCTAACTTCCGGCCAGCAAACAACGGCCTACGAAGGGCGGTTTTTGATTCAAAAACTGGTGGAAAAAGCCGACGGCCGCATCGAAATCATGCCGGGCGCGGGCATCACGCCCAAAAATATCGGAGAAATAGCCGAGACGACTGGGGCGCGGGAATTCCACATGACCGGGCGTAAAAAGACGGTGCAGCCTACCGCGCACGAAATCCCCGGCCTCGAATGGTGTTTTTGGGAAAGCGACGAGGAGATAATCCGGGAAGTGCTGAACTATGAACGATGAACGATTGAAGTTGTGTGGAATAGAAAAAGGTGAGGCAGGAATGATTCCTGCCTCACCTTTTTCTATTGGAAGGATTGCGACGCTGGACTATTCGAGGCCGGGCCTGTTAATAGTTCATCGTTCAAATCCTTCACTTCAATACTCGTCCTCGTTGAAAAAGAAATCCTCGTGGCGCGGATAATCGGGCCAAATGTCCTCGATGCCTTCGTAGCTTTCGGCATCGTCTTCCAGTTCTTCCAAGTTGGCAATCACGTCGGCGGGCGAGCCGGAGCGGATGGCATAGTCAATGAGTTCTTCTTTGGTGGCAGGCCAAGGGGCTTCTTCGAGGTAGGAGGCCAGTTCAAGCGTCCAATACATAAGTCGTGTATTTGATTGAATGAATGGATGTTGTGTGAGATGGTTTATTGGTTGTTTGTTGATTTGAAAATTCTATCTCAAATCCCCGAATCAACAAATCACTCGATAGCCATCAAATAATGAGCATCGCGTCGCCGTAGCTGAAGAAGCGGTATTTCTCTTTCACCGCTTCGTTGTACGCTTCCATGATGAGGTCGAAACCTCCGAACGCACTGACCAAAATGAGTACGCTCGACTTGGGCAGGTGAAAATTGGTAATCATGCTGTTGGCAATGCTGAAATCGTAAGGCGGGAAGATGAACTTGTTTGTCCAGCCTTCGACGGGCTTAAGCATGAAATCGGCGGAGACAGCAGTCTCAACGGCTCGCATAACGGTGGTGCCGACGGCGCATACTTTTTTGTTGCTGGACTTGGCCTTGTTCACTACGTCGGCTGCGTTTTGCGAAATCTTGAAATACTCGGCCTCCATTTTGTGCTTCGAGAGGTCTTCCACGTCAATCGTGCGGAAGGTGCCGAGGCCAATGTGCAAAGTCAGTTCGGCGAAGCCCACGCCTTTTAGTTCGAGGCGTTTCATCAGTTCGCGGCTGAAGTGGAGGCCGGCGGTTGGAGCTGCCACTGCACCCAGTTCTTTCGCATAGATGGTCTGGTAACGCTCCTTGTCCACTTGTTCCGGCTCACGG
>JBKBIC010000135.1:0-13530 GCA_046299435.1 Saprospiraceae bacterium
CCGCGCCCATAAATCCCATAATTTTCACATAAGAAAAAATCGCGCTCCTCAAAAATCCACCCGCAGCCGCAGGTTCAGCCGCCGCCCGGTGAGGTAGTTGGGTATGGCGTATTGGGTGTTGTAGATGGTCTTGACCCAAGTGTTCGAGGCTTCGTTGGCCACTTTCAGCAGGTTGAACACTTCCAAACTGAGCCAAGTGTTGCGCGTGAAGCGCAGGAAATGGTTGGGTTTGCGGGTGCGCCACTCTTGTTTCCAGAGTTGCAGGGCGAAACCGATGTCCACGCGGTGGTAGGCTTTGAGGCGGTAGGGGTTGCGGTACACGGTGTTGTTATCCAGCACCCCGAACGGCAGCCCAGAGCCGACGGTCAGGTTGAGGTGCATCCGCACGTTTTTGTTGTTTTTCAGGTAGTCTTGGAAAAACATGGACACGTTGAACAGGCGATCGGTCGGGCGCGGCACGTC
Organism: Saprospiraceae bacterium; assembly: GCA_046299435.1. Classification (GTDB taxonomy): domain Bacteria; phylum Bacteroidota; class Bacteroidia; order Chitinophagales; family Saprospiraceae; genus M3007. The sequence continues at coordinate 463 of JBKBIC010000135.1, forward strand.
TTTTACGTCTTGGCCTTCGGGCTGCCCCACGCTGCGGGTACGGTGCTGGATGCCGTCGAGCCGCTCGCGGGTGCGGAGCAGCGACAGGTTTATCCACGATTCCGCGCCGGGCACGAATTCACCGTTCAGCCGCACATCCAAGCCAGTGGCATAGCCCCGCGCATTGTTCTCTCCCGCGTACCTAATCCGCACATTATCAAGGTCGAACGACACCAAATCCCACATGGATTTGTAATACATCTCGGTGATGAGGCGCATTTTCACGGGTCGGCGTTTGCCCCAGAGGAAGTCGTAAGTGAAGCCCCCGACGACGTGCGCGGATTTCTGCGCGAGCAGGTCGGTGTTCACGGTGCCGTTCAGGCGGCGCATTTCGCGGTAAAACGCGGGTTGGTAAAAAAGCCCGCCGGCGAGCCGCCACGAGATGTCCTTGCGCGTGTCCAAAGGCTTGAACAACAATTGGATACGCGGCGTGAAGAAGGCTTCTTCGTTCAAATCCCAGTACGCCCCGCGCACGCCAGCGGTCAGCTGGAACTCGCGCACGCCGTCCTGCCGCCATGTCCAAGTATCCTGAAACGAGCCGGCAATGCGGTTGCTCGTCAGCGCGTTTTTGGTTTTCAGCACCCGCCGCACGAACAGGAAATTCGTGTCGAACGGCAGCGAGTACAGCGCGGAATCCAGCCGTTCCCACTCGTTGATTTTGTCGTTGATTGCCTCGTTTTGCCACTTCACCGACCACTGCAAAAAGTGGCTGCGCGTGAGGCTGCGCTCGCGGTCGTCGCGCTGCATTTCGAGGCCGCCTTTGTACTCCACGTTGCGCACGTCGGCGGTCAGGTAATTGCGAACCCACTGGTGCTGCGTGCCCGTGCCGAGCACATTGACGATTTCGCCGAACTCGTCCGAGCCGAGGTTTTCCTCGATTTCGCCCAAAATGTAATAGCCCAAAATGTCAATCCGCTCGTTCTCTTGGCTCCGCCAACCAGAGGCCAACAACTTGTGGTACAGCGGGTTGCGTTCGCGTTCGGGCAGCCAAGTCAGCGAAATGCCGCCCATGGCGTTCGTGAAATCGTCCTTCTCTTGGCCCTCGAAAGCCGTCCGCAATTGCAGGGCAAAGTCAATCAACCCGAAGGCCCGCACGAGGCTTTCCGGCTGAAAAGTATAGACCGAGCGGTTGAAGTTTCCGAGGAACCCGATTTGCCAGTCGCGGCTCAAATCGTAGGTCAGGTAAGTTTGGATGTCCGTGAAATTCGGGACGTACTCGCCTTTCACGTCGAGGCTGCCGAGCAGCGAGCGGGTGGTTTTGTACCGCGCCCCGACGAGGTAGCGGAACGCCCGGTACGAGTCTTTTTTCGATTTCACACTGCCCTCCAAGTGCGCCGAACCGCCCAAAAAACTGGCCTGCGCGCTGGCCCGCAGCGAGTCGGGGCGTTTGTATTTGATGTCCAACACGGAGGACAGTTTGTCGCCATATTTCGCCTGAAAACCGCCGCTCGAAAACGACAGGTCGCGCACCAAATCAATGTTCGGGAACGTCAGGCCCTCCTGCTGCCCGGCGCGGATGATCTGCGGGCGGTAAATCTCGAAGTCGTTGACGTACACGAGGTTCTCGTCATAATTGCCGCCGCGCACCTGGTATTGGCTGGAAAGCTCGCCGCCCGTGCCAGAGTTCGTGCCCAGCGCGATGTGCGGCAACACCGACTCCAAATTGCCCGTCGTGGTGGGCAGCAATTTGAGGTCACGCATATTTTTTTCCTTGACCATGCCCCCATCGTCGAGCCGCCGCTCGCGCACAACGGCTTCGATGTTGGCCTTCACCGGAGCCAGTGCCGCGTCCAATGCGAACCGTGCACCGGGCTGCAAAGGCAACACATCATAAGTGCTTTCGGTGTAGCCCACGCGCCGGAACGCCAGCGAAACACGCTGATTTGCAGGGACTTGTATGGCGTAATTGCCCGCCTCGTCGGTGCTCACGCCCGTGCCTGTGCCTTTCAGATAGACGGTCGCAAGGTCAACGGCCTGCCCGTTGGTGGCATCGGTGATGCGGCCAAAAACGGTGGCGGTGGATTGGGCAAAGGCCGATTGAGTGAGGGAGAAAAAGAGGAAGAGTGGAAGCAGTTGAAGTAGGCGCATGGAAAATTTTTGCAAAATCATGGGCGGCAAAGGTCGGCGAAATTGTCCCGAACCATGCGCCATTTCGTGCCACTCATTGCCATTCCAGCTCCCAAATATCAACAGCGGGCCATTTTCCGCTTGTGCCCGACGCGGCCCATTTCCACGATTTTGCCGATGTACTCTGGCGCAAAAGGCACTTTGCAGGCTGTCCCGCCCACATCCACCGAGACTTTCCCGATTTTTTGGGCAATCTTCATGGCCTGTTCGGAGAGCGGCGCGACGGCCCCGCCGACGGCAATCACAAACCCGTTCATGTTGTACCGGACGCGGTTTTGCGCCCCATGAATGTCGTGAGCCACGCGGTCGAGGAGTGCGGAGAGCGCGGGCAAGTCGAGTTCAGCGTCGGGTTTGATGCTGACGAGGCTGGCGAGCGTTGCCCAACCTGCGGAGGCTGTTTGTTCGTCCGGCGACTCAATCCATTCGAGGGCCAGTTCCCACCCGAACGCGCTTTCCGCCGCGACCCAAGCCACCGCATATTCGCTGACCATATACCACGAGGCTTTTTCGACCCAGTGTTGCAGGTCGGATTTCGTGATTTTGCGTTCGTCGGCAATCAGGCCGGCCAAGTACTGCGCGTCGCCGTTGCCCGTGTCGAACAGGGCCAACGAAAGGGCGTGGTCTTTTTTGACGCGCTTGACGATTTTTTTCATGTCGCCGACTTTCACGCCGAAAAAAGGCTCCGGCGCGCCGTGGTTTTTGAAGATGCGCTTGGTGCTTTCGCTGCCCATCGCGGCCAGTTCTTGCATGACGGATTCGAGACTCATGGCTGGGAAATAATTGAGTGAAGGATGGGCAAACTTACTCAAAAGGCAGTTTTGAGTATTGAGTTTTGGGTTTTGAGTGGTCGTGGCAACTCAAAACCTGAAACCCAAAACTGCCCCAAAAAAGAATCCCAGCGCGCGGACACGGCTGGGATTGGTTATGTGGTTGTGTGTTCCTTTGAAGCAATACAGAGGTGCAGGTGAGATGGACTACAAACTGACGGTAAAAAAACGTGGTGGGCTGAGGCGACTCAAAGCAGGTGAATTCTTTTCGTGTTGTTGGCGAATCGGTAACTGGCACTCCGCACGAATTCCCCGCCGTTCTCTGCGAACCGTACCGTGACCCGTGCCTCATCGAGCGGGCGGTGGATGGGTTCGGGCGCGAGGTTGTGTCCGAATTGCATCTGTGCCTGCTCCAAATCGCCGCCCCGCGCTGTCAAAGGCAGCGAGGTCATGCGGATTTCGAGCAATGCCAAATGATTTTTCATGCGGACAGGTTGCGTTGTGTGATGAATTTTTGAAAAACGCCGTTTGCAGACCATTGTTGGATGATGCAAAACTTACGAGCGCGAATTCTTTTTGGATTTATCGCCTGCCTAACCAGAACGTGGACACACGGGTTCCGCCAAGACGCTTTTTCGGATGATTTCGCGGCAAAAACGCTTCAAAAACTGCCACAAAATTGCAGCCGGATTTGTGGCCAGTCAACCCCCGCCCGATTCAATTATTTGTTAATTGGGATTTTTTTTAGAAAATCATTCGTTTGCCGCTATACAAAAAACGAGCAAACCAAATTTTTAAAAAGCAACGTGCCGCATTTTGAACTTTATCAGCTGGCTTGACTACCTGTTGCACACTTTAAAGAAAGTATCTCTGCCAAATACAAAATGACATCATCGCCTGCGCCAAAAGGCAAATTACGAAGACTGCCAGCCCGATTTCTGCCCGAAAACGCAGCAGCCAGCCCCGCCCAATTATCAGCACCGCCGTTGGCAACAGCGGGACGAAATACCGACCCTGCAAATTGGTCAGCACCGCCGACCCGACCGGACACCAGAGCGCGTACATCGTGACCGAAAAAGCCGCAATGCAAACAGCCGCTATGACGGCCAACAACAGCCTGTGCTGCCGTCCGAGCGGATTGTTTTCGGCAAAAACTACGGCCACCAGTGCCAGCCAAAGCAGTGCCATGCACCAGCCCGGCAGGTAGTTTTTCTCCCAACCAAACTTCCCGACGAGGTGCGCGGCGGTGGCGGGCAGGCTTTCGAGGTAAGATGTCGCGGCAATACCGACGAAATGGAGCGGGTTTTCGAGCACAAAATGCAGCTGTGCCATTGGGTCAACGCCCTCATTCAGCGTTTGTCCGGCACAGAAAGCGGGATGATATTCCTCAAAAGGGATGAAAAAAGCCTGCGAAACCCTGCCCCAAGCAACAGCAGCCCCGATGCTTGCTGCGAGCAGCAGAAGGCTGAAAAAAATCGTCCGGCGCGGTGTTTTTTGCCCAAGCATTGGCAAAAAACAGAGCAGTGCAAGCGGCGCAAACACAAGTTTATTGGCCGAAACAAGCATCACAGCGAGCCATTCGGCCAGCGGGACGCGCGTGTTCTGCGCCGCAAAACGGGCACAACAATTGGCCGTCAGCCAAAAACACAGCCCGTTGGTCGGCACGTCGGCGTTCAGCGAGGCGGCCACGACGAGCGAGGCTGGCAACAGCGCGAGGAAAGCCATCGCTGTTGCCTGAAAAGGCATCCGGCAGAGGGCGGCTCGCAGCAGAAAAATCCACAAAAACAGGTTCGCCAGCCGCCCGGCGTACAAGGCCAGCAAGGGCGGTGCCTCCAAAACACGGAGTGCGGCAATGGCCGCAGCCTGCGGCCAATAGGCTGTTGGCGCGTAGATGGCCGTGTTCGGGAAGTCGAGGAAAGCAGTTTTTTCGGGTTGGAGCGGCAGGCGCAACTGTGACGCAATTTGCCCGAAATCGGTCTTGGCCGCGTAGTCGTTTTTCAGGAAAATAAAGGCGTGGCGCAGGCTGTCGAGGCTGGCGGGCAGCCGTCCGCCGAGCCTGCCGTCGGCGGTTTTTTCGGGCAGCCAGTGGCCTTCGCTGACTTGCCATGCCCTGAAAAAATGGTTGTGCTCATCGGGCGATTGGAAGGGCGGGACGAGCAAGGCGTACACGATGCCAAAGGCGAGGGCGAGGCGGGTGAAATATTTGACTTGGAGGCTTGTGCCCATAATTGAAACTGTTTTCGCGCTCACCGCCCTACCACAAACTTCCGCTGCGCCGCCACACGCCCGCCGGTTTGGGCAAACACGAGGTATGCGCCGGGGGCAAACAGCCGGGCATCCATTTGAAGGCTTGATTGGCCAAGAGGCAATTTTTCCCGCCGCAAAACCCGCCCGGCGAGGTCGGCCACGACGATTTCGGTGGGCTGCTGCGTCGGCCAATTTTCCAGCCGAACCTGCACGAAATCGGTCGCCAACGTGGGATTGACAGCCAAACGAGGAGCATTTTTCGGCGGCGCGGGCGCGGACACATTGTTGCCCAGCTGCAGCGAATCCAACGGAAACGTCAGGATACTGCGGGCATAAGTGCCTGCCACGAGGCGGCGCGTGGCGGCGTTGATTTCAAGGTCGAAGACCGACACGACGGGCATTTGGGTGCCAAGCCGTTCCCAGTTTTTGCCACCGTTGAGCGTGGCATACACGCCGCCGTCGGTGCCCGCGAAAACGACCGAATCCGCGTGGCCGGGCAGGATGAGCACATCGTTGACGGCGAGGTTGGGCAGGTCGCCTGCAATGGATTTCCACGTCGCGCCCCGGTCGTTGGAGCGGTGGATGTGCGGGGCAAAGTCGTTGTCGCGGTAGCCCGTGTGGGTGACGTACACGGTGTTCGGCGAGCTGGGCGAAGCCTTCACGGAGGAGACGTAACGCTCTGGCAATCCGGCAGTTATGTTCGTCCAGACTTGGCTGTTGGGCAGCCCGCGCCACACGTTCGCATCGGAGGTGCCGACGTACAACAGGTCATCGTCGAGGGTACTTTCGCAGATGCTCGTGATGACATGGAAGCGCGGCTGGAACACCACGCCGTCCGTCAGGTCGTCGCTGATGGGGAACCAGTTGGGCGTGTGGCCGATGCTTTGATAGACCCGCTGCGTGCCCGTGAACATCACGTCCGGGTCGTTTTGGCTGATGAAATACTGCATATCCCAGTGCTTGCGGTCGCCGTCTTCGATGCCGTCGGTGCCGCCCTGAAAATCAAAGCCGTCGGTGGTGCCGACGATGCCGCCGTTTTGGGTCTCGTAGTAAAAAATATTCGGGTCGTCGGGGTGAAAGGCCGCTTGGAAACCGTCGCCGCCGTACAGGCGTGGCCACTCGGTTTCGGTGGCGTTGCCGCCAGTCGTGCCATTGTCCTGTGCGCCGCCGAAGTACCAATCGGGCTGGTGCGGATTGACGGCGACACGGTAAAACTGCGTGGTCGGGATGTTTTCGATGTCCTGCCAAGTCTCGGCGTTGTCGGTGGTTTTGTAGAGGCCGCCGTCGTTGGCGAGCAGGAAGGTTTGGGCATCCAAAAAAGCCATGTCGTGCTGGTCGGCGTGAACTTCATACGTCCACCAAGGCGGCGTAGCCTGCTCCCAGTTTTCACCGCCGTCGCGTGACCGCCAGAGCTCCACGCCGCCCACCCAGAGGTCGTTTTGGTCGAATGGGTTTATCCAAATTTTGCCGAAGTACCAGCCGAAGCCGCCCATCACATCGCCGCCGTTGTTGGTTTCGGGGATGTTGACGGGCGTAAAATTCGCACCCCGGTTGGTCGAGCGGTAGATACCGGATAAACGAGACTCTCTGTCTACATACAGGGCATACAACAAGTTGGGGTTTTGAGGGGTTTGCGCCAACCCAATGCGGCCATAATTTTCACCGATACCACCGGGCAAGTTGGTACTAAGGGGTTGCCATATAGCACCACCAGAAGTGCTTTTCCAGATTTTAGCATTTGGACCGCTGACGAGGGTTTCAGTTTCCGTCCTAATCCGGTCCCAAGATGCAGCAAAAAGTTCCTGCGGGTTGTCGGGCGACATGGAGAGGTCAATAATGCCCGCTTGGTCGCTGACGAATAGGAGTTTTTGCCAAGTTTGACCGTCATTAGTGGTTTTGAAAAAACCGCGCTCGGCATTGCGCTCAAAAGGCACACCCATCGTGGCAACGAAAAGGGTACCCTGTTGTGTGGGGTGAACGATGATTTTCGAGATGATGCGTGTGCCCACAAGGCCGATGTTGTGCCACGTCTGCCCACCGTTGTTGCTGCGCCACAGGCCGTCGCCGATGCCGACGTAGGAGCCGATGTTCAGGTCGCCGGTGCCGACATAGACGATGTTCGGGTTTTGCGGGTCAAGTTCGATGTCGCCGATGTTGAGGAACGATTGCGCGTCGAAGATGGGCAGCCACGTCGCGCCGCCGTTGGTGGTTTTCCACACGCCGCCCCGCGAAAAGCCCACATAGATGATGTTCGGGTTGGTGGGGTGTACCTTGATTGAGTTGATGCGCGCACCGATGTTGCCGGGGCCTTCGACCGTCCACGGCGCGGAAAAACCCGGCGAACCGCCGCGCGATTGGACAGCCGCGTCGCCGCTGGCTTGGCGCAGGGCTTGCTCCAAAACCGCCAAACTGGGCTTGAAGTGCGGGTATTCGCGCATCACGGCCAGCCACTCATCGGGGCGCAGGCTACCGTCGGCCTTGCTTTCTGGCGCAGCGGGCGCGGGTGTTTGGCGGGTACTTTTGACGGCAAAAATCAGCAGCGCAGCGGCTGCGATGGCGAGCAGGATGATGTAAGGAAGCGGGAACGATTGGCGGGTCTGACGCTGGAACATGGCGAAGTTGGCTGAATGATTGATTTGGTCAGCAAAACTATTTCAGTTCGCCGATTGCCCAGCCAACGGAACGCAGCGGCAGCGGATTTGAGCAAAAATGACCCGCCTGCCCGTGCCGTCAAAATTCAAAAGTTGCCCACCGACACGCCCTCGAACCAGCCCAAAGCCCAACCCACCAAGATGAGCAGCCCGACCACGATGCGGTAATAGCCGAACAACTTGAAGCCGTTGCGGGCCAAAAAACCGATGAACGAGCGGATGGCGAGCCACGCCACAAGAAAGGCCACGACGTTGCCGATGGCCAAGATGATGAGGTCGTTTTGCGCGAAAGTGCCGCCCTCGTCCTGCACAAAATCGTAAAGCGATTTGCAGGTGGCCGCGAACATCGTCGGCACGGCGAGGAAAAACGAAAACTCGGCGGCGGTCTGGCGGGTCAGCCCTTGCGAAAGGCCGCCGATGATGGTCGCTGCCGAGCGGCTCACGCCGGGAATCATGGAAATGACTTGGAAAAGGCCGATTTTCAGGGCCTTGGGGTAGGTCACGTCGTCGGTGGAGTTGTTGCGGCGTTCGTTTTTGTGGAAAAGCTCGTCCACGAACAGCAGCACCACGCCGCCCGCGATGAGCGCGAGCGCGACGACAAGGATGTTTTCGAGCATCGCATCCACTGTTTTTTTCAGCAAAAGGCCGAACACGGCAGCGGGCAAAAACGCGACGAAAAGTTTGATGTAGAAATCAAAGCTCTGGAAAAAACGCCGCCAGTACAGCACCACGACCGACAAAATAGCCCCGAACTGGATGGCAACCGTGAACACTTTGACAAAGGGGTTCGAGGCGATGCCCATGAGCGTCGAGCCGATGATCATGTGCCCGGTGGACGACACAGGCAGGAATTCCGTGACCCCTTCGATAATGGCGAGGATGATGGCTTGCAGCAGGTTCATGCGTCGGCAGCGGGCGTGTTTTCGGGTTCGGCGGGGGTGTTGTTGCTTTTAAAAATGCCGACGATGACCGCCACAAAACCAGCGACCATCACAATCGGCGCGAGCGTGATGCGGCGGAAAGAGTAGATGATGCTTTCGTCCCAGACATCGGGCGAGGGCATGGAGCCGCCCGACATGAGGGCCAGCCCGATGACCACCAGCGCGAGGCCGATGCCCATCCACAGGAAGTTCTGGCGACCGAAAATGAGCTCGTTGCTGCCTGTGCTGAACAGGGATTCTTTCTTTTCGCCGCGCACGGGGGCGGCTTTTTTGGGCTGCGGTGCGGGTGCGCCCGCCTGTGCTTGCGGTTGGTTCGGGCGACGCTGCTGCGGTTGCTGTTTAGCCATTGTATGTGAATGCGCTAATTTGAAAAATGAGATAATGGGCTAATTGCCAGAGTGTTGCAATGCGTTTTAGGCACTATCTGCCCAGAGGTTTTTCGTGGCTCTGGGCGCGAACAAACCCTGTGCAAAAAAATTTTTGCCCCCAAAAACGCGCCCAAAGGTAGCCAACTTTTGCACCCGGCAAGGCAAAGCACCAAGTTCTGGTGATGGCCCGCGCTGCTTTCCTGCTACTTTTGCGGCCTAAATTTTTTGCATTGAAAAACCGGGTCATTCTTTGGGCGTTGGTCATCGCGGGCACCGCGCTCGTCATCTGGAAGCTGCGTTCCAACAAACAACGCCTCGTCGCCAAAACCGAGCTTTCCAAAATAGCCCGCGCCCATGTGCCGGTCGAGGTCGCCACGCCGCGCCTCGAAACCCTCTCCAACCGCCTCGAAGCAGACGGCGTTTTCATGCCCATCAAGGAGATGTTCGTCATTTCGGAGACCGCCGGGCGTGTGCTCGAAATCCATAAAAACAAGGGCGAGTGGGTCAAGGAAGGCGAACTCATCGCCAAAGTGGACGACGAGCTGCTCCGCGTGGAGCTGGAAGCGACCGAGGCCAACCTCGCCAAATTGCGGAAAGACAAGGAACGCCTCGGCAACCTCATCGAAGGCGAGGCCGCACCCAAAAACAAAATCGAGGACGTGGAACTGGGCCTGCTCGCCGCCGAGGCCAAGAAAAAAGCCCTGCAAAAACAGATTGCCAACACCAGCATCCGGGCCACGATGGACGGCACGCTCGGCCTGCGGTTCATCGAGCGCGGGAGTGTCATCGGCCCCGGCATCCAAGTCGCGCAAATCACTAATTTAGAGCGGCTTACGCTGTATGTGAAGGTGGCGGAGCGCGACATTTTGAGCGTCCGCAAAGGCCAGCAAGTGTCTGTTTCGGCGGATGTTTTCCCCGGCCAGACCTTCCCCGGTAAAGTGACCAACATCGGCCTGAAGGCCGACAACACGTTCAATTACGACGTGGAAATCGAGGTGGCAAACCCGCGCAGCCAGCTCCGCGCCGGGATGCACGCCCGCGCCGCGTTCACTTTTGACGGCCAACGCAAGGGCTTGACTTTGCCGCGCAGAGCCATCGCCGGGAGTTTGCAGGAAGGGAAAATTTTTGTGGTGCAGGACTCGGTGGCGGTGCTGCGGCAAGTGGCCGTCGGCGGAGTTTTCGGCGAAACGGTCGAGGTGCGGAGCGGCCTTTCGGAAAGCGACCGGGTCGTGGTGAGCGGCCAACTGAACCTGACCGACGGCACGAAGGTGGCGGTGGTGAATTGATGGTGGTTTGGGGATTTGTTGATTCGGTTATCTGGGTCAAATCACCGAATCAACAAATCCCCAAATCGCCATCAATTCAAGATAATCACGCCATTGGCCTCGTAGCCAACCTCGCGTGTCGGTTCAGTGATTTTGGCGATTTCTTCCGGTGTTTTCCCGGCATCTTCGGCATAGTGGCGCAGCACGTCCACCGGAGTCACTTCCACGCGAGCGAAGCCGTCCATGACCACTTTTTTGCCCGAAATGTCTTTCGGCATGAAGAAACCGTAGTCCTTAAACGTCACGCGCATCTCTTGGCCGTCGGCGCTTTTGAGGGTCATCCAGCAGCCTTTTTTCTGGCAGACTTCCGAGACTATGCCGGTCACTTTGACGGCGAGCGAATCGGTGCCCGCCATGCGCGGGATGAGTTCGTCGTAGCTGATGGCACCGTCTGCGGTGATGGGTGCGCCGAAGGCATTGCCTTTGGGTTCGGGGCCGCCGCAGGAAGCGAGGAGGGCGGCTGCAAAAACGCCGAGGAGAATTTTCTTTAACATAGTCTTAAACGATTTGCAAGTGATTGAAAATCAGAGTGGTGAGAAAAATTTTCGGCCACAAAGGTAGCAAAACAGCCGGGTCGCAACAGCAAATGGAGCAATATTTACACGCGCCGACGGGTTTGAGGCGAGCCAAAGAACAAAGCTCCGACATCCCCCGAACGGCCTATTTTCGCCCGTGTTTTTAATCGCCTCGGCGCGCCCTCGCCCCGAACGAACTTCACCAAAATCTTTCCGCAGCTTGCCTTTTTACTTTTACCTCCTTCATTTTTCCTCTTGAACGGACGGGCCGCAAGCCTCCCCATTTTTTTAAAATCAAAACAACCTTCGTTATGAAAGGCATCCAAATCCGGGCAATCCTCTTCTTTTTGCTGGCATCGGCGTTCGCGCCCGACTCGCTTTCGGCACAATGCCTGAGCGGCAACTGCCAGAACGGCTCCGGCACCTATCGGTTTTCGAGCGGGGCCAAGTACACGGGCAAATTTGTCGGCGGCAGGCCGCACGGCACAGGCGAGATTGAGTTCTCGAATGGCAACCGCTACGTCGGCGACTGGAAAGACGGCGTGCGCGAGGGGCGCGGCAAGATGTCGTTCAAAAACAGCGCGACCATGCTTTCATACGAGGGCGAATTCCGGCGCGGCAAGATGGCCGGTACGGGCACTTTGCTCTACAAAAACGGCGACAAATACACCGGCCAATGGGAAAACGACTCGCCCAACGGACGCGGCACCTACGCCTTCGCCAGCAAAGATCGCTACGAGGGGGATTTCAAAAACGGGAAATTCGAGGGACAAGGCACCATGATTTACCCGGACGGAGCCAAATACACGGGTGGCTGGAAAGACAACCGCAAGAGCGGCAGCGGCAAGTTTTATGCCCCGAACGGCGAATTGACAGAAGGCGTTTGGGCCAATGGCGAATTAATCAAAAAGCAAAAGCCCAGCACCCAGTCCGACACGCAAGACACTGACAACGAGGCCGTTGCGTCGGCAAAGCCCAATCCATCCAAAGCCGATGTGAGCGGCCTGCGCAACTGCACCTCGGTGTATTGCCGGAGCGGAAAGGGCTACTTCGACTACCCGGACGGGTCGCGCTGGGTCGGCGAATTCAAGGAAGGCTACCCCGAAGGCAAGGGCGTTTGCTATTATGCCAACGGCGACCGCTACGAAGGCGAGTGGGCACGCAATGCCCCGCACGGCGACGGCGTGATGCGCTTTGCAAGTGGCCGCGTCTATGGCGCGACTTGGATGAATGGCACCCCCGTCAAAGAATTGGACGCGGACGAGGGGATGCCCGAAGACGACGAACCGGTCAATGTCGAGGCCAGCAAAAAAGTGCGCGTTTGGGCGGTCATCGTCGGCGTGGGCCGGTACAACCACATGCCCACGCTGAAATTCACCGACGACGATGCCTACCAAGTCTATGCTTTCCTGAAAAGCCCAGAGGGCGGTGCACTCCCCGAAAGCCAAATCAGCCTGTTGATTGACGAAGCGGCCACCCGCGACAACATCCTCCGCGCCATGCGCCAAACCTTCGGCAAGGCCGACGAAAACGACGTGGTGATGATGTATTTCAGCGGGCACGGCCTCGAAGGCTGCTTCCTGCCCGTTGATTTTGACGGGTACAGCAACAAGCTTCGGCACGACGAGGTGCGCCGCGTTTTTGCCGAAAGCAAGGCCAAGCACAAGCTCTGCATCGCCGACGCTTGCCACTCCGGCACCATGCAAAGCCTCGCCGCCCGCAGCCCCGTGACGGTCACGCTCGACAAATATTACGCGGCATTCGAGAACACCGACGGCGGCACCGCGCTGCTCATGTCCTCCAAAGGCGAGGAACTTTCGCTCGAAGACCATGGCCTGCGGCAAGGCGTTTTCAGCCACTATCTGCTGCGCGGCATGAAAGGGGCAGCCGATAAAAACAGTGATAGCATCGTGACCATCCGCGAGATATACAATTACGTCTATGCCAAAGTGCGCGAGTACACGGCCAACGTCCAGACCCCCGTTTTGACGGGCGATTTTGATGATAATATGCCCGTTGCCGTGCGGCGTTGAACAGGCAGATAAGTGCGCCCCAAAAAAAAGGGCGGCGTACCAGCGCGGGGAGTCG
>JBKBIC010000136.1:0-13433 GCA_046299435.1 Saprospiraceae bacterium
GCCCTCGAAGACCGCAACATCGAGGCCAACAGTAGCCAGCTGGAATGGATACCGACGATGACCAAAAAACTCTCCGACGCAGAAGTGGAACAGGTCGTGAAATGCCTCGACCGCCTCGAAGAAGACGACGACGTGCTCAACGTGTTCCACACGATGGATATGTCGGAATAGAACGACGAACTATAAATGATGAATCATAAACCCTTCAACTCGTTGACTTTCAGCGAGTTGAAGGGTTTTCTTTTTTTTGAGAATGCAGGCTACCTTTGCCTACAAACCAGCCCGAACATGATTGACTCTCCTGCCTTTCCCGAAACACTGCCCGACACGACGGACGCGATGGCGCAGCCATACGTCACGCTCGAAGCGTTCGAAAAGGAATACCTCTGCCGCGAAGACGAGTTCAAATACGAATGGGTGGACGGCAGGGTCATCCAAACAAAACGGGATATGAACCAATACCAATTTTTCATGCTTGACAACCTCCTCGACCTTTTCACAAAACTCAAAGCAGCAGGCCAGGTGACTGGCAGGCTGTACGTGGAGGCAGACACCAAGTTTTTACCAAAAGCACACCGCCGCCCCGACATGGCTTGGTTCTCCGACGAGCAGGTTTTCGCCATGGCAAACCGCAAAAACCAAGTGCCGCAATTCGTCATCGAAATCATCTCCAACCACGACGAGGTGGACGACCTGCTGGACAAACTCCGCAATTACTGGGATGCCGACGTGAAAGTGATTTGGCTCATCTCCGCAAACACCAAACAGGTACAAGTTTTCAACGGGCGCACTTCCATCGTCTGCACCGACGACATGACGTGCTCCGCCGCGCCCGTGCTGCCCGCCTTCCAACTCACGGCAAACGAGATTTTCAAAATGCCCACGCCGCCCGAACCCGCCGAAACAGCGTAGTTTTGCCCGCCCACACATTTTTGGGGCAACTCTATTTCCGTGAAAATCAGGCTTTTATCATTCATATTGCTCATCCTGCTGGCACTCGCCAACTGCAAGCCCGCCAAAAAAGCAGGCGGCAACACCAGCACCCAACCCGGCAAAACACGGCCAAACGACCGGCCCAAGCACGAGCCAATGGATACCGTGCGCTGGTCGGAACCATCGAAAACCAAGCCGCCCATCGGCTCGCCGGGCAAGCCCAACACAGGCGACGACGGCGGCGATTTCAGCAGCCAAAAATTTCGCGTCGCGCTGCTGCTGCCCTTCCTCACCCACCAAGCCGCGACCGCCGAGAACGGCGTACCCGAAAAAAGCAGGCTTGCCCTCCAATTCTACGCCGGCGCAAAAATCGCCCTCGAACAGCTCTCCACCGAAGAAGGCATGAATCTGACGGTGGACGTGCTGGACACTAAAATCAACGACGCGGATTTCGAGGCCCTGCTCACCGACCCGAAACTGGATTTGACGCAGGTTTTCATCGGGCCAATCCGCTCCACGCACGTTTCCGCGCTGGCAAAACGCACGAAACTGAATCGCAAAATCCTCGTTTCGCCCGAAAGCCCGAACCCGGACTTGACCAATGGCAACCCGAATTTCATCCAGCTCAACCCCTCGTTACGCGCTCATTGTGAGGCGATTGTGAAATTCGTGCTGAAAAAGCACACGCCTGATGCAGTCGTTTTGGTTTGCAAGGAAAAAGAACGCGACCGCCTCGGCTTCCTGCAAAATGCGAACACGGCGGGCGGGCGTTTCCGCGAAATCGTGGTGCCCGACGCGACCGAAAGTTTCTCAAAAACCGACCTCGCCCCGTATTTCAAACCGGGCAAAACGACGGTTTTCGTCATGCCTTCGTGGGCGAGTCAGGATTTCGTGTTCTCGTTTTTCCGAAAAGTGAAAGCCCAGCAAGGCCGCGCCCGCGTCGAGATTTTCGGGATGCCGCAATGGACGGGTTTTGAAAACATTGAGGCCGAATATTTCCAGTCCCTGAACGTCCACATTTCGGCAGCTTCGTGGGTGGATTATGCCGCGCCGGAGGTCAAGGATTTCCAGCAAAAATTCTACGAAGCATACGGCACCATCCCCGACGACGATGCTTTCAACGGCTACGATGCGACGCTTTTCACCGGGCAAATGCTGAAAAAATACGGGCTGGATTTCCCGGCCAAAATCGGGCGCACCCAGTTCAAAGGGCTGCACAGCGATTTTCGGGTGCTGCCCGTTTCGGCAACAGCCGATGCCCGCCCGGAACGCGCCGACTATCTGGAAAACAAGTTTGTACACATCTTGAAATTTCAAGACTTCAAGTTTTCGCCAGCCGAATAAACCCGGTCTCCAAGCCCATACTGCCCGATTATGAATCCAAGCCGCGAGCAAAAAATCCGCGAAGTCATCCGACAAAGCCAGCCCGATTTGACGGTGGTGCTGGAAAATATTTTCGACCCGCTGAACATCAGCGCGGTCATGCGCTCCTGCGACGCGGTGGGCGTGCGCGAGGTCTTTGTGGTTTATACCAAGCAGTATCTCGACCGGCGCGGCCTGAAACTGGGCAAAAAAACCTCCGCCGGCGTGTTCAAATGGACGGATGTGTACGTCTTCGAGGATTTGGAGGAGTGCTTCCGGCGGGTGCGCGAGCGATATGGCCGGGTGCTCGCCACGCGCCCGCCCGTGCCCGGCACAGAAAGCCAGACTCTTTACGACCTTGACCTGACTGTGCCGACCGCGCTCATATTTGGGAACGAAGACGAAGGCATCACGCCCGAATCGCTGGCTCTGGCCGACGGGTATTTTTCCATCCCGATGGTGGGTTTTGCCGAAAGCCTGAACATTTCGGTAGCTTGTGCCGTCTCGTTGTTCGAGGCGCGACGGCAACGCGAAACGGCGGGCTTTTACACTGAAAACCAACGACTTACGCCAGAACAGCAAGAACAACTTTTCAACCGCTGGTCGGAAATGCTGAAAGGCAACGGCTGGCAGCGGCGGTTTGCCACGCCCATCAACCGGGAGTCCAAGGCCATTTTGCCGGTGTTTGTGGAGCGGAATGAGTACACGCCGAAATTGCACCAAAAGCCTTTGCCATTGACCAATTTTGAACTCTAACATGGACATTTCCCTCGTCATACCCCTCCTCAACGAAGCCGAAAGCCTCCCCGAACTGGAAGCATGGATTCGCCGCGTGTGCGAGCAGCACAAACTTTCCTACGAAATCATTTTCGTGGACGACGGCTCGCGCGACGGCTCGTGGCAGGTCATCCAAGATTTGCAAAAACAGAACCCTGCCGTGCGCGGCATCAAGTTCCGCCGCAACTACGGCAAGAGCGCGGGCCTGCACACAGGCTTCCAAGCTGCTCAGGGTCAAGTGGTTATCACGATGGACGCTGATTTGCAGGACTCGCCTGACGAAATCCCCGAACTCCGCCGCATGGTGCTCGAAGGCGGCTTCGACCTCGTGAGCGGCTGGAAAAAAAAGCGGTTCGACCCGATTTCAAAAACCATCCCGACCAAACTCTACAACTGGGCCACGCGCCGCATGAGCGGCATCCATCTCCACGATTTCAACTGCGGGCTGAAAGCCTACCGCTCCGAAGTGGTCAAAAGCATCGAAGTCTATGGCGAAATGCACCGGTACATCCCCGTCATCGCCAAGTGGGCGGGTTTCCGGCGCGTCGGCGAAAAAGTGGTCGAGCACCGCGCCCGCAAGTACGGCGTGACCAAGTTTGGTTGGGAGCGGTTCATCTACGGCTTCCTCGATTTGATGAGCATCTCGTTCGTCGGCAGGTACGGCAAACGCCCGATGCACCTGTTTGGGACACTTGGCTTCCTCAATTTCCTCATTGGGTTCGGCATTTTGGCGTGGTTGAGCGTGGAAAAAATCGTGTTCGGCACATGGAACATCAACGACCGGCCGGCCTTTTACTTCGGCATCCTGACCATCATCGTCGGTACGCAACTGTTCCTCGCGGGCTTTTTGGCCGAGATGATTTCCCGAAACTCGCCGCACCGGAACAATTATCTGATTGAAACGGAGATTTGAGCTATACGCGGTTTTGCCCGGTCGGCGGCCTATTTTTGTCAAAAAAACTAAGCGTAGCAGCCATGACCAAGACATTGGAAGCCAAAAAAATGCGGCTCATCGCCCGCATCATCGAATTAAAAGATGAATCAGAGGTGGACGCGCTGGCCGCTGCCCTGCGGCAGTTCCGTGCCAAACGCCCGCGCAAAACAGTGGCGGAAGAGCAGATTTTCAGGCCGATGCGGAAAAACATTTCTATTGAGCAACTGGCACGGGAACAGGGCTTCACGGGGATAGACCGAGCAGCTTTCGACAAGCTCGTAGCAGAAATCAACTTGCAAGAACCTATCGAAACACTATTGGCCCAACTCACCCCCTGAACATGAAATACCTGCTCGACACAAACATCATTATCCATTATTTGAGGCGATCGCCGCTCGCAGCCCGCATTGAATCTACATTCCAGCCTTTGTTTAGTCAGAACAGCCCAATAATTTCGGTCGTGACCGAAGGCGAATTGAGGTCTTTTGCCTTGCAGAACAATTGGGGGCAGCAGCGACTGGAATCCGGCATAAAGTTTTTGCACCAATTCCTCATCGCCGACATCAATGTCAAAAGCATCATAGAACGGTACGCCGAAATTGACGCTTTCAGTCAAGGCCGCCACCCGGCCCTGCCGCTCCAAATCTCTGCCCGGAACATGGGTAAAAACGACCTCTGGATTGCAGCCACCGCCTCCGTCTTGGATGCGACCCTGCTCACGACCGACAAGGATTTCGACCACCTGAGCGGCCACTTTTTGAAGGTCGAAAGCCTGAACTGACCTCCATGAAAATCCTCCTTGTTTCGCCCGCCCATCCGCTCCGGGGCGGCATCGCGGCCAGCACCGAACGCCTCGCCCAAGAGATGCAGGCCGCTGGGCACGAGGTCGCAATCCATTCATTTTCACTGCAATACCCGGCTTTTTTGTTTCCGGGAAAAACCCAATTCAGCGACGACCCGCCACCGCCGGGGCTGAAAATCCGCACGCACATCAACTCCGTCAATCCGTTCAACTGGCTCCCGTCTGGCTGGAAAATCGCCCGCGAGCGGCCCGATTTGGTGGTCGTACGCTTTTGGTTGCCGTTCATGGGGCCGTGCTTGGGCACCATTTTGCGCTTGGCGCGGTGGCTTTCGGGCAAAAAATTCCGGGTCGCGGCATTGGTGGACAACATCGTCCCGCACGAAAAACGCCCCGGCGACCGGTTGTTTGCCCGATATTTTGTCGGTGCCTGCGACGAGTTTGTGGTCATGTCGCGCTCGGTCGGCGACGAAATCCGGCAGTTTTTGAAAAAAGCCCCCCCGCCCCTGAAGGGGAGCCATGCGGACGAAAGCACAGAGTCGGCTCCCCTTCAGGGGCGGGGGTGTATCCGGTTTGCGCCGCACCCGATTTACGACAACTATGGTGAGCCAGTCGGAAAAGCCGTCGCCCGACGGCAACTTGGTCTGCCCGAAACCGCGCCGCTCGTGCTGTTTTTCGGTTTGATACGGGCGTACAAAGGTTTGGATTTGCTGCTCGAAGCCCTCGGCAATGCGCGTTTGCGCCAGCAAAATGTGCAGGCAATCGTGGCCGGCGAGCCATACGGCGATTGGCAGCCTTATCAGCAAATCATTGAAAACCAACAACTTGAAGGCCGCACACACCTGTTTTTGGATTTCATCCCCGCCGACGAGGTGCGGCTCTATTTTTCCGCAGCCGACTTGGTGGTGCAGCCCTACCGCACGGCCACGCAGAGCGGCATCTCGCAAATCGCCTATCATTTTGAAAAACCGATGGTCGTGACCAACGTCGGCGGCCTGCCCGAAATCGTGACCAACGGCGTGTCGGGCTACGTCGTGGAGCCGACTGCTGCGGCCATTGCCGACGCGGTGGCCGACTTTTTTGAGCACAAAAAAGCCGACTCGATGGGAGTCGGCGTTCGGGCGGAAAAGGCGCGTTTTTCGTGGAAAAATCTGATGGAAGCTCTCATCGGGTAAGCACGTCGCGGGCGAACAAAATCCTTGATTTCCAATAAGTTGACTGGCTGACGTTCTCCTCAATCACGCCCCGGCTGGTGGTGCTGTGGATGCAGATGATGCCGTCGCGGGTGCGCCGGGCGACGAGCGCGACGTGCGACACTTTTTTGCCTTCGCCGAAAAAAACGAGGTCGGCTGGCTGCACTTTTTCGAGCGAAATCGGGTGCCCCTCGAACGCCTGTTGCGACGACGCGGGCGAGATGCGGACGTTGTGCTGGCCGAACACGAAACTGGTGAAGCCAGAGCAATCGAAGCCCGTTTTTGGGGTTTTTCCGGCGTATTTGTAGGTCGTGCCGATTTGCTGGCGGGCCGAAGTGATGACTTTTTGCCGCAATTGGCTTTGCGAGCCGGTGGGCATTTCGCCGGGTTTGGTCGTTTTTTTGGTCGGCGAACAGGCTGCCAGCAACAAAAACAGGCCAGAAAAAAGGATTGAAAAACGAAGCGTGCGCATGGTGTGGGTCGGTGAAACCGTGATTGGATTATCCCCGACGACAAACTGTGGCCGGGGCAGAAAGCGGGTTCAGGGCGTGGTTTTTTCGATGAGTTTAACCAAAACAAGGTAGCCGCGTGGGTCAGAGCACGTTGGCTAATTGCTCCTTGATTTTTTCGAGTTCGTCTTTCATCTGCACCACAAGTCGTTGAATATCAGAATCATACGCCTTCGCGCCGAGGGTATTGATTTCGCGGCCAATCTCTTGCGAGATGAAACCGAGCGTGCGCCCGACGGCTTGGTCTTTTTTGTCCATCGTTTCGAGGAAGTATTTGCAGTGGTTTTCGAGGCGTACTTTTTCCTCTGTGATGTCCATTTTTTCGAGGTAATAAAGGATTTCCTGCTCGAAACGGTTTTGGTCAACAGCATCAGAGCCGCCGAGGTTTTCGGTCATGTTGGTTTGCAAACGCTCGCGCATCCGCGCAAAACGCTCCTCCTCGAATGGCGTGACGGCCGTCAGCAATGCCATGATGCTGCCCACGCGCATCCGCAAATCCTGCGCGAGCACCTTGCCCTCCTGCTGCCGGAATTTTTTCAGGTTGTCCAACGCCTCGGTCAAAACCTTGCCGACGGCCTCCCATTCTTGGTCGTCCAGCTCGCCAGCGGCGGGCATCACTACGTTCGGGATGCGGAGGATGGTCTGCAAAATATCGCCGTGATGGATGCCGAGTTCGCCCGAAATCCGCGTCAACTCGCGGTGGTACCCCCGAAAAAGGCCTTCGTTGAGGCTGACGGTCGCCACGCCATCGCTGCTTTGCAAGTCCACGACCACATCTATCTTGCCGCGTTCGGCGTGGTCGGTGATGAGTTTCCGCAGTTCGACCTCTTTTTCGCGGTAGTCGCTGGGCACGCGGAGTTTCAAATCGGTGAGTTTGCTGTTCAAAGCCCGCACCTCGGCGTGAATCGTTTTGCCGTTGAAATTGCCGGAAGCGCGGCCGTAGCCGGTCATGGATAGCAGCATCCTTTTTCGAGTGATGAATGATGAGTGTTGAGTGATGAATCCTTGACAGTCAATTATTTATGAAGGATTGACAGGATGAGGGCACACCACCGGAGGCCTGTTTTTCGGGCAAAGGTAGCAATCTCACGGCCTCACGGCTCGAAGCGTCGCAGCACGTTTTTTGCCTCCGAAATCATCCCCGCCGTCACTTCCAAGTGCGTGACAAACCGGATGCTTTGCCCGCCGAAAGCCGAGGCCCGCACCCCGTTTTTCGTCAAATATTCCAAAAACGCGGCGGGCGCGATGCCTTCGGCCAAATCGAAAATGACGATGTTGGTTTGCACCGGGCGGATGGCCGCGACCCACGTTTGCTCGGCCAACGTCGTGGCCAGCGAGCGAGCGTTCGCGTGGTCGTCGCGCAGGCGTTCGATGTGGTGGTCGAGCGCGAAAATCCCCGCCGCTGCGAGATAGCCTGCCTGCCGCATCCCGCCACCCATGACCTTGCGGACGCGCCGCGCCTCGGCGATGAAATCCGCGCCGCCGACGAGCACCGACCCGACGGGCGCGCCCAAACCCTTTGACAAACAGATACTTACGCTGTCCGCCTCACGGCCGATGGTCGCTGGCGAATCGCCTGTTTCGACGAGGGCGTTGAAAATCCGTGCGCCGTCGAGGTGGAGTTTCAGGCCGTGTTTTTGGCAAATGCGGCGGATGGCGCGGATGTTTTCGAGCGGGTAAATGGAGCCGCCGCCTTTGTTGCAGGTGTTTTCGATGACGCAGAGGGTGCTGCGGGGCAGCCAATCTTGGCGCGGTTTGATGGCTGATTCGACCATTTCGGCGGTCAAAATGCCGTTTTCGCCGCGCAGCAAATTCACGCCGATGCCCGAATGGAAAGCGTACCCGCCCACTTCATACTGGAAAATATGGCTCATCTCATCGCAAATCACCTCGTCAAGCGGGCGCGTGTGGACTTTGAGCGCGATCTGGTTGGTCATCGTGCCCGACGGGCAAAACAACCCGGCCTCGTGGCCGAACAGGGCGGCGCATTTTTCTTCCAAAGCCCGCACGGTAGGGTCTTCGCGGAACACGTCGTCGCCCACTTCGGCGGCGAACATGGCTTGGAGCATGGCAGGCGTGGGGCGGGTGACGGTGTCGGAAAGGAGGTTTATCACTGATAATCAATTACTTATGACGGAGGCGCACTCATTCGTCATAGTGCCCAAAGCAGGATGAGATAAAAATATTGTCGGCCTCAACCTTGTAAACCAGACGATGCTCACGGGTGATTCGGCGACTCCAGAAGCCTTTCAAATTCCCTTTTAATGGTTCAGGTTTGCCGATGCCCTTAAACGGGTTGCGCGCCACTTCTTTGATGAGTTCGCGGATTTTGCGGAACGTGTCCTCGTCCGTGTCCTGCCATTCGAGGAATTGCTGAAAAGCAGCCTGTGTGAACTGAATTTTCATGGGCCACATCATTTGTCCGCAAAGGCTTCCTCAAATTCTTCCATCGAAAACGAAACAAGGTTTTTCCCGCTTTCGATTTCGTGTTTGGCGGCCTCCAAACGAGCAAAATACGATTCGCGGGTCTCTCGAAACAGCGGTTTCTTAGGCCGAAGACTGATAAAAACCTCGGCTTCTTGCCCGTTCGCGCCGTTCAACAATGCTTTGATTTTGTCAATCAAGTCGCTGTTGAATTCGGACAATGGTACTGTGAAGGTTGCCTGAATCATGTTTTGGTGGATTTAATTTTGGGCAAAATTAGTGTTTCATCTCCACGTTGCCCGCGTGTGAATTTCCCCAAAAAACGCGCCCGCCGTCGCGGGCGGGCGACGGCGGGCATTTGACGGTTCGGGAAGAGTCGGCCTCAATTTTTCATAAACTTGGCAACGCCGGTGCGGTCGCCTGTTTCGATTTTCAGAAAGTACGCCCCTGCCGGTAATTTGCCCATATCCAATTGATTGCCAGCTACTTCACTCGCAAAGATGACGCGGCCCGTCACGTCGGAGACAGTTGCAAACACGGCCTCTCCGGGCACAAATCCATCAAAATCGAAGCGCACGAAGTCAGCCACCGGGTTGGGCGCGACCTTGAAACCGGGCAATGACGCAGCTGGGCTTTGGGCGGCGACGAGCGGTGAGCCGACGTATTTGAACATGGCCGGCTGCGCGGCGGAAGTAATTTTCCCGGCACCGACCCAGCCTGTTTTTGGGCTGGAAAACGAGACACCGTTGAGCGACGAGCCGAGGATTTCGAGCGACCATGAATTGCCAAAATCATTCGTCATCGCAACCCTGCCATTCGTTGTGGCAGAAGCCGAAGCCAGCACATAATGCCCCGGTGCGCCGGGCACGGCGGCGATGTTCCAGACCAAACTGCCGGGTTGCTGTGCGAGCGGCAACGCCGCCCAAGTGCCGCCGCCGTCGGTGGTTCTGGCGATTTTGTACTGGTTGGATTGCGTGTAAAAAGCCAGCCCGTTCAGGTGGTCGTGGAACGCGACCGACGTGACCGAGGCGGACGACCCCAGCCCGATGAGCATGCTGACACTTTGCCCAAAATTGGTGAACCGCACGATGCGCCCGCCCTGCGAGGTGCCGTGCCAAAGTGTGTCGCCCACTGTGGAGGCCATGTTCGAGCCAGCATACAGGCCCTGATACTCATTCGTGAAGTAGCCTGAAAAGGTCGAATTCGTCCAATTTTCGCCGTCGTCGGCGGAGCGGGAAGTCGTCTGGCGATTGGTGGCCAGCCAGTGTTGGCCGTCGGGGAAACGGTTGAGCGACACGCCCGCGCTGAGGTTGGCGAGTTTTTTCGTCCAAACATCACCGCCGTCGGTGGTCTGGAACAAGGCACGGCCCGCGCCGCCGCCATAGTCTTGGGTCGTAATCCAAGCGGTCAGTGAGTCCACGCCGACGATTTGGAAACTGATGGTTCCCGCAGCCTCCTCCACTTCCTTGACCACCCAAGTTTGGCCGCCGTCGGAAGTCCGCAGCACCCGGATTCGGTGCGAGTTGGGGATTGGCCCTTGGAAGTATTCCTGCGAGGCGGTGGCCCAGGCCACGCGGTCGTCCACTGCCGAGACACTGAAAACCACGAAGTTGTTGGGCAAAAGCCCAGCGGCCATCGGTTTCCAGTTTTGGGCAAACGCGCCGCTGAGCGTCGCGCAGAAGAGCAGGGCATAGAGTGTCTTTTTCATGCAGCATCATTTAAATTGGTGAAACGTTTTGCGCCGAAGCGGCAAGCATGGCTTGGCTCCGGCCTCCGTTTATCCACGATGCAGGCATGACGTAAGCACAATGTTGAAGGAAAAATCAAAAAACTTCTGTCCCTCAATTGGCATCCGTCGCCAACGCCCCCTCAATCACCTCCCGGATGCTCCCATACACCACCGGATTAGAGGCCAGCCACTCGGCGGCATTGACCCAGCGGATCTCCTCGATATCCTCTTCCGTTTGCGGAACGGTCTGGTTGTCAGTGGTTTGCATCCGATACCAGTAAGTTTTTTTCAGCCAGCGTTTTTCTTTGAAAACGTAGGTGTGCCACGTCTCGCAGACAAACGCACCGAGCCGCACGTCGGCCAGCCCGGTCTCCTCCTGCACCTCGCGGACGGCGGCCTGTGGGGGCGTTTCGCCATCGTCAATCTTGCCTTTCGGCAAATCCCAGCTGCCGCGCCGGAACATGACGAGCAGCTCGCCGCGCCCGTTCTCGACGTAGCCGCCAGCAGCTTCCACCAATTTGAAGCACGACCGGAAATCGGCCCAAAGCCCGTCCAAATCCTCCGACCAAAGCACGACGGCCTCAATCCGGGTGTTTTTTTCCAGCAAATCGAGGTATTGCTTGATGAACCGGGGCTTGCCCGCGTACATGGCGACGTGCGTGGTTTTGCCCGGCTGGATGCCCAGAGCGTTCGCGCCCGCCCGCGTGGTCAGAAAAAGCGGAGTGCCGTTGACGTAGATTTTATACTTTTGCCCGCCCATAAAAAAGCCAGTTTTTTGAAGCAAAGGTTTGGAAGGTTCGGCAGGTTTGGAAGGTTTTGTGCCAAAACGTTCATGCCTCACACAAACTCTTCAACCGCCAGACCTCATAAACTTATCCAATGTCCCGCGCTGCCGAAGTTGCCCGCTATCTCCTTGCCATCAAGGCTGTCAAACTCCAACCCAACGAGCCGTTCACATGGGCTTCGGGCATCCAATCGCCGATTTACTGCGACAACCGCGTGGCACTCTCCCACCCTGCCGTCCGCACGTTTTTGAAAGAATCACTGGCAGAGAAATCCGCCGAGTTCGGCGCGTTCGACACAGTGGCGGGCGTGGCAACGGCGGGCATCGCGCATGGCGCGTTGCTGGCCGACCGGCTGGAAAAACCCTTCGTGTACGTCCGCAGCAGCGCGAAAGACCATGGCCGCCGCAACCTCATCGAAGGCGAAATCCGGGGCGCGGGCGAGCGCGTGTTGGTCGTCGAAGACCTCATCAGCACGGGCGGCAGCTGCTTGAAAGTGGTGGAAGCCCTGCGCGAAGCGGGCTGCGAAGTGGTCGGCGTGCTGGCGATTTTCCAGTATGGTTTCCCGAAAGCAAAGGCCGCATTTGACGAAATCGGCACGGTTTTCAGCACCTTGACCGATTACGACACGCTCGTGCAGGAGGCCGCCGCCAGCGGCTATGTCCAAAACTCCGACCTCGAAACGCTCAAAACTTGGCGCGAAAACCCCGAAGGCTGGGGCGCGCTCTATGCTTAGTGATGAGTTATGAGTGATGAATGATGAGTTTTTTGCTCCGCTTTCATGCTCAACTCACCGCAAACCCAACAAACGCATCATTCATCACTCATAACTCATCACTACCATAAATGGTGATTACGCCTGAATCCGAAAAATTTCTGCGGAAATACCTGAACAATTCCAGCCCGACCGGGCACGAATCGTCGGGTCAAAAACTGTGGCTCGAATATATCCGCCCGTACATACATGACTGGAAATTAGACAATTACGGCACGGCCTACGGCATCATCAACCCCGGCAAAGATTACCGCGTGGTCATCGAAGGCCATGCCGACGAAATCTCGTGGTTCGTCAATTACATCACCGACGACGGCTTCATCCACGTCATTCGCAACGGCGGCAGCGACCATATCATCGCCCCTTCCATGCGCGTGTTTGTGCACCTCCGCAAGGGCGGCAAAGTCGAGGGCGTGTTCGGTTGGCCTGCCATCCACACCCGCACCGACAAAGACGCGAACCTTTCGCCCAACCTCGAAAACATCACGATTGACGTGGGCGCAAAGGACAAAGAAGAGGTGCTGAAAATGGGTATCCACGTCGGTTGCGTCGTTACGTTTCAAGATGAGTTCACTGTTTTGAACGACCGTTATTACGTCGGGCGCGCGCTCGACAACCGCATCGGCGGCTTTTGCATCGCCGAAGTGGCGCGGCTCCTGCACGAGCAAAAAACCGAGCTGCCGTACACGCTTTACCTCGTCAACTCGGTGCAAGAAGAAGTCGGCTTGCGCGGCGCGGAAATGGTGACGCAAAGCATCCAGCCCCACGTCGCCATCGTCACCGATGTGACCCACGACACGCACACGCCGCTCATCAATATGAAAAAACACGGCGACATCCGCACCGGCAACGGCCCCAGCGTGACCTACGCACCCGCCGTCCACAACCGCCTGCTCGACCTCATCATCGAAACCGCCGAGGAAAAACAGATTCCGTTCCAACGCGAAGCCGCCAGCCGCGTGACGGGCACTGACACCGACGCTTTCGCATACTCAAACGGCGGCGTGCCGTCCGCACTCATTTCGCTGCCGCTTCGGTATATGCACACGACGGTCGAAATGGCCCACAAAGACGACGTGAACAACGTGATTCGCCTGATTTTCGAGAGCTTGCAGAAGATTGAAGCGAATCACGATTTTAAATATTTCAACAGTTTTGCATCGCCGATTGGATAACAATTGGAACGCGGATTGGACGGATGCGACGGATTTTGCAC
>JBKBIC010000137.1:0-13333 GCA_046299435.1 Saprospiraceae bacterium
GTGTCGCAGAAAAGCGGCACGCGCACTTCCGCGCCGGTCTCGACGGTGGCGGGCTTCAGGGTGTTGGTGGCCGTATCGCCCCGGATGCCGGGTTCGGTGTAGGTGATTTCGAGGGTGACCGTCTGCGGGAGCTCGACGGAGAGGATGGTCTCTTTTTGGGCGTGGTAGAGCACGTCCACCACGTCGCCTTCTTTCAGGAATTTGGCGTTGTCAATCATGTCGTCGGCCAGCGAGATTTGCTCGTAGTTCTCGGTGTTCATCAGCGCGTAGCCGCCGTCTTCGGGGTAGAGGTATTGGAATTTGCGGCGTTCCACCCGGACTTCCGTGATGTTGTGGCCGCTTTGGAAGGTGTGTTCGATGACTTTGCCGGAGGTGCTGCTTTTCAGTTTGGTCCAAACCTTGCCGCTGCCGCGGCCGACTTGGAATTTCTGGAAGTCAATCACCCGGAAGATGTCGTTGTTGAGTTCGATGCAAAGGCCGTTGCGGATGTCTGCCGTCGTTGCCATTGGGAAAAGTTGAAAAGTTGAAGTGTTGAAAAATTGAACGAGCCGTTTCGGGGCTGCCCGAAAAGCGGGCGCAAAGGTAGAAATTATGGCGAAAGCAAAAAACCAAAGCCCAAACTGTGCCCCGGCGACCGTCCGCGTACCTTCGCTCCGGTCGCTTGCGGCTTGGCCGTCAATCCTCCGCAGGCTCGAACACTTTTTGCACATCGAGCTTGAAGCCGGGCAGCACCGAGGATTCGATTTCGCCCGTTTCGCTGGCGAACGAGACCAACTCGTACTCGCCGTTTTGCAGGGCATGGATTTCGATGGCTTGGTTTTTCGGGTCAACAATCCAGTATTCGGCCACACCGAAGCGGCGGTAGAGTTTCATCTTGTCGCCTCGGTCGGTGCGCCAAGTGCCGGGTGAGAGGATTTCGACGACCAAATCGGGTGTGCCTTCCACACATTTTCGGGTGATGATGGATGAATTTGCGGCACGGACGAAGAACAAATCGGGCACGACGAGATTTTCCTCATCAAAGGCCACATCGAAAGGAGCCGTGAAACATTTGCCCAAGTTGCCCGCTCGGACAAAAGTTTGCAGGAGGAAGTTGAGGTTTTCAGAGGCAATTTGGTGCGCAGTGGAAGGGGATGAGCGTCTCACGATTTCTCCGTTGATGAGTTCATAGATGTAGCCTTCCTCGAAATCGTCCATTTCGAGGAATTCCGACACGGTTAGTTTGTCAATGGCGACGGCTGTCATGTTCTTGAAGATTGATTTGCCGCCAAAAATACTTCGCATGAACCGAAACGAAAACTTGCGGCGGCTCGAAGCCGAAACATTCGACCTCTGCGTCATCGGCGGCGGCGCGTCGGGCGCGGGCTGTGCGCTCGATGCGGCCCTGCGCGGCCTGCGCGTGGCCCTGATTGAAAAAACGGACTTCGCCGCCGAGACTTCGAGCCGCAGCACCAAGCTCATTCACGGCGGGGTGCGATACCTCGAACAGGCGTTCCGAAAACTCGATTTCGGGCAGCTGCGCCAAGTGCGGCACGGGCTGGAAGAACGCCACATCCTGCTCCAAAACGCGCCGCACCTTGCCCGCCCGTTGGGGCTGCTCACGCCCGTTTTCGGCTGGTGGGAAGGGCTGTATTTCAGCATCGGGCTTCGGCTCTACGGCTGGTTCGCCGCTGGGCGCGACCACCTGCCGCCCAGCCGCTGGCTCTCCAAAAAGGAGGCACTCCGCCGGATGCCCACGCTCTCGCCACGCCTGCACTCGGCGGTGCTGTATTACGACGGCCAATTTGACGATGCGCGGTACTGCCTTGCCATCGTCCAGTCGGCCGCGGAGGCGGGGGCGGTGGTGGCCAATCACCTCGAAGTCGTTGGTTTTCAGAAAGATAGCAGCGGTCAGCTGTGCGCCGCCGATGCCCGCGAAGCATTTTCGGGAAATGTCTTTTCCGTGCGGGCGCGGCAATTTTTGAATTGCACAGGCCCGTTTGCCGACCGCCTGCGGCTGGCCGCAAACGCCGATTCGAGGCCGCGCATCCGCCCGTCAAAAGGCATACACATCGTGTTGCCGCCGGAGGTTTTGGGCAGCGCGGACGCGATGCTCATCCCGAAAACCCGCGACGGGCGCGTGGTTTTTGCCATCCCGTTCGAGGGCCGGACGATGCTCGGCACGACCGAGACCGAACACCCGGACTTGGGTGCGGAACCCCTGCCAACGCCAGCCGAGGTGGATTTTTTGCTGGAAACCGCGCAGCCGTTTTTGGCCCAAAAACTCGATGCCGCGTCGGTCAAGGCCAGTTTTGGAGGGCTGCGCCCGCTTTTGGCCGCGCCCGAAAAACGCGCTGCCAAAAACCTCCTCCGCGACCACGAGGTGGAGCACGACCCGGCCAGCGGCCTCGTCAGCCTGCTCGGCGGCAAATGGACGACCTATCGCCTGATGGCCCGCGACGCGGTGGATTTCGTCTGTCAAAAATTGGGCAATGCCGAGCCGTGCCGCACGGCCACGCATCGCTTGGCCGGGGCCGAAAACTTCGCCCCGGCGGCTTGGCCGCAGCTCCGCGCCGCGTTCGGGCTGCCGGAGGATGTGTGTCGGCATTTGCTGGAAAAATACGGCTCGCGGGCCGCAAAAGTGGCTGCCCTGACCCGCGACCGACCGGAACTGGCCGCCCGAATCCTCGAAGGCTGGCCGTTCATCCGGGCGGAAATCGTCCACGCGGCGCGGGCGGAAATGGCTTGCACGGCGGATGATTTTTTGGCGCGGCGGCTGCGCCTTGCCTTCACAGACCGGGCAGCGGCGCAGGCGGCGGCTCCGGTGGTCGAGGCGTTTTTGCAGGGGTGAAATTGGGAATTGGGAATTGAGAAATTTCCAATTTCAGCAGACTTCTTGCGAAAGTCTCCGCGAAACTCCGCGCCTGCTCAGCGGAACTCTGCGTGATAGACTGTTACACAGAGTTGCACAGAGGTCTCGCAGAGTCCCACAGAGACTTTCGCAAGAAGCCTAGTGCTTTTTCGCCTCGATGCCGTCGGGATAGCCCTCGCAAAAGACGGTTCCGTCCATGTCCGGGAAGGGCAGGTAGCCGTACTTGTTGGCTTGCCGGTAGTCCTCGCAGGCACCCACGTCGTTGTGCATCTTTTTTCGGAGGCTGGCGCGGATATAATAGGCCGCCCCGTTGCGTGTGTCGTATGCGATGGCTGCGTCGAGGTCTTCGAGGGCATCCTCGTTTTTGCGGAGTTTCAGGCGGGCGAGGCCGCGCCCGGCGAGCAGTTCGGAGTTGTCTGGCTCAAAATCGAGGGCTTCGGTGAAGATGCGCTCGGCGAGGGCAAAATCCCCTTTTTCCATTTCCAGCAGACCGAGGGCGTGGTAGGCTTCGGGCAAATCCGGCGCGAGTGTGAGCGCACGGTTGGCATCGGCGGCGGCCTCTTCAAATTTGCCGAGATGGAAGTGGCAGGCGGCCCGGTGCGCCAAGGCAAGGGCATGGCGGTCGTGCGTGCGGAGCACCGCATCGAACTGCTCGATGGCCTCTTCGTATTTGTAAAGTTTGCAGAGGACAACGCCCATGTTGAAGGTTGGGCGCGGGTCGCCGGAGTCCAGCGCATGGGCCTGTTGGTAAAGTTGGAGGGCGTTTTCGTAGTCGCCCATTTCTTGCAGCGTGTTGCCGTAGCCCAGCCATGCCTCGCCCATGCGGGGGGCGAGGCGGGTGGCTTCCCGGAAATCTTGGAGCGCGGCCTCCCAGTTGCGGGCTGCGAAATAGGCGAGGCCCCGGTCGAGGCGCACGTCCGCGTCCTCCGCAAGTTGGAGGGCAAGGCTCAGGTAGTGGGTCGCGTCGCTGAAATTTTGGAGCATATAGGCCGCCTGCCCGCGATGGACGAGGATGACGGTGTCGTTCGGGTGGCTTGGGAGGTATTTGTCGAAATCGTCGGAAGCCCGCGACCATTGGTTGCGCTTGAAGTGTACCAAGCCGCGATTGACCCGCGCCCGTGTGTGCTTGGGGGCGAAAACGAGGGCCTGCGTGTAATAATCAATGGCCTGCATCAAATCGCCCTCCTCGAAAAGCTCGTTGCCGCGCTGGAAATATTGCTCGGCGGCGAGCAGCGAATCGGCTTGCGCAGCGGCCCCATTCGGCCAAGCAGCCGCAAGGGAAAAAACGAGGAAAAGGCCGACAAAACGGACAGGATTTGGCATGATGCGTGTGTGTTTGAGTGTGCGAACCGAGGGGGCGGATTGAAACGACAAAAACGCGGCCAGTTTTGGGAGGGCTGCCGGGCGGGCGGGCTTTCTGTCCGCACCCGACCATTTTGGGCAGACGGAACCGCGAAATGCGGAGGCCAAAACTACCTTTGCCCAAGCCGGGCTTGGCTCTTGGCCATCAT
Organism: Saprospiraceae bacterium; assembly: GCA_046299435.1. Taxonomy (GTDB): domain Bacteria; phylum Bacteroidota; class Bacteroidia; order Chitinophagales; family Saprospiraceae; genus M3007. The sequence continues at coordinate 4,363 of JBKBIC010000137.1, forward strand.
CAGCCAACAAGCCCTCAACCAGTGTCCAAAGTTTTTCCAATTAAATGAAACGTCTCTATTTTCTGACCTTGCTTGCTTGCCTATCCGCCGGGGTTTCGGCCCAAAACAGTGCCCGCATCACGGGCAATTTGCAGACCAACGGCAACTTTTTCGTCCGCGATTCCATCATCGGCGCAGCCAACACGCCGCAGTACGACTACCAGAAATACGGCGCGGAAAGCTGGCTCAACCTCAACTACTCAAACTGGGGCTTCGACATCGGCGTGCGCTTCGACGTGTTCCACCAGTCCAACATCCCGAACCCGACGGAATCCTACACACAGCAAGGCATCGGGCGGTGGTTCGTCAGCAAACAAATCCACAACCTGAACATCGCCGGCGGCTACATCTACGACCAAATCGGGTCCGGCATCATTTTCCGGGCATACGAAGAGCGTGCCCTGTTCATTGACCAAGCCCTCTACGGCGTGCGCCTCGGCTACAAACTGAACGACAACTGGTCGGTCAAAGCCTTCACCGGGCGACAAAAACAGCAATTTTCGACTTATAGCACGGTCGCGCACGGCGCGGCGGTGGAGGGCTTCATCAAGCCCGATTCGACGGGGACGTTCTCGATTGCGCCGGGTTGCGGCGTGGTGGCCCGCACTTACGACAAACCGATGATTGACCGCATCCTCGCCGAGCAGTCGTCGCTGCCGCTGGCCGACCAAGTGGGCGCGCAGTACAACACCTACGCCATGACCCTCTACAACACGCTCTCGGCGGGCAATTTCACATGGTATTTCGAGGGCGCGTACAAGACCAAAGACGTGATTTACGACCTGAACGCGCCGCTCATTTCCGGTGGCACGGGCCGTTTCCGCAACTCCGACGGGTACACGGTTTACAACAGCTTCTCCTATTCCGGCAAAGGCCTGGGCGTGACGTTGGAAAGCAAACTGACGAAGGATTTTTCCTTCCGCGTCAATCCCTACGAGCGCGGCATTCAGGGGCCGATGAACTTCCTGCCCGTCATGGCCAAGCAAAACACCTACCGCCTTGCCACCCGCTTCCAGCCAGCCGTGCAGGAGCTGGGCGAGCAGGCCGTGCAGTTCGACGTGCGCTACGCGCTCGACAAAAAATGGACGGTCGGCCTCAATATGTCGGGCATCGCCGACTACGACGGCAGCATCCTCGAAGGCGAGAACTGGTTCCGCGAGATTTACCCGGAAGTCACTTACAAGTATAGCCGCAAAGGGCAGGCCATCGTCGGGGTTCAATTCCTGCGCTACAACGAGCAGGTTTATCAAAACAAAGGCGGCATCGTCAATGCCGTCACGCCCACTTTCGAGTATCTGTACAAGTTCACGCCGCGCCGTTCGGTGCGCGTGGAGGCGCAATACCTGCACACAAAAGAGGAATTCGGCAGCTGGGCCAATATGCTCGTCGAGGTCGGCGTGGCCCCGCACTGGGTGTTTTATGTCTCGGATATGTACAAAATCCCGCACACCTCGAAGGAAAAGACCGACATCCGCGAAAGCTTCGGCAAAGTGGCTGACAGCATCAACCCGCCGCTCACGCCCGAAAAACGCGAGGCTTTCGTCGAAGAAGGGCTTGCCGGCAAGACCCGCTACGACAACATCCACTTCTTTTCGGCGGGCGCGGTGTTCACCCAAAAGTCCAACCGCTTCGCGCTGGCATACGTCAAACAAGTGGAGGGCATCAACTGTGCCGGCGGTATTTGCCGCTATGAGCCGACGTTTCACGGGGTGCGCCTGAACGTCAATTCCAGTTTTTGACACGTCCAAACTATCCGACAGATGGCCGCTCGCCCTGCCAAAAAAACACTCGCTCCACAGCCGCCGATTGAGTCGCCTGCGGTTGCGCAGCCGCCTGTTGCCGAGCGGCTGTTCAGTCATCCATTGGCTGGGATATTTGCGGCGGTGTTGGCTATCTTGTTGTACACCAATACGTTAGGGCACGGCTACTGCCTCGACGACATCCCGGCTATCTCGAAAAACGAGTTCGTGAAGCAGGCGGACTTCGGGAAAATTTTCACCACAGAATACCGCGCCGGTTACGCCGAAGGCAAACCGGGAATGCTCTACCGACCGCTCACGCTGGCCGTTTTTGCGGTCGAGTGGATGCTCTCGCCCGATTCGCCGGGGTTTTACCATCTCGTCAACGTGCTTTTTTACGCGCTGCTCGGCTGGCTGCTTTGGGTGACTTGGCGGCGGGTGCTGGCGGGCAGTCCGGCATGGCTGGTGGCGGTGGCTGTTTGGCTGTTCGTGGCGCACCCCGCCCACACGGAAGTCGTGGCGAACATCAAAAGTTTGGACGAGGTATTGGCCCTGATTTTTTGCACGGCGGCCCTGCGCTCGCTCTGGCTGTTCCATGAAAATGGGGACAGAAAAAACCTGTTTTTTTCAATGGTTTTGTATGCCGGGGCATTGTTCTCGAAAGAAAGCGCGATTGTGTTTTTGGCCGTTTTTCCGCTGGCGACTTATTTTTTTACGGACAAAAAACTATTCGATAACCTGAAAACTTGCGCGCTGTTTGTGCTGCCAGCAGCCTTGTTTCTGGCGATGCGAAGTTGGGTATTGAGCCAACAAACCAACGTCGAAGCCATTTCCGCGCTCGACAATGTGCTGTTGAGTGCGCCGGATTTTGCCAGTCGCTTAGCCACGGCTTTCCTGATGTGTTGGAAATATTTGACGACCGTCATTTTCCCGCACCCGCTTGTTTCCGACATGGGGGCAGCGCAAGTTTTGCCTGTTCAATTTTCTGATTTTCAGGCACTTGCGGGCTTGGTGGTTTTTGTCGGCGCATTTGGCTGGGCGATTTGGCAGGCCCGGCAAAAGCAAGTCGGGGCATTCGCCGTGCTGTTTTTTGGAGCCACTTTTTCGCTTTCCTCCAACCTGTTTTACCCCATCGGGACTTCGTATGGCGAGCGGCTTTTGTTTACACCTTTGTTTGGGTTCGCTTTGTTGGTGGCTTTTGCTTTGCTGAAAATCAAAGAGAAAAATCGGCTGCCCGCAGCCGCCGTGAACGGGATAGTCGTCGCGTTAGTGATTTTGTACGGATTGAAAACCATCAATAGAAATCCCGACTGGAAAAACAGTTTTTTGCTGGCAAAAGCGGACGTTGCCACCTCGCCGGAAAGCGCGCGGCTGAATTTTCACTATGCCCTCGAATTGCTGAAAACAATAGAAAACGACCCGCGACCGGATATAAAAACCGTGCAAACCGCGATTGAACATTGCAACAAAGCCCTGTTGTTTTATCCGAATTATTACACCGTGAAAGAGACACGCGGGCTGGCGAATTACATGATTGGGCAGAAAGACAGGGCTTTGCAGGATTTCAAAGAATTCCTCGAAAAAGAGCCACGCAGCCGCCAAATCCCGCCCAAACTTGCCCGGATTTATGCCGAAAAAGGCGACATCGCTGCCGCCGAGTCTGTGCTGAAACGGTCAATCGAAGCCGGTGTCCAATCGTTCGATAATTATCTCTACCTCGGCATCATCTATTTTCAGATTGGCCGAAAAGAAGAGGCATTATCCGCCTTCAAGTCGGCGCAAAAAATCAAGCCGCAAGACCCCGCTGTTCAATCATATATCGAACAGTGCGAGGCCGGGAATGCCGGGCAATAGAAACCTCTCTGCGAAACTCTGCGAGTTCTCTGTGTTACTCTGCGTAATAGCCATCACATGAATTGTTGCGCAGAGTAACACAGAGAACCCGCAGAGTTTCGCAGAGATAAATGAGGCTTTCACAAGAGGTAAGTTGTTGCAAACGCTCACCGCTTCACCCAGCGCAGGCTTTCGCGGCCCAGTTCGGTTTGCATTTGCAGGAAATAAAACCCGGCGGGCAGCTGCGAAAAATCGTATTCCCACGACAAGGCAGGCCAAAGGTTGTCCTCCACGAGCAGCCGCCCGGTGGCATCGAACACGCGCAGCGTGCCGGGCTGGGTGGGCAGCACATCGCTTTGGAGGCGCAGCGGCCCGGCGGAGGGGTTTGGCGAGAGCCGGAAATTTTGCCGGCCCAGGTCTTCGGGCCGGACGAACGGTTTTTCGATGACGAACAGCCCGTCCGATTGGGAACCGACCCAGATTTTGTCTTCCTCGACCAGCAGGCAGGCCGGGAAAACCTCCTCCGGCAGGCGCGGCTCGAACGGCACGAAACGCCCGCTGCCGTCCCACGAAAAATAGAGGCCCTGCGGGTTGCCTACCCAAAACTGCTCCTTTTGTTGGAAGAGGTTGAATGCCTCGTTGTAGAGCGCGCCGCCGAACGTCCAGTCAATCGGGAACCAACGCCGCCATGTTTTTTTCGATAGGTCGTACTGGTGAAAGGTGCCTTCTTCGCACTGCACCACCAACGCCTCGTCGTCGAGCAAGACTGGGGTCAGGAAAAAGCCACATTCCCGGAAATCGAGTTGCTCCACGCTCAAATCTTCGAGATTGAAAATGAGCAGCCGGACGGCTCCGGTTGTATCCGCATAATAGCTGAAAACGATTTTCTCCTCGCTGACCAGCCAGCTCGCCGGAGTTTCGTTGGAAGGTGCGCCCAGCAACTGGCCGTCTTGCACGAGCACGGACGCACCGGTGCTGGGCAGGCGCGAGATGGTGGCGTAGTCCGTGAGGAAATAAACTCCTCGGTCGTTCGCGCCGAGCGACATGGTGGCGGCGGGAAGTTCCAGATTCGTGTTTGTCCAAGTCGAGCCGTTGTCGTCCGAATACCAGTAGGCAAATGGCTCCTGCGTCGAGAAAAAAAGCCGCTCGCCCGCGTTGGCCAGCTCGGTTGAACGGCAATTTTGAGAGGGCATCTGGGCTGTTTGCCACGTTTCGCCCTCGTCGTCGGAGTAAAAATACCCGCCCGCCGTGCTCGCCCAAAGCCGCTTTTTCACCCTGAAAACATCTTGCACCCGTGTCTGCCCGCTCGTCAGTTTGACGCTTTGGAAGGTTTCGCCGCCGTCGGTGGAGCGTTCGAGGCTGTGCCCGGAGGAGACGAGCAGGCTGCCGCTCAAGTAGGCGACGGATTGCACATACGACCAGCTGGTGAGCGAAAGGGCATCGCTTTGCCACGTTGTGCCGCCGTCGGTGGATTTGAAAAAAGGCAGCTCGCATTGGCCGCCCCACAACAGGCGCGGCATCCAGAACAGCGTGTCGCCTTCGCCCACAAAACGGTCGGGGCCGTCGTACACATTGTTCCAGACCGGCACGTCAAGCACCGACCAAGTGCGGAACCCGTCGGCAGAGCGGACGAGCCGCCCGTAACCCTCGTATTTGAGGTAAAGCACATCGTCCACCGCTTCCAGCAACCCGACAGGAAAACTGGACGAGAACACTTTTTCCCACGTTTTGCCGCCGTTGCCGGAGCGGTACACGTCGTTGTACCCTGCGATGAAAACCTCGTTCGAGGTGGCACAAAAACCCGATACATCGTTCAGCCCGACGGGATTCGCCGAGGCCGTCCAAGTGTCGCCATTGTTGGTTGAAACATTGACCTGAAACTCAAAGATGTTGACCAACGTATCGCCCTGCACGAGCAGCCTTACATCCGAGGACAAAAAAACGAGCAACGGTATTTTGAAAATGACCGTCCAAGTCAGCCCGCCATCAAGGCTCCTGACGATGTCTTGGTTGTCGAGGATGCAGTAAAACCGCCCAGCATCGGCCTTAAATTGATGGATTTGCTGGCAGATTTTTCGTTCAATGGGTGTGCGTGCCCATGTCTGGCCGCCGTCCGAACTTTTGAGCACGGCGTTTTCGGTCAAGGCATACACGTCGTTCCCGTCGCGTTCGAGTTGCGAAATGCTGGCGCCTGCCGGGCCGGGCAACTGCCGCCAAGCGGGTGCTTGGGCGAGGAGTTGCCCGCAAATCAGGGCAATGAAAAAGGTAAAATTGGTGCGCATCATAGGTCAAAAAGTTTGACCCTAAGATGCAGGGTTTGGGCGGTTGGTTGGCTGCCCGGCGATGGGTGTATTTGGCTATTCGGCTTTAAAATCCCGAAAAAACAACCGAATCACCCACTATTGCCAAAGTCGAACTGCAGCTTGGCGAGGCTCGAGTACGCGCCGTTTTCGCGGGCCGAAAGTTCGTCGTGGGTGCCTTGCTCCACGATGCGCCCGTTTTCCAAGACATAAATGCAATCCACGTCGCGGATGGTCGCCAGCCGGTGCGCGATGATGATGGAGGTGCGGTTTCGCATGAGGTTTTGGAGGGCTTCCTGCACCACTTTTTCGCTCTCGGCATCGAGCGAGGAAGTGGCCTCGTCGAGCAGCAGCACCGAGGGGTTGCGCAGGATGGCGCGGGCGATGGCGATGCGCTGGCGTTGGCCGCCGCTGAGTTTGATGCCGCGCTCGCCGACGATGGTTTCGAGGCCGTCGGGAAAATTTGAGATGAAATCCCACGCATTGGCTTGGCGGGCGGCTTCGATGATTTCGGCCTCCGTCGCGTCGGGTTTTCCGTACAAAATGTTCTCGCGGATGCTGCCGCCAAACAGGATAACTTCCTGTGGCACAATGGCAAAGTTGTCGCGGTAGGAGTGCAAATCGTATTCCCGGATGTTGTGCCCGTCCATCGTCACCGTGCCCCCGGAGGGCGCGTGGAATTGGAGCAACAGCTGCATAATGGTGCTTTTGCCCGCACCGCTTTGGCCGACGAGGGCGACTTTTTTCCCGGCGGGGATTTCCAGCGAAACGCCTTTCAGCACCTCCACGTCCGAGCGGGTCGGGTACGAAAACTGCACGTTTTGGAACGAAATATTGCCCCGGAAGCGGCCCGCTTTTTGGCCGTTGGCCGGGCGTTCGTCGGTCTCTGAGGGCGTTTTCAAAATCTCGCGGACGCGCTCGGTGGCCCCGATGGCTCCGACCAACTCTGCGTAAAAATTGCCCAAACTGGCAATCGCCGCGCCGATGATGGCCGTGTACGTCACGAATGAGATGAGCTGCCCCGCGCTGATGGCTCCGGTTTGCACCATATACATCCCGTAGCCGATGACGAAAAACAGCGCGCCGAACAGCATCGTGATGATAAACACCGCAAAAACCGCCCGCCCCTGCGCGAATTTCATGGACACTTTGACCACTTTGTCGTTCGAGGCGGCATAGCGGCGACCCTCGAAAAGTTCGTTCGTGAAGGCTTTGACGGCGTGGATGGTTTGCAAAGTCTCGTCCAAAATCGTGTTCGATTCGCCCAGCACTTCCTGCCGCTGCTTGGAAAGTTTCCGCACCCATCGCCCAAAAAACAGCGCGCCGACGATGATGGCCGGGAACGTCAGCAACATGACCAATGCCAGTTGGCCGGACATATAAAGCAGCACGGCCACGCCCCCGACGAGGATGATGATTTGCCGGATGAACTCGGCGAGCACGAAATAAAAGGTGTTGTAAAGTTTCTCCACGTCGTTCGTGATGCGGCTGACGAGCTCCCCGACGCGGCTTTTTTCAAAGAACACGATGGGCAGCGAAATGAGCCGCTGGTACACGGCCACGCGGATGTCGGCGGTGCCGCGCTCGCTGACTTGGGCGAACATCAGCACCCGGAAATACGACACAACTCCTTGAAACACAAGGATTCCGATGAGCAACGCGCCGATTTTCCGCAAGTCCCAGTTTTGCACGGCGGCGTTGCCCTGCGCCACGTCGAGCATATCGCCGATGATTTTCGGGAACACCAAAAACACGCTGCTGCCCAAAAACAGCAGCACCAAACCGAGCACGAATTGCCAGCGGTAGGGCCTGACGAATTCAAAAATTTTGACGGCCTCGCGCAGGCTTTCGCGGGAGACGGTGAGCTTCTTTTTTTCTTCTGCCATTGTCGCAAGTAGGATTTGGGCCTGTCGGGGTGGCTTTTTCGGGGCGGGCAAATGTCCGGCAGCCGTGCCGCATTTGAACCCGCACAAGCCGCGAATTAACCCCGAAATGACAAAAGGGTTCGACGGTGGACGGCAGACGGTGGACGGTTGGGTTGGAGTGAAAACGAGAAAAGCGCGGCCTCGCGGCTGCGCTCCCCCGGTTTTCATAGCCTAAATTTTGAGTTGAAGAGTTGAACGGGGGTTGAAGAGTTGAAGAAGTGAAAACATGGAATTCAACTTTTCAACCCCCATCCAACCCTTCAACTCTCAAAACTCAATTCCGCACCAATTGCCGCACGGCAGCTTGCCCATCGCGGAACCGCACCCGCACGAAATACGCGCCCGTCGGCAGCCCGTTCGGCACGGCAACCGACCACGCGCCCGCGCTCCGCAAAACCTGCACCGCCACGAGCCGGCCCGACGAGTCGAACAACTCGACAGCCTCCGCATCGGCCTCGAAACCGGGCAAAAACCGGACTTGAAAATTGCTGGCAAACGGATTGGGCGACACCTCGAAACGGACGGCGGTCGCTGCCGAAGGCTCCTCCAATTTCATCGTAATGCTTTGACCTTCAACGATTTTGTAAAAATTGTTGGCGGCGAGGCCCGTGAAATTGTCCACCCAACCCGACGGCCACAGCACCCGCACGGAGTCAATCGCCACCGCGTCGTTCAGCCCGAAGTGTTGCCGCAGGTCGCTCTGGCTTTGGAAGGAATTGCGCGCCAGCACCTGCCGGATTTGCCGCACGGGCTGGCCTTTGATGGTGGCTTTCAGCCAAATCGTCGCGCCGATGGCCGAGCGGTTGGACTCGGTGCCTTCGAGCGTGAACTGTGCCCAGTTGCGCCCGGCGGCCACCGTGTCGTTGCGGAAAAGCGAACGCGCCGTCGTCGGGCCGTTCACGAAAATATCGAGGTCGCCGTCGTTGTCGTAATCGGCCAGTGCCGCGCCGGCCAGCGAGTTAGAGGCCGTGCCCGCGTTGGCCGAGAGGCCGAACGTGCCGCCGTTGTTCCGGTAAAAACGCATGGACGGATTGCCGTCGGTGGTGAGCATCACGTCGAGGTCGCCGTCGTTGTCCATGTCGCCCCAGACGTTGGCGAGGTGCGCGACGGCATTGGTGAACGGCGTGGTGATAGG
>JBKBIC010000138.1:0-13280 GCA_046299435.1 Saprospiraceae bacterium
TCGAATGGTCGGGCTCGCACAAGGTCAGCCAGAAGGTGAAGTGGCCGGACTGGAGTCCGCCTGCCGCCATGCGCAAGCGCAAGCCCGAGCTTCCGGCCTTCATGGCCGGCGGCCCCGACAACCCGTTGGGCGCGCGCGCCATCTATCTCGGCTCCTCGCTCTATCGCATTCACGGCACCAATGAGCCCTCGTCGATCGGCGAGGCCGCGTCTTCGGGCTGCATCCGCATGCACAATGCCGATGTCAGCGAGCTCTACGCCCATGTGAAGCCGGGCGCGCTCGTCGTCGTCAACTGATCAGGGTAGCGAACCGTCATGGCCGAGGCTTCGGATTGCGGCGACAATCGCCGCGAAGCCGGCCATGGCGGGCTTTGATACATGCCTCGCCCGCATATAGGAGTGGGCGAGCGCCGGTTCGCGGCGGATCGCCACCGGAACCCCGGCCGCGGTTGGCGTCGCTTCCAACATGTTGGCGGCAACAAAAATGGGGTCGTGCGCCGCCCCCCCAAACCCGTCTACCGTCTACCGTCAACTTGTTGACCTTGCCCGACGACGACATCCGCCGACTGCGCGGCGCGGAAATCGCCATGATTTTCCAAGAGCCGATGAGCTCGCTGAACCCCGTTTTCCGCTGCGGCGACCAAATCACGGAGGCCATCCAATTGCATCGGAAAGTGCCCCGCGCAGAAGCCAAGGACTTGACAATCAGCCTTTTCGAGCGGGTGCGGCTGCCCGACCCGGCGCGGATTTTCAGGGCCTTCCCGCACGAGATTTCTGGCGGGCAAAAACAGCGGGTGATGATTGCCATGGCCATTTCGTGCCAACCCGCCCTGCTCATCGCCGACGAGCCGACCACCGCGCTCGACGTGACCGTGCAAAAATCCATCCTCGAATTGCTCGCCGAAATCCGCGCCGAAACCGGGATGTCCATGCTGTTCATCAGCCACGATTTGGGCGTGGTTTCGGAAGTGGCCGACCGCGTGGCGGTGATGTTCCGGGGAAAAATCGTGGAAACAGGCCGCGTCGCCGATGTGTTTCAAAACCCGCAACATCCGTACACACGCGGCTTGGTGGCCTGTCGCCCGTCGCTGTCGAGGCGATTGCACCGCCTGCCGACGGTGGCTGATTTTTTGGAAAACCGGAATTTCGAGGCGAGGGTCGTTTCCGAGCAAGAAACAGAGAACCGCAAATCGTTGATTTACGGACGGTGGACGTTGGACGGTGGACGGAACGACCGTGAGGCCGCCACTCCAACGCAACCAATTTTGAAGGTCAAAAACCTGGCCGTGCGTTTCCCGGCAAAAAAGAACTGGCTGGGCCAACCGACCGAGTGGCTACGGGCAGTGGACGAGGTGAGTTTCGAGGTATTTCCCGGCGAAACTTTCGGCATTGTCGGCGAATCGGGCAGCGGCAAAACCACGCTTGGCCGCGCCATCGCCCGGCTGACCGATGCCCACGCAGGCGAGATTTGGTACACGCCCCATCCCTCGCCCCTCATTCCTCATCCCTCGAAAACAGATTTGCTCGGCTTGCGCGAGGCCGAAATGCGCCCGTTCCGCCGCGACATCCAAATCATTTTCCAAGACCCGTTTTCGTCGTTGAACCCCCGCATGACCGTCGGCGAGGCCATCATGGAGCCGATGCAGGTGCATGGTTTGCACGGAACCGATGCGGCTCGCCGCGAAAAAACAGTCGAACTTTTGGAGACCGTCCAACTTTCGCCCGCTCATTTTGACCGATTGCCGCACGCGCTTTCGGGCGGACAACGGCAACGCGCCTGCATCGCACGGGCGTTGGCGGTGGAGCCGAGGCTGTTGATTTGCGACGAAATCGTGTCCGCGCTGGACGTGTCGGTGCAAGCGACGGTGCTCAATTTGTTGATGGATTTACGCGAAAAACTGGGGCTGACTTATCTGTTCATCAGCCACGATTTAAGCGTGGTGAAGCAGATTTGCGACCGCGTGATGGTCATGCACCGGGGCAAAATCGAGGAAATGGGCTTCCCTGACGCGCTGTTTTCCAGCCCTCGGACGGAGTATGTGCGGCGGCTGTTGGCGGCAGTGCCGGGGCAGGCCAGCACCCAAAATCTTAGGCGGTAGCTGTGGCGGCCATTTTCAAATCAGAGAGGATGCCCCGGATGTCTGCGCCACATTCGATGAATGCTTCAAAAAATGCCTCGCCCATTCGGAACCGCTGACTTTCTTCTAACGAATCCATGTAAACTTCCATACGCTCCCAGAAAGCGGATTGCTCTGCCTCGGTTTCGAGCGTCATCCATTCTTCGACGAATGATTCGACGGAACGGATTTCGGGTGTTATTGCCATCATGCTTCTTTCAATTTAGTGAGCCAAAATTCTTTGTCTTGCCAGATTTTCACCAACTCGTCCAGATGAAAATTGACCTGTTCGTCCAAGCCTTTTTTACCGCCCGGAACATATTGAGGGTAAGTAACTAACCAGCGAAGAATGAGTTTGTGCTTCTTTTCCTTGAAGTCCAAATCCTTCAACCTGTCCAAGATTTCGTGTTCGGTCATGGTTCACGTTTCGTTGATGCCACACAAACTTACTGCCCTCGCCCCAAGCCCGACGTGCCGCATACATATTTTTAATCGTCCCAACCGTGCTGCCTCCCCTCCCCTGACGAAAATCACTTCCGCGCACGGAAGGCCGTTTTCTACCTTTGTCGCCCGGAAAACAGCCCTAAAAACCCGAAAACTATCCACTGTCAACGTCCATCAATTTTTATGACACAGACCTTAGCCAAATCCAATACCGCCACGTTCGCGGACGATTCCTTCCCGCTCAACGGCACCGACCACCTCGAATTTTACGTCGGCAACGCCAAACAAAGTGCCATGTACTATCAAGCCTGTTTCGGCTTTGAATGGGTGGCCTACGCCGGCCCGGAAACGGGCGTGCGCGACCGCGTGAGCTATGTGCTCCAACAGGACAAAATCCGCATCGTGCTCACCTCGTCGTTGCAGCCCGACACCGAAATAGCCCGCCACGTCGCCCTGCACGGCGACGGCGTGAAAGTCCTCGCCCTGTGGGTGGACGACGCGGAAGCATCCTACTACACCGCCCTGAAACGCGGCGCGGAATCGGCCTTTGCCCCGAAAACCCTGCGCGATGAGCACGGCGAAGTGGTGCTTTCGGCCATCCACACCTACGGCGACACCATCCACACTTTCGTCGAGCGGTCGAACTATCGCGGTGCGTTCATGCCCGGTTTTGAGGCCCGCAAGAGTGTTTTTCCGGTCAAGTCCGTCGGGTTGAAGTATGTTGACCACTGCGTCGGCAACGTCGAACTGGGCGGTATGAACAAGTGGGTGAAATTTTACCAAGATGTCATGGGCTTCAAACTGCTCATCACTTTTGACGACAAGGACATCTCGACCGAGTACACCGCGCTCATGTCCAAAGTGGTCTCGAACGGCAACGGCTACGTCAAATTCCCCATCAACGAGCCGGCCAAAGGCTTGAAAAAAAGCCAAATCGAGGAGTATCTCGATTTTTACAAAGGCGCGGGTGTGCAGCACATCGCCGTGGCGACCGACAACATCATCCACACGGTGGACACGCTCCGCAAAAACGGCGTGGATTTCCTGTACGTCCCGGAAACTTACTATGAAGATGTGCCGACTCGCGTGGGCAAGATTGACGAAAACCTCGACGACCTGCGCCGCCTGAACATCCTCGTTGACCGCGACGAGGACGGCTACTTGCTCCAAATTTTCACGAAGCCCATCCAAGATCGCCCGACGGTTTTCTTCGAAATCATCCAGCGGAAAGGGGCCAAATCGTTCGGCAAAGGCAATTTCAAAGCCCTTTTTGAGTCCATCGAACGCGAGCAAGCCCTGCGCGGCACTTTGTAGAAAGTGATGAGTTATGAGTGATAAGTGATGAATGAGGCAAAAAACTCATCATTCATCACTTATCATTCATCACTCGTTTCAAGACGTTTTCGCCCAATTTACCCTGCGGCGTGTAGTCGCGCTCCGGGTAGCCCTCGTGGCCGCGCATATTTGGGAACCATTTCCAGAGGAAACCGCCCGCCCACCACTGTTCTTTTTGAAAAACGCGGTGCAAGGCTTCGAGGCAGTTGGCCTGCGCCTGCTGGTTGATGGGCCGCGATTCGATGCCGTTTTCCAGCTCCCAGTTGCGCCAGCCGCAGCCGTCCACGCTCAAATAGCCGTACTCCGTGAACAAGATGGGTTTGCCCTGTTTTTGGCTGAACACCGCGAGGCTGTCGCGGATGGGCTGCCACGCGGCGGTCAATTGCTCGATGCTCGGCGTGGGCGCATCCACCAGCGGGAAATACCCGCCGAGGCCGACGAAATCAAGTTTTGACCAAAATGGTACCCGCGCCCAGTCGTCCCAGTTGGCGGAGTACGTCAATTTGCCGCGATAGGTGGCACGGATTTTTGAAATCAAATCGTCCCAAAATTGCGGCCTCTTGGCGAGGCTCACGTTGAACTCCGTGCCGATGCAGAACAAGTCAACTTGCAGACTGTCAGCGAGTTGCGCCATCGAGAGGATGTATTTTTCGTAGCCTGCTTCCCATTTCGCCCAGTCCTCCGGTGCGGCAAAATCGAGCGCACCGACCCAGCCGCCGGGTATCCAAACTTGTGGTTTCAGCATGACTTTCAGGCCGCTGGCATGGGCGAGCCGGACGGTTTCGCGCACGCCTTCGGGCCGCTCGCCCCACCAATGGCCGCCTTGCGGAGAGTACCGCACTTCGGGTTTGCCGGGCGGCGTGAACGCATACGGCACGACGGCAATCCAGTTCGCGCCGACTTCACGGATGGGCGGCATGGGGTTTTCGGGGAAAGGCTCCGGCGGCGCGACGAACGTGAGGCCGTTCATTTTTGGGCCAAAAACGGGCACAGGGGCAGCGGCGGCGGTTGACCGGGCAGGCAGCGGTGGCTGTTTTTGAGGACAGCTTGCCGACAAACACAAAGCAAAAAGCAGGGCAAACGTGGCTGTTTTCATAAAATTTAAACCCCGTCCGGCTGTGTGCCGGACGGGGTTTAAAAATACGGCTGGGAGGCGGAATTACAGATGGGCAGCGATTTTCGCGGCCAATGCTGCCAATTCTGGCTGGCTCATCGGCACGGGGTCTTTGCCGAAGGACAAATCCGAGAGCGCGTTCAGCGGCACGAGGTGGATGTGCGCGTGCGGCACCTCCAACCCGATGACGGCCACGCCGATACGCTTGCAGGGCACTTCTTTTTCGATGGCGCGGGCGACTTTTTTGGCGAAAACCATCAGCCCGGCCAGCAGACCGTCCTCCATGTCGAAGATGTAGTCAATCTCGCGCTTGGGGATGCAGAGCGTGTGCCCGGCGGCTTGCGGGCGCACATCCAGAAAGGCGAGGTAGTCCTCCGTTTCGGCCACTTTGTGGCAGGGGATTTCGCCGGCGACGATGCGTGAAAAAATGGTTGGCATAAGTTGGTCGGTTAGTTTTTTAGTCGGTTAGTCAGTAGCCGGTCAAGTGGTCGTCTGACTAACAGACTAACCGACCAGCCGACTAATTGACTACCCAATCGAAATATCCATGACTTGGAATTCCATGACACCGCCGGGGGTGGTGACTTTGGCTACGTCGCCTTTGACCTTGCCCAGCAGCCCCTGCCCGATGGGCGAGGTCACGGAGATTTTGGCCAATTTGGCATCGGCTTCGGTCTCGGAGACGAGTTTGTAGGTCATCTCTTTGCCCGTTTTTAGGTTTTTGATGGTGACGTTGGAGAGGATGGCCACTTTGGAGGCATCCAGTTGGCTTTCGTCAATGATGCGGGCGTTGGCGAGGACGGTCTCCAAATCGCTGATTTTCAGTTCCAAAAGACCTTGTGCGTCTTTGGCGGCATCGTATTCGGCATTTTCCGAGAGGTCGCCTTGTGCGCGAGCCTCGGCGATAGCGCGGGCAGCTTCTGCGCGGCCTGTGGTTTTCAGTTCCTCGAGTTCCTTCCTGATTTTGTCGTAGCCGCCTTGCGTCAGATATGTGTAGTTTGCCATGATAAATGAATGGATTTGCTGATTTGAGAAGGGCGAACTGGCTAATTATCAATGCCTTGCGAACAACGCAGACCAATCTGAATGTCCAACCCTGTGTCAGCAGGTTTTAAAATTTCAAGTGTGTTAGGGAAAGCATTACCGGAGCGAGGCAGTGGATTTGCCCGTTGGCCGTCGGCATGGGAGACAAAAAAACACAAACGTCCCTATCTGGTTGATAGAAACGTTTCTGTTGTTTGAATCTGGCTCAAAGGTAAGCCTATCGTGAATTTGGCAGATGTATCCGACAAAAAAAGTTTGGATGCGCCAAAATCAGAGGTCAATCCGGGCGGCGATGTTGTGCGTGCCCGACCAGACCTTGCTTTGGCGGTAGGAGTAATCCACGTTCACGCGGGTGTCGCTGCCTTTTTTGACCGGGATGCCGAGCGTGATGCCGAGCGCGAGGCCGTTGTCCACGGATTCTTTGATGGCACTGTTCGATTGCGCGAACTCGTATTTGTAACCAGCGCGGAAGGCGATGTTCTGGCCTGCGGCAAACTCCAAACCTGCGCCCACGTTGTCGCGGGAAAAGGCGTTGGACGTGAAATTGCCCATCAAGGTCAGGCGGTTGTCGCGGGCAATCGGCCAGTCATACGAGGCCCCGATGTTGAGTTGGGAGGGCATCTCGAAGCCTGCCGATTTGTTGTAGAAGCTCAGGTTGTAATTGAACGTGCCGTCGGGGTTCGGGCGCGGGATGTTGAGGCCCTCGCCTTGGAAGCGCATTTTGCCGCCGACGTTGCGGAGCGAGATGCCGAATTTGAAGCGGTCTTTTTCGCCCGCGACGTACTGAACGCCTGCATCCAATGCCACGCCGCGTGCGGACACGCTCGAAATGGATTCGTTCACGGCCTTCACCGTGAAGCCGACGGAGACCTTGTTTTCAAAACGCTGTGCGTAAGAAATGCCGAGGTTGAAAAACGACGGGCTGAAGGTGGCCCCAGAGCCATCGGGCGTTTCGACCGTCGTCAGCGGAATGTCGCCGAAATCCATAGACATCAGTTGGATGCCCAGCACACCGCCTTTCCCGATGCGCTGCCCGATGCCGAGCGCGTTGATGTTAATGTCCGCGCCCACGAGGTAGCGGGTGTGGCCGAGGGCAATCTGCGTGGTGTTGATGCGTGAGAGGCCCGCGACATTGAGGAAGAGCGCGTCCACGCCGCTCACGCCAGCGGTGTTGGTGTTTTGGATGCCTGCGGTACGCGCCCAAGGGTTGATGAGGAGCTCGTATGCGCCTGCCTCGCCTTGCCGGTCAGGGTTGCCTGCGAACGCCACGCCCGTGAGCAACAGCGAGAACCAAGGGAGCAGGTAGAGATATTTTTTCATCAGAATGAATGAGTTGTGGGTGAAGAATGATTAGCGGCAATGAGCGATGAGTGATGAATGACAAGCCCGAAAACTCGCCATCCACCACTCATCGGTCATCAAACTTACAGGCCGGACGGGTCGAACTGTCGAGCAATACCGAACCATTTTATGGTTCGCTCGCCCATGCCCGGCGCGTTGATGTTGATGAGATAGACACCGCTGGACACCGGGATGCCGCGCGCGTTTTTCAGATCCCACTCCACATCCGGCGCAATTTGCTTGTACGGGCCGTACTGCTCGTTGCGCGTGTACTGGCGGATGAATTTGCCGTCAATCGAGTAGATGGTCACGGTGCATTTGCCCGGCAGGTTCGTGATTTTCACGATGTTCTGGAAGGCGTTCGCTTCGTACTGCGAGTAGCCGTAGTACGGGTTAGGCGTGACTTTGATGGAATCGAGGGCGTTTTCGACCTGCACCGCATCGAGCTGCTGTGCTTGGCGGCCTTCGATTTTGAAACGGTATTTCGGGTGCCCGTTCCAACGCTTTTTCGGGTCGGGGTTCGGGTCGTTTTCGTTGTACCACGTTTGGTATGGGTTGTCGGTGCGGATCTTGATGCGGACGTCGTTCGGGATGAGGCCGTCTTTCAACGATTTCATCTCGAAGCCTGTGTTCATCAGCACCATGCCTGCCCATGCAATTTTGCCGAGTTGTTGGCCTTTGGCCGTGCCGGCGGTGATTTCCGGCGTGAGTTTCAGGCGCAGTTGCTCGCACTCGTCGTAGTCGCTGTTCATCACATAAATCCAGTGGTAGCCGCCCGCAATGATGTCATATGGCTGGAGCTGGAAGATTTGCTCATTGGTGCGGAGGACTTGGTCGGTCGGGTTCCAGAGCATATCGCGGCCTGTGTAGCGCGGGTCGAACTGGTTGTTGATGGCCGAGTTTTCGCCGAAGAACACGTTCAGGCGGCGGCCAGTCTCCACGTCAATCGCATAGCCGGGGAACCAGCCCATGCCCAGTATCGGCTTGCCTGCGGCATCCACTGCGCCGTCCGGGTCGGGCAGTCCGTCGCCGTTCGCGTCGTCTTTGCCGACGGAGGGCGAGTAGCGCACGTCGAAGCTAGCACGCATTTTCGCGCCTGTCCCGGTCGGGCTTTCCGGCAAGTAGTTCGGGTCTTGCGGGTATTGGCCGCTGGTGAATGTGTACGGTGCCATCTCGGCCACGACGCAACGGCTCCACTTGCTCTTGTCGCTGGTGAGCACGATGTCAATGTTGCCGGGGTTGCTGCGCATCCGGGCGCGGCGGTTGTTGATGCTGCCGCCGACGGACTGCATGGACAGGTTGCCGATAGAGCCGGTGAAACGCTCCGTCCACATCGGCGTGATGAACCACTGGTCGGTAGCCGGGTCGCCTTGCAGGGCACTGCACAGCGGGTACGGGTAGAAATAGCCCATGCGGCTCAGGCCCTGATTGCGGTCGAGTGCTTCGTCGCGGTCGAGTTTTTCGGTGCGGATGAAGTCTTGTACGCCCTCGTCGAAGTCGCGTGCGCCTTCGAGCCATTGGTTGTTAGGGTCGGCATATTCGAGTTCGATGCCCAATGCGCCGCCGTTTTCAGCACCAATCAGCTGGATTGCACTGGTGTCCGCGTCGGCGATGTCTGCAGTTTGCGCGACCGTTACCGTGAAGCCGTATTGTTCGAGTATCTGCTCGTTCAGTTGGGCGATACTTCGGTCGGAAGCCACCGTATCGCCAGTGGCGACGTTGCGAAGTATCCAAGTGGCGTTTGCGTCCACCTTATTGTCGGTCAAGTCGCCGTCCACGATGGAGAGTTCGTATTCGCCGTCTTTCACCTCAAATGGGTTGAAAATCTGCACCGAAATCGGGCCGCGACCGGGGCGGTACGTCAGCGTAGAGTCAAAGCTGCTGCCGATGACTGCCTCGCGGCTCTCGTCGGAGAGGTCGAGGAAGTTGTGGCCTGCGCCTTGGCCTTCCAAGCGCGTGATGACCACGCCTTCGCCGTACACCGAGTTCAGTTCTTGGTCAACAATCGGGCGCGGAATCACGGTGTAAATCTGGATGTTCCGGCGACCGGGCAGGTACGGGCGTTGTTGACCCGTCACCGGGGTCACTTGGTAGTTGAACGGCGCGAACTCGTTGTAGCCATAGGCAATCGCCGAGAAGTAATACTTCTTGTGGTTGATGAGCCGCTTGTCGTTGCCTTTCGCAAACTGGTCTTCCGTGATGGAGAACGTGTGGCGGATGCCTTCGTTTTGGCCTTCTACTTCCAGCACAGGCGTGTAGTATTTGGTGCCAGCCACCGGGCCTTCGATTTCTTCCCAGTTGTAGAGTTTGGAGACCCGGTTCTTGACATCCACCTGATAAATGAGGCGGGACACTTCTGGATTTTCAAAGTCTGCGGACGAAACGTTCGGGTTGGCAAGCTGATAAATCTTGTAGCCCTCGAAGCGGAATGTGTCCAAGCCGGTGCCTTTCACGTTGTCCGGTGCCAAAAAGTCGGCTTGGGCATAGCCTTCCTTGTAGTTGTTGGACTTGCCTTTCGGGTTCGTCAGCACAGCCACCACCTGGTTGTTGAGTTCGACCCAGTCCACGAACGGAGCGTCGGGGCCGTCCAGCAGTTCGAAGCAGTTGTCGAACAGGCCCTGCGCCAGCTTGTCGGCGCGGAACAGCTGCTCCACGTCGGGGCAGGGATAGTCAATATCGGGCACCCACGGAATACCGATGATAAGTTCGTTGACGGCACCGGGATTCAGTTTGAACGGGCCAGAAGCCTGCAATGTGCGGCGGTCGCCGAAAGGCAGGTTTGCCGTACACATGGACCAACCGTTCGGGTCGCTCGGTGGCTCGGTGAATGCATACTTGATTTGTTGAGCAGTCGGGTCGGTGGTATAGCCGCTTCCACCGTAGGTGAAGGGCACACCTGTGCGCCACGAGCCGGTGATGTAGTTGTAAAACTCGAAGTCCACGCCGGGGTCGGTGGTCGGAGGAAGTTGCGGCCCGATGCTACCATTATTATAATAAGTGAACGAGGACATGCCCAGTTCAATCTCGGCGAGGGAGTCGTTGCCTTCGATGTCTTTCAACAGCACTTGGCGTTGCGGCCCCCGGAAGTAGTCCACACCGAGGATGGGCACTTTGTCGCAATAGGTGGCCACGTCGCCGCAAGTGCAACCGGAGTTGCCGTCGAGGTTGTCTTGGTTGTAGATGTACATGAGGCTCTTGGCCGTGTCGCAACCGATATAGTCGTCGTCGGCGCAACCGAGGTCGGCATCCACCCACATGGCGAAGAACGTGGAGTCAATGCTCTCTTTTGCGCGGTTGATGAGTTTGTAACGCTGGAAGGTCATGTCGTTCAGTTCGTCGTTGGTGACGTAACCGAATGCCTGCACCTGTACTTCCATTTGGATGGCCTTGCCGCCCGTGTCGTGGGCTTGGCCGCCGCCATGGTCGTTGTAAATCCAGAAAATCATCTCGTCCGGGTAGCGGTCGAGCGGGCAACCCTTGATGTCAATGGACGGGTAATCGCCATCCACTGGGTTGTACCGGAAATCGCCGTTGGCATCGTAAAAGCCAGCCAAGCCCTGTTGGTTGTCGGGCAACTCGAAGCCCCAAACTTCCTCAAAGTATGGGTTGCCCCGTGCGGGCCAGCCTTTCAGGGCGCGAGGGATGATATCGGGGTTTTTGTTGCCGTCGGCGAGGTTGGCGAGGTGGGCGCGGATTTCTTCGCCCACGACGCGGAAGTGGCGGTCCCAGTTTTTGCAAACGGCAGCATCGGTCAGGCCGTCCGGCGTGAGCGGGCCGGGCCAGAAGTCGGCTTGGCCGTTGTTGCGATAGTCCTCGGCGGCGAGTTTGAGGTTGCCAGCCGGGTCAACGCCGCCCAGCCAGACCGAGCCTGCGAAGATGGACGACACCGGGCGTTGGCCGGAGGCCGGGTCCACTTTCGGGACGATGTAGCTGCCGTCGTTCAAATCCCACCAGCAGTCGCCGCCGCCCAGCAAGCGGGCACGGACGTTGTTGATTTCTTGGTCAATCTGCGACTCGGAGTTGGCGCACTCTGCGCGATAAGTCGCTGCTTTGCTTGGCTTTTTCCTGATTCTATCGGCTGGTGGCTTGGCTGCCAGCCCGGCGGCCAAGACCGCCAGAAAAGCAGTGAATATGAGTTTTTGAATACGCATATTTTTAAGTTTTGAGTATTGAGTTTTGAGTATCAGGTTTTGAGCATCGGATTTTGAGTTTTGAGTGTCAGACAAATACACTCAAAACCCAAAACTCGATACTCAAAACTCGCTACCTTAAAAAGCGAACGATGCACCGATGTACATACGGCGTGGTTGCGTGAAGTTATTGGGGTCGAGCAATGCCCACGAGTACGAGGAAAGGTAGGCTTGCTGCTGCGCGGCTGCACCTTTCAACACGGACTGGCCTTCTTGTGTGGCCAAGTAGCCGTCGTCGGTCGGCGAGCCTGTGTAGCCGTACACGTTCACGACGTTGCGGCGGTCGAGGAGGTTGGTCACGCGGAAGTAAACATTCAAGAACAGGTCGTTTTTGGTGCCTTTCGGCGCGATGTTGAACGACTTGTCCACGCGCAGGTCAACCGTTGCGCGCCACGGTAGGCGGCTGCCGTTGATGGCACCAGCCGTGCCTTTCGCGCCGAAACGCTGAGCCAAATCCTTCGCGGTGTACGGACGACCGGAAGCAGCGGTCACTTGCATGTTCACGCCGAAGTTGGCGAGCACGTCTTTGCCAGCGATGCGCGGGCCGTTGTACTGTTTGCCGGAGGCAAAACGATAGTCGAGGATGCTCGAAATGTTGTGGCGCTCGTCGAAGTCCAGCGGGTACAGTGTGCGGATGTTGCCGAAACGGGTCAGGCCGCGTTGCGATTCGGCGTTCGAGCCTGTGCCGTCGGCGAATTGCAGGGTGTAAGCCAAACGTGCCTCGAAGTTCTGGATGCGACGCAGGTCATACACAAACGTGAAGCCTTTGACCGTGCCGAAGTCCACGTTGCCGAACGAGTCATAACGGCCAATAGTCGGGACGTACAGAATCGTGCGGAGCTGGAGCATATCGCGGAGTTCCTTGTAGTAAGCCGAGAAAGTGATGGCCGAGAAGTTGTTGAGTTTCTGTTTGAAGCCCATCTCGTAGTCCACCACGCGCTCCGGTTTCAGGTTGGCGTTGTTCTCCGGGGTGCGGCTGTTGGTGTAGAAATACACATAGTTGAGCGGCGTGACCTCCCAGTTGCTCGGCGGGCGTTGCACCAACACGTCGTAGTGGGCGAAGAAGTTGGCGTTGTCCGAAATCGGGAACGAGAAGGCAAGGCGCGGCATCCAGTTGACTTGCGGCTCGTAGTCCTTGAACGAGGTGTTCGGGTCGAAGCGTTGGTCGAGGATGTTGTCGCCGCTGATGGTGTCTCTCAGCAACGGAACCACCGGCGAAGTGCCGAAGATGAGGTTCGCGTCGTTTTGCTGGGTGCCGTCGGGGGAGTACCACACGTCGCCTTTGCGGTATGCTTTGGGCGCGAGGTCGCTCTGCGATTTGACGTACACCTTATAATCATCTTCGATGCCTGCGGGGCGTTCGCCAGCAGAGGGCACCGTGCGGAAATACTCGTCTGCGTCCATGATTTCATAGAGCGAGTACGGGTCTTTCAAAGTCTTGGTGTTCAGGTCGAAACGCTCCACGCGGAGGCCGAGGCTGAAAATCATGTCCTTGAACTGGAATTTGTCCTTGATGTAGGCGGCTTGGTAAAGCGGCTGCAAGGCGGCCACTGGGAAGTCGCGCACACCGTCGGCATCGCGGCTTGTGAAAAAGTCGTTGAACGTAACGCCTTTGTCCAGTTTATTGCCCGTGTAGTCGTAGCCGCGATAGTTCAACAGCTCTTGGTTGGTCAGCTCCAACGCACCGAACATCGAG
>JBKBIC010000139.1:0-13134 GCA_046299435.1 Saprospiraceae bacterium
TCTCACCGTCTCACATTCTCACCGTCTCACATTCTCACCGTCTCACATTCTCACCGTCTCACATTTTCAGCATGTTTCGTTCCGTCGGTTTTTGCCTGATTTCTTTCATTTTGATGCTCGCCGTTGCCTGCGGTGGCTCAAAAAAAACGGTCGCCTCCAAGCCCAGTTCTCGCCCGGCCACCGCTGCCCAGCCTGCCAAAATCTCCACGCCCGTCGCCCGGCCCAAGCCTGCGGAAGAGGAACCAACGGCCATCGAACCTTTTGCCAAAGGCGACCCTTCGGCGGGGTTGGTTTTCATCGAAAGCGAGCGTTTTTCGCCCGTGTTGGAGGAGGCGCAGCGGCAGGGCAAGCCCGTGTTCGTGGTGTTCACGGCCTCATGGTGCGCCCCGTGCAAGGTGATGGAAGAGGAAGTTTTCAGCCAGAAGCCGACGTACACCTACCTCAATTCCAATTTCATCAATTACAAGGTGGATTTCGACAGCCCGAACGGGAAAACCGTTGCCTCGATTTACGAGGTGAAAACCCTGCCGACCGTGCTTTTCGTCAACCCGCAGGGCGTGGTGCTCGCCCGCAAAACAGGCATGGCGACGCACTCGGCTTTGGTCGAGATGGGCAATGCGGCGTTGAAAAAATAGAGGAAAAGAAGTGGGGTTGAAAAGTTGAACGGTGCTCGCAGCGTGGTTGTCTCACATCCCGCCGCGTCGTTTGTCGAGCAAACGTTTTTTGCGTTGCTTGGCTTGCGCGAGCGCGGGGCGCAGCGTTTCGGCAACCTTCGTCCAAGCCTCGTCCCGGTTTTTGGCAGAGGTAATCCACTCGCCGGGCGTGCCTTGAATTTCCGCCAGCGGCAAATCCTGCCAGTCGGTTTTGCGGAGCATGATGGGCACAATCGTCTTTTCGCCACGCCGATGCGCCTCCAATGCTTTTCCAAATTCTTCTTTCCAGCAAAAATCCGAGGCCACGAAATCCGCGCTGACGAGGCACAGCACGATGTCGCACTCGTCCAGTTGTTGGAAAATGACCTTTTGCCACTCTTCGCCTGCTCTGATGTAGGTTTTGTCCCACACATCGAGTTTGTTCAATCTTTTGAGCACAGCAAGAGCACTTTGCAATTCTCTCAAATAGCCTAAATCCTCCTCTGCAAAAATTACGCAAGCCCGCACGGGCAACTGCTCCACCTCGTCGCGCATGGCGGGTTCCTCCACGCCATCGAGCAGGTCGGCGATGAGGACACGCTTTTTCAGGGCTTTGACAAAAACCTCTTTTTCGCCTGCTTTTTCAGCCTCCGTGAGGTAATCGTACTCCTCTGTTTCGTCGCAATTAGGTATCGGCACGAGCTCGCTGTATTTCAGGTTGGTGAAGTCGTTGACGATTTCCTTGACCGTCTCGCGGATGAAACTGAGGAACCGCCTCGGCTCCTCGCCGCACACGTCCACGAGGATTTTTTGATCTTCCTTGTCCCAGCGGACGCGGGCTAAGGCATTGAAAATGTTGGGCTTATGCAGTACCATGCCCGTGCGCCACATGGCCAGAGGTGAGATGTGAGAGGGTGAGACGTGCGGGTATGAAACTTAGAGTATGTTTTAAAAATCAAGTTTTGAAGTTTGCCAAGATGATAAAGACGGAGGCGAGTTGGTTGAAAGCGATTGCGGAGCGGACCGTTTTTTCATAATCCTTTGCCAGGCGGCGGAAAAAGTTGAGCCATGCGAAGGCTCGTTCGACCTGCCAACGACCTTTTTGGGGGACGAACCCGCGCTGGGATTCGGGCCTTTGGGGCGATTTCCACCGTCCACTGGTAGTAGGTGGTCGCTGCCTGGAAGTCCCCTTCGTAGGCTTGGTCTGCCCGGATGAGTTTCAAGCGTTTTGATTCGGCCTCCAATTGCCAGAGCATCTCAATGCCCGCTTTGCCGTCGTTGACGTTGGCCGCCGTGACGTTTACGACCAAGGGCAGGCCGAGGGTGTCCACAGCAAGGTGCCGCTTGCGCCCGTTGACGTTTTTGCCCCCGTCGATGCCCGTTTCTTGGCCTACGAGCGGGCCTTTTTTGACGCTCTGGCTGTCCACCGCAACGGCTGACGCTTCGGCCTCCCGCCCCAGTTGGCGGCGGATCTTTTCGCGCAAACGCCTCAAAACCGACAAAAAAGTGCCGTCTTTTTGCCACTTGCGGAAATAGTAAAAGACGCTTTGCCAAGGAGGGTACTTGTCGTCCAGCGAACGCCATTGAAGCCCGCAGCAGGCCACCTTCAAAATCGCGTTGAGCACTTCGCGCAAAG
Organism: Saprospiraceae bacterium; assembly: GCA_046299435.1. Taxonomy (GTDB): domain Bacteria; phylum Bacteroidota; class Bacteroidia; order Chitinophagales; family Saprospiraceae; genus M3007. The sequence continues at coordinate 2,269 of JBKBIC010000139.1, forward strand.
AATTTTTCCGCTTGCGCTTTGCAGCGCGCAAGTAGCGGTGCAATAATTTGCCACTGGGAATCGGTCAACTCGCTGAATTTCTTCCGCCGAAAGGCGAGGGAGTTTTTTTGCCATGGTATCTCAAGATTTTGCAACCAAAAGTTACGGGCCGGTTCCCCTTTCTCACATAACTGCCGAAGACGAAATCTTTTTCGCAAGCAATTTTAAAACATACTCTTAACCCTCTGTGTACTATAGAATACTTGCAGTTATTAGTCCAGTATTTCAACGTCTGAACGGTCGGGAAACTCTTGTTCTGACCAAACGCCCCAGAATTCACACCCGAAGCAGCCAGCAGCAGCAAAAGCAAAATCAGTTTTTTCATGCGGCAAAAAGTGTGGTGAGTGAAGGAAAATGGCGCCGGGGTTTGCGCGAGCGGAAATACCCAACCGAAGATTTCGTCAGGCAATTTTTTGCGGCTTGCGGGGCGTTGTCCAACACAATTTTCGGTTACGTTTTTTTGCTTGGGAGGGTCAATGCTCGACAATGAATTGCAGAATCCCCAAAACCTGCGGCAAATCGCTAAGCGAATAAATCGTCGAATCCTGAAAAACGGTTTGCCTTTCGAGTTTCAAAAACTGCCATTGATAGCCCGTCGTGACGCAACCGTATATCACATCAATGTTTTTTTTGTGTTTTTGATTGAACAGCCTTGATGCAAACATCTCAGCGATGCACTGTGGGGTGCCTCTTTCGAGGTTGTCGTTTTTGGCTTCGGTGACACAAAAAACCGGAGCATTGACGATTGGACTGGCAGGCACTTTGGAAAAGATGAAATCGCAAAACCCGCGCAGGCCAAGCGCGGGGTCAACATCCAAGTTCTGCCCGGAGAAGAACGATATCTTGTCCTCATTTCGGCGGGCGATTTCGTAAAGCACAGGTGCTATGATGAACTCCGATTTTGCCTTTTCGGAGGTCAACACCATTCTGGAGTTGATTTGGAGGGTCGTTTTCAGGAAGTCGCTCGCTTCAAGCGGGAGGATGTTTTTGAAATATGCTCCCCGCATTAGTGCCAAGTTCAACGCGAGGATGTCGTCGTACTTGAATTGTGAATATGATTTTGGCATCTGTCAGAATTTTTTCGATACAAAGTTAACTTATCGGCACCATCCTTTCGGTGTGTGATTCCATGCGTTCGCTTTAGCCGGCAACTACGAAAAAGGCGACACCGTCCTGATTGATGCCGACGGGGCGGGCCTGCTCTTCGGGCGGAAGTCGGTGGTGAACGGGAAGGAGGTGGTGACGAAGCGGCTGGGAGAGTTGTGATATTTTCACCCCTCGCAAAAATCAAAACGGGCGGCCCTTTGCAAAAGGCTGCCCGTTTCGGTTTTTGTATCCCTATTTCGGCTCCAACAAATCCCACAGGTTCCCGTACAAATCCTCGAACACGGCCACCGTGCCGTAGGCTTCCTCGGCGGGCGGGCGCACAAAACGGATGCCGTTGGCGAGCATCGCGTGGTAGTCCCGCCAGAAATCGTCGGTGTAGAGGAACAGGAAAACCCGCCCGCCCGTCTGGTCGCCGACACGGCTTTTTTGCGCGTCGTTCGCGGCTTTTGCCAGCAACAAACAGCATCCGGCGGAGCCATTCGGAGCCACCCGCACCCAGCGTTTGGTCTCGCTCAAGGGCGTGTCTTCGAGCAATGCGAAGCCCAATTTTTGGGTGTAAAACTGGATGGCCTCGTCGTAATCGTCCACGACGAGCGTGAGGTGTGCGATGTGCTGCGGCATGGCAGGCAGGCGGGTTTGTGGTGCGTGTTAGCCGTTGCCGCGCACGACGAACCACTCGTTCAGCAGGTTTTCTTTGTTGTAGCGGAGCGGTTGGCCGGTTTTGAAATCCAGCACCGAGCCGCCAGCTTCCTCCACGATGACCTGCGGGGCGGCGGTGTCCCACTCCATCGTCGGGCCGAGGCGCGGGTAAATGTCGGCCCGGCCGTCGGCGACGAGCATGAATTTCATGGAGCTTCCCATCGAGAGCGTGGTCGGGTTCTGGAACCGAGCCATGTATTCGGCGGTCTCCGCGCTCATGTGCGAGCGCGAGGCCACCATGCGCAGACCTTCTTGGTTTTCAGCAAATTGCGCGACTCGGATGGGCTGCGCTGTGCCGTTTTCCCACTTGTGCGCGCCGCCGCCCTGCACCGCTGCGTAGGTCACGTTCAGGACGGGCAGGTGCACCACGCCGAGTGTGGCGCGGCCGTTTTCGACCAGCGCGATGTGAACCGCAAACTCGCCGTTGCGCTTGATGAATTCCTTCGTGCCGTCGAGCGGGTCAACGAGCCAAAAGCGCGACCAGCCGCTGCGCTCGGCGTAGTCCATTTGTTTGCCCTCCTCGGAAAGCACTGGAATATCGGGGGCGAGCGCGGCCAAGCCTGCGGCGATGACTTGGTGCGAGCGTTTGTCGGCAAGGGTGAGCGGCGAGCTGTCGCCTTTTTGCTCCACGTTTTTCTCGAAATCGGGGCCGTTGTACACCTCCAAAATGGCCGCGCCAGCGGCCTGAGCGATGCGGATTGCTTCCGCCAAAAGTTGTTGCATGGTTTGCGTTCGGATTTTTTTTTGAAGCGGCGAAGGTACTTCCTCTTGCCGTCTCGCTTCCCGCCCGCCCCACTTTCTCACCGTCTCACATTTCTCACCGTCTCACATTTCTCACCGTCTCACATTTCTCACCGTCTCACATTTCTCACCGTCTCACGTTTCTCACCACTTCACCGGGTCAAGGAGCAATTTTCGGTTCAAGTCCACCTCGTACAGTTCGGGGCTGAGGCCGTTGCAGCGGCTCATGCGGTCGAACGTGCAGACCGCCCCGCGCACAAAACCCAGTTTTTTGATGGCTTGCAACCCAAATTCCGAGCACGACGGATGGAAGTTGCAGCGGTTTTGGTCTTGCGACGAGATGAAGGATTTGTAAAACAGGAACAGCCCGGAAAACACCAGCTGCAACTCGTTCGGGTTCTGGCGGCTGGCCGTGAATTGTTCGCGCAGGCGCACCTTCGGCTCTGGCGCGAATGCCCGTGCAAGCAGGTCAAGGTCGGCTTTGGCGGGGCTTTGGGCCGAGAGTTCAGCGGCCAGCAGGCACAGGGAAATCGTAACGATTGTCTTCATCGGCACTGTTGACGGTGATGTTTTTGAGCGTGAGGATGCGGATGAACTCGCCCTGTGGCCGGTAAAAAATCTGGTACACCTTGCCCGGCACGGGCAGCCCGTCGTGGGTTTGGTAGTCTTGCAGGTAGAATTTGGCCGCCGTCGTGCCGTCTTTTGATTGGAAAGCAATGGCCGTCAGGCGTTTGTTTTCCTGCGCCAACACCACTGGGCCGAGGTACTCGCGCAGCTGCTCCGGCGGCAGCCAAGTCGAAAGCGTCTGGCCGCCCTCTTGCCGCACCTCGCCGGGCGCGTAGCCTGCGCGAGCGAGGCCGAAATCGGCCAGTTGCTGGCTCAAAATCATGTTGAACAGCGAGTACTCACTCACCTGCCCGACTGGCTGGCGCGACAGCAGCGAGTCGTGCGCCACGCGGAACAGCGTCGTATCGTGTACGAGCCACTGCTCCGGCTCCGGGAAGCGGATGTCGTAGGCGATTTTGCGGAGGTTTTTGTCAAAAAACACGGTGCCCATGATGAGGCGGCCCTGCTCCGCGCCTTTTTCTTTCTCTTTGATGGAAAACTCAGCCTTGAAGCGGAAAAACTCCTGCGCCCCGGCGACTTGCCCGAAGGCCAGCCAGCAAAGGCAAACGGCCCAAAAACGGATGTTGGATGTGGAAATCAGTCTCATGGTCGGGCAAAAGTAGGGTTGGTTGGTGATTCGGTGATTTGGCTATTCGGTGATTTGGCTATTCAGTGATGCGAAGTTTCAATCACCAAATAGCCAAATCACCGAATAGCCAAATCACCAACCAAAATCACCCCATCTCCCCCGGCGTGGCCTTCACGTTGACGAGGCCGCCGTTGCGGAGCACCCAAAGGCTGATGCTGCGCCCGATGCTGGTGTGGTCGAGGGCTTTGTGGAGGTCGTCAATGGAGCCGCAGGGCTTGCCCTCGAACTGCACGATGATGTCGCCCACTTGCAAGCCCGCCACGCTGGCCGGGCTGTTCGGTTCCAAGCCTTGCACATGGATGCCGCCTTTGGTCGGCAGTTGCAGTTTTTCCATGAGGCTGGGGTGCAGCGGCATGGTTTGGCCGCTTATGCCGAGGTAGCCGCGCCGCACTTTGCCCTCCAAAATCAATTTGCCGACGACGTATTTCGCCAGATTGGAGGCCACCGCGAAGCAAAGCCCCTGCGCGGGCAGGATGACGGCGGTGTTCACGCCGATGACGTTGCCGAACGAATCCACCAGCGGGCCGCCCGAATTGCCGGGGTTCAGGGCCGCGTCGGTCTGGATTACGTCGTCAATCAACCGCCCGGTCTGGGTGCGGAGCGTGCGGCCCAGCGCACTGACCACGCCCGCCGTGAGCGTGTACTGGAAACCGTATGGGTTGCCGATGGCAATGGCGATTTGCCCGACTTGCAGGCGGTCGCTGTCGCTGAACTGGGTCGTGGAAAAGTTGCTGCCGTCAATTTTCAGCACGGCGATGTCGGTGGCCGGGTCGTCGCCGACGACGCGCCCCGCGAAGGTGCGCCCGTCCTGCAAATTGACCTCGATGCCCTCGCCGCCGTTGACGACGTGGCTGTTCGTCACCACAAACCCGTCGCTGCTGATGATGAAACCGGAACCGGTGCCGAACGGCTGTTGCTGGCCTTGTGGGGCGGGCTGGCGCGACTGGTTTTTCGGGCGGTTGACTTTGATGTGCGTCACCGCGTCGCTCACGCGGCGGGCCACGCCGGTCACGGTGCGGGAGTAGGCATCGAGCAGCTCGGCATCGGACTGGAAGGCCGGTGGGCGCGTGGAGTCGGTGGCAGGTGTGCCTGCGGTGGAGGCAAGAATTTGGTGCATGACCTTGATTTTGAACGAGTTGAAAAATGAGCAGGAAATGGTCGGCACCCAAGTTTGCAGGCCAAATCCCCGGTAGCCGGGTTCGCAATGTTCGCAAGCACGGGGGCGGCGACAATCGTGCCACCGGGTTTTTCCTGTCAAAATGGCTCGCCGAGGCTGAAAATTTGGCGCGGCTTTTTTTGCCCCTCGAAAACCGCCCCCAGCCCGCCCTCGTAGATGTAGGCGAGGTTCAAAACCAAACATTCTTCACAAACTACATTTCAACCACAATGAAAACGTATTTGAAAATCGCCAGTCTCTTGCTGGCCTGCAGTTCCTTCTCCTTTTCCCTCGTGTCCCAGACCGCCGTCGCCACCGTGCAAGTCGGCGGCGAGTCCATGTACCCGATGAAAGACATCGTGGACAATGCCGTGAACTCCAAAGCCCACACCACGCTCGTCGCCGCCGTAAAGGCCGCCGATTTGGTGGCTACCCTGAAGGGCCCAGGGCCGTTCACGGTCTTTGCCCCGGTCAACGATGCTTTTGAGAACCTGCCCGTCGGCACGGTCGAGACTTTGTTGAAGCCCGAAAACAAGGCCACCCTCGCCAAAGTGCTCACTTACCACGTCGTGGCCGGCAAGTACGATTTCGCGGCACTCTCCAAGATGCTGAAAAAAGGCCAGAACACGCTGAAGACCGTCAGCGGCGGCACCCTCAAATTCAAGATGAACGGCCGGCGCAACATCACCGTCTGGGACGAAAACGGCAACTCGGCCAACATCAACGTCTATGATGTGTATCAATCCAACGGGGTCATCCACTCCGTGGACTCGGTGCTGCTGCCCAAAATGTGAGCAGGCGACTCAAAATCCCGTCAACCCCAAAAACGAACCGAGCGAGGCTGTAGCCCCGCTCGGTTTCGCTTTTCATCCCTAAATTTTTTTTCAGCTGCGGGCCACCACCAATTTCCCGCTTTGCCATTGGTTGTTTTTCAGCAAGCGCAACGTGTAAATGCCTTGCGGCAAATCGGCCACCGGGACGCGCGTCTGCCCGGCTTTCAGGCTCGTCAATTTTCGGACGGCTTGGCCTTCGGAGTTGTAAATCGTCAGCGTTTCCACATCCACCGGAAGGTCGAGCGTGAATTGGTCGCTGGCCGGGTTCGGAAAATATTGGGCCTGCCAGCCGGGGTTTTGGCTGTTTTGGCCGCCCTGTTGGTCGTCGAAACGGATGCTGGATTTGCCCTCGCAGGTTTTCACCGTTGCGTATTCTGTGATGATGCGGACGAGCATATCGTTGACGGCTTCCACTTTGTACTCGTCGGCGGTGGGTTCGAGGTGTTTGCCGCCGATGCCGCTGTGGTCGGTCAGGAAGGTGTACGTCCCGTTGGTGGCGAGGCCGAAGAATTTCATCAAAAACTCCGTGTCCTTTTGGATGCCGCTGGCCGCCAACGGCACGATGCGGATGCCGCGTTTGGCGGCTTCTGCGATGCTTTTTTGCAGGCTTTCGAGCACGGCTGGCTCGCGGTGCGGGCTGGCATCGAGCACCAAAAAACAGATGCGCGCCACCGCGTCCTTGCTCCACGATTGCCGGAAAATGGCCTCTTCCAACGCAGAATGCACGGCCTCCGGGTAGTCGCCGCCGCCGTTGGCCGATTGCTTGCGGATGAAGCCGACGGTGCGGGCGATGTCGTGGTTCAGGCCGCTGGCGCGCACGAGGTACTCGTCGGTTTGGTCGCGGTAGAACACCGTGCCCATGCGCACGCCGAGGTCGGGGTTGGCGGTTTTCACGCGGCCAATCACGTCCAAAAGTTCGGTTTTCAGGTATTCGATTTCGTCGCCCATCGAGCCGGTCGCGTCCACCGCCCACACGATGTCGAGCGTGTTCGGGGCGCGGCACTCGAAGGGCAGCACATGGTGGTTCACGCCTTCGGCAAATGGTTTGGCCTTGCCGAGCGTGTGCCATTTGTCTTGGACGATGGCGATCAGTTGCAAGCCTTCTGGCTCCGTTTTTTTGTCAAAAAGCCCGGCCCAGAGTTCGGCGCGGCCCGTGTTGTCGGTGCGGGCCGACCAAAGCAGCTTGTTGTTTTTGTCCAGCAGCCGCACTTCGGCATCCACCGCCGGGAAATGGTTTTCGTTTTCCAAAAGCACGGAAACGCGGTGTTTCGGGTAAAAATGGTAGGCATCCATGTGGCTGTCAATTTCGCCGTCGGCGAGCATATCCGCCCAGTGTTTGGCCCAGTTGTGCAGGTCGTTCCATTCGCCGCCCGTCAGCAGGCCAGCGCGCGGGCTGGGCGTGGCTGGGCTGCCGGGCATGGGCGCGGGTGCGTCGTCAGATATTCCAAAATCCACAGCGCGGGCCTCGTCTTTTTTGAAGAGGGGCGACCTGCGTTCGCCTTTCATTTTGGCCGCGCCACCGTCGGTCGGGGCAGGTTTTGCGGATGCTTTGCTGCGCGCGCCGTCCGTCGTCGTGGCAACGCCCAGCGTTTTGCCCGCCACCGTCACTTCCGCGAGGGACATGGACGCCGCCCCGTGAATACCGGGGCCGTGTCCGTAGCCGAAATTGCAGACAAATACCTCGTCCAGCGATTCGCCGCTCGCGGCCAATGCCATGTTGAGCGTCGTCGCTTGGCCATCTGCGACAGGCACGCCGAGCACGCGGCGGGTTTCGTGGCCTGCGGCTCGGATTTCGACTTCATAAGTGCCGGGCGGAAGCGGCAGGCTGAATTTTCCAGCCGCGTCGGTCGTGGCCGTGCCAGCGGGTTCAAAGTTTTTCAGGGCGGAGATTTGCGCCCCGGCGACGGGCTGGCCGCTGGGTGTTTCGGTGACGGTGCCGACGAGGGCGGTTTTTTCGGGCGAATTTTCCGGTGCGTTTTCGGGCAAAGCGGAGGCAAACAGGCCGAGACATCCGGCCACGAGCAGGACGAGGTATTTCATTGCGTGAATGCGTAAATGGGTGAATGAGTGGTTTGCGCGGCGTGTCCCGGAACATTTGGGCAGATGCAATCCCGTCGCGCTTTGGTGGGCAATGGATGTGCGCGGCAGGATTTTTTGCACACGGCGGGGGAGAAAAAAGTTGAAGAGAGGGAAGAGTTGAAGAGAGGAAAAGTTGAAGAGTTGAAGGGGCGGCACTTTCAACTTTTCAACCCCACTCAACTTTTCAACTCTTCCCTCTCTTCAACTCCTCATTCCACCACCACTTTCCGCACGGCCAGGCCGTCCCGCGTTTTCACTTTCAGGAAATACAGGCCGCCCGGCAGGCCGTCGGTCGGGCAAATGACGGCGGGGCTGTTTCCTTCCAAAAACGGGGCGCGCACGGTGCGGCCAGCCGCGTCGAGCAAGGCCAGCCAAAGCACGGGCGCACCGTCGGTCTCGATGTGGATGGCGTGGCGGGCCGGGTTCGGGAACACGCGAACAGCTTGATTCTCAATGCCTTCGTCAGTGCCGACGGTGCAGCCGCCGCCGAAACAGAACTGCCGAGGCCACGACCCCAACGAGATTTCGGAGCCGTCGGCGCGGATGCCTTTGATGTTTTTCAGGCGGATGTAGGTGAGCGGCGGGGTGCCGGGCGGGAGGGTGCGGGCGCGGAGGGAAAGAACGATTATTGGGAACGAACTGCCAGTAAATGGGTCGAATTTGAAAAAAGAAGATTCGAACTTCCCTTTTGTGTAAACCCGGCAAGCAAGGTTTGCGTGATGAAATGAAAAAGGCGAGAGTTGCGGCAGCATATAAATTTCCCAATACACGGTGTCCCATTCCAAAGTCATCGCAAGTCCTCGAAGACCATCTGGAACCGCGCTTACCACCCGTAGGTACGCGACATCGCCTGTTTGCACATTGTCAGGGTTGATCAAGCTGCTCTCAATCGCAACGTCAGTTCCAGCCGGATAAACATCAACCGCCTGATAATCAGGCTTTTTCAGCCCATAAAAATCCCGCACCACGCCCGCATCGGGCAGCCCGACGGAGCCGTCGCCGTTCGCGTCGGTGTGTTTTAGGTCGTAGGTTTGGTTGAAAAGTTGGCCCCAATCGGGCGCGGTTTTGCCCTCCCAAGTGGTGAAGCTGGGGCGCGGCAGCCCGGTTTTGCCGAGTGCCACGCCGATGGGCAGGATGTCGCAATGATTCACGATGCCGTCGCGGTTCGCGTCGCCCGGCCAGACGCAATCATCGGCTTGGCAGAGCGGCTCCGGGGCACAGTCGGCGGCGAAATTTTGGGCGTACCGCTGCCGCAAATCCGCCACGCGCTGGAACAAGTAGCCCACGTTTTGGAGGTGGTCGAGGCCGGGGCCGCGATGATAGGAAAAGGCGTAATCAATTGTTTTTGAGGCGTTTGGATGCATGTCTCCCACAAAGGCACTGCCCACAGAGAAATCTCCACATGATGACGGGCTTGAATCCAATTCAGACCAACCATCTGGCTGGTTGGGGTCATCAGGAAAGATGAACGGGGTATTGATTGCTTGTGGATTTGTTGTGTAGCCACTCCCGCCGAAGGTCAAAGGCTTGCCGGTTTTCCATCTCCCATTCAGATAATTCCAAAAATCCTCAGTGAAGAGAGGAAAGTCGGTGGTGTGATTTGGCAAGCACAAGCCGCTGCCATGAAACCCTATTGACCGATGGAGTGAAATATTGAGGTAGGTAAGGGCAGCTGTTGGTGGGTTTTTCCCAAATACAGGCATGGCAAAATTGCCAACCAAAGTGTCATGATTGGAGCGATTATACCAATATAAAGAATTCAAAGGCGCGTTCGTCCCCATGCAATCGTCAAAATCAAAACCCAATTCCTCATCGGCGAACAGCCCCAGCACCACCGAATCCCGCCGCTCACCCGTCCGGTTCGTGAGCCGCAGCGAAAAAAACACTGCATCGTTCAGCACATCCGAAGTATCAGCGCAGGCCGTCGCCCATGCTGTCCATTGATATTCAAAACCGCCCATGCCGGGCAGGTCGGGCGACACGAACACGCCGGGCTGCGGGTCGCTGAACAGGTTCCAGATGATTTTGCCGGGCACGATGGCGGTGTCCACGCCGTTGGGGTGCGGGAAATCGCCCGCGAACGGGTCGTACATCCCGTCGCCGTCGGCATCGAAAAACGGCGCGAAATCGTCCGCGGCATTCGGCAAATCGAAGCCGTTTTGGGCGGCGAAGTGCGGGTTGCCGCGCCCTGGCCAAGCAAGGATTTCGGGCAGCGGGTCATCCAGATTTCCGTCGGCCACGTCTGTGCGGTGCGCCGCGAGCGCGGTGCGATTGACCGACCAAAACCTGTCCCAACGCCCACATTCTGAGGCACTTAGCCCGAACGGGCCAGCCACGAAATGGAAATCATTGTCCTTCGGAAACGTCGTGGCCGAGACGCGCACCTGCCCGGCCTCGTCCAGCCCGCCCACCCAAATCGAACTGGCGAACAACCCGGCGGTGGGCTGCGGCAGGCCGTCGTAATCAGCGGTCACGGCACTGGGATTGTACATCGGGTAGCCGCCGATATACGCGCCGGGTCGCAGGTGCGGCATCCGCAAGCGATTGGTGTGCATGGTTTCGGTAGCCTGCGGGAGGGCGGTGCAGGGGGCGGTTTGCGCGGCGGTTTTCAGTGAAAAAGCCAGCCACACGGCGGCGAGGAGCGTGCGTTTTTGCATGATGTGTTCGGGTTTTCCCACAGATAAATCTGTGGGCTGTGCGAGGAAAATCCGTCGGATTTTTGATTCCCAGCCCACAGATAAATCTGCGGTACTGGCGAGGGAAATCCACCGGATTTTTGGTTTCCAGCCCACAGATAAATCTGTGGGCTGTGCGAGGGAAATCCGTCGGATTTTTGGTTTCCAGCCCACAGATTTATCTGTGGTACTGGGAGGGAAATCCGTCGGATTTTTGGTTTCCAACCCACAGATTTATCTGTGGTACTGGGAGGGAAATCCGTCGGATTTTTGGTTTCCAAC
>JBKBIC010000140.1:0-12940 GCA_046299435.1 Saprospiraceae bacterium
CTTCGGAGATAACTAAGCAATTGCTCCATTGCCAGTTTGCCAAAAAACATCCGTCAAATTTTAAAACACACTCTAAGGCAGGAAACTATCTTTTTTCGGAATGCAATCCCCTTCAGGGGGCTGGGGGACCGGGGGGCAAAAAATTTTCAAAAAATAAATCCACCGCCCAAAACGGGCACATCCGACTGAAAATCAACCAATTAAACTGCCGCCACCGCCAAACACCCCTGCCCTTCGGATGCGCTTTTGAAATGTTGGGAAAATCGCCCGAAAACCGATTCGGGCTGGCTGTTCGTAGGCTTTTCATCTATCATTCAAAACTGATAAATATGAAAAAAATCTTTGCCTTCCCAATGCTTGCATCGCTCCTGTTCGTCTTGGCAGGTGCGTTTTCCGTTCATGCAGCGACCATCACGGTCACGAACACCAACGACAGTGGCCCCGGCTCGCTCCGGGCTGCGGTGGCTGCGGCCAGCCCGAACGACATGATAAAATTCGCGGCAGCCACCAACGGTATGCCCATCGTGCTGACTTCGGGCGAAATCACCATCAGCGTGTACCTGACCATCACGGGCAACGGCCCGGCCAACACAATGATTAGCGGCAACGGCATGAGCCGCATTTTCAACATCAACGGCTCGCCTTATGCCAACATCCGCGAGCTCGCGCTGATGAACGGCGCGGTCATGGACAACGGCGGCGCGGTCATGGCAAGCGGCCCCGGCAAGTTTTTCCTGACCAATTGCTCGCTCACGTCCAACACGGCGGGCATGAGCGGCGGCGCGGTATATGTCAACGGCGGCGAATTGACCGTCAACGGCACGACCATCAGCGGCAACACAGCCAGCGGCGCGGCAGCCACGCAAGGTGGCGGCGGCATTTACAGCCTCGGCGGCGCGGTGGTGAAGGTGCAGGGCAACTCGGTCATTTCCGGCAATTTCGCCAATGGCGCGAGCGGCTCCGGCGGCGGTATCTTCAATGGCGCGGGCAGTGATTTGAGCGTGAAAGACGCGACCATTTCCAACAACACAGCCTCCCGTGCGGGCGGCGGCGTGGAAAGCAACTCCGGCGCGGGCACCAAAATCAGCCTCAACAACGTCACCCTGACCAACAACCACACGGGCGCAACGCCCGGCAACGGCGGCGGCCTGCACATCACGGGCATGGGCACGACGACCGTCACCGGCGGTATGGTCATGGGCAACACGGCAGCCTCCGAAGGCGGCGGCCTCTGGAACGGCACGGGCCTGATGACCGTCAACAACGTCACCATCACGGGCAACACAGCCAGCGGCGCGGCAGCCGACAACGGCGGCGGCGGCCTGTTCAACGCGGGCGGAACCCTGAGAGTCATCAACGGGACCACCATCACGAACAACGTGGCCAACGGCGCGAGCGGCTCCGGCGGCGGTATTTTGAGCGATTTGGGCGGCAATCTGACCGTGACCGATTGCACCATTTCCGGCAACACAGCCAGCCGCGCAGGTGGCGGCGTGGAAGGCAACGGCGGCGCGGGCACCATGCTCACCCTCAAAAACGTGATGTTGATGAACAACCACACGGGCGCAACGCCCGGCAACGGCGGCGGCTTGCACCTGACAGGCGCGGGCAATTCGGCCATCACGGGTTGCACGGTGAGCGGCAACACGGCAGCCTCCGAAGGCGGCGGCCTCTGGAACGGCACGGGCACGATGACCATCAACGGCGGCACGACCATCAGCGGCAACACAGCCAGCGGCAACTTGGCCGACAACGGCGGCGGCGGCGTGTTCAACGCGGGCGGCACCGTCAAAATCCAGCCCAACACCATGATTACCAACAACATGGCCAATGGCACGAGCGGCTCTGGCGGCGGTGTGTTCAACGACATGGGCGGCACTTTGACCGTGACGGGCGCGACGATTTCCGGCAACACGGCCACCCGCGCTGGCGGCGGCATCGAGGACAATTCCGGCGCGGCTGGCTCGGCGGTGCGTTTGAAATTGAGCAATGTCCAACTGCTCAACAACTCCACAGGCAGCGCACCGGGCAACGGCGGCGGCCTGCACATCACAGGTTTGGGCAATTCGTCCATCGTCGGCTGCACCGTCACCGGCAACACGGCATCGCAAGAAGGCGGCGGCCTCTGGAACGGCACGGGCAAAATGACCATCACCCGCACGACTGTCGTGGGCAATTCCGCCAGCGGCAACATGGCACACGATGGCGGCGGTGGCCTGTTCAACAACGGCGGAACAATGGAAGTGGAATACTCGACCGTCGCGGCCAACGCTGCCACAGGCACCAGTGCGAACGGCGGCGGCATCCACAACAACCTGAACGGCACCATCAACATCGAATACAGCACCGTTTCCGGCAATTCCTCGACCAACATGGGCGGCGGCATTTACAACAACGGCACGCTCACGGGCAAAGCCATCACCGTCACCGCAAACTCGGCCACCAATGGCGGCGGTTTCGCGCAGGACATGGCTGCGAACAATGCCTCGTTTGCAAGTTCCATCATCGCGGCCAACACCGCCGGGATGTCGGGCCAAGACGTGGCCAACGTGAACGGCACGCTTTCCTCCGGGAATTACAACCTGATCGGCGAAGACGACGCGAGCGTGTTCCCGGCCATGCCCGGCGACCTCGAAGGTGCGGTCGGCGAACCCATTGACCCGATGCTCAGCGCATTGGCCAACAACGGCGGCGCGACCATGACCCACGCCCTCAACTGCGGCAGCCCGGCCATCAACGCCGGCACACCGAACAACAACGCCAAAGACCAACGCTCCATGTCCGTTTTTGGCGGTCGCCGCGACATCGGTTCGTATGAGTTGCAGGAAGATTGCGGTGGCGACCGTTCGGCAAACACCGAAAACAGCGGGCGCACTTTGCTCGCCGACGAAAGCCGCGTGTTCCCGAACCCGGCCACCGACGGCCAAGTGCAAGTGCTTGTGCCTGAATCATTTGGCAGCGAAGCTTCCATCCAAATCACGGACATGAGCGGCAAAACCCTCCGCACCGTCCGCAACGCCATCGGCACCGTCGGCCTGAATCTCAGCGATTTGAGCAACGGCACCTACCTCGTACGAATCGAGGGCGAGGGCGCGACGGCCACCCACAAATTGGTGCTCCTGCGTTGAACGATATTGAAAACCAAAGTGAGAACAAGCCCATGCTCCATCCCGCCGCAAAGCGGGGTGGAGTTTTTGTTTTTTGCCACTTTTGCCGGATGCTTGCCCTCTCGCTGCCAGCCGCCCTCGCCGCGCTGTTTTGTTTTGAACGCTGTTGCCATTGGCTCGCGCCGGGCACGCATGAGCGTTCGCGTTTTTTGTACGCTGGGTTGCTGTTCGGGCTGTCGCCCGTGTTCGTGCGCGAGGTCGCGCTGGGCAGCCGGGAAATCATTTTCTGGGCGGCATTTTTGGCGGCGATTGCCGCCGCCGCCCGGCTGCTCGATTTTCGGAAACGCCGCGAAACGCCCGTTTTTATCGGGCTTGTCGGGTTGGCCTTTTGCCTAAAAGTTTGGCTTTTGCCCGCCTCTCCCACCCCGCCCAACGGCCTGCCCAAAGCCATTTTTTTGCTCGCGCCACTATGGCATCCGGGCTTTTTTATGCTGTTGCCCGCCGTGTTTTTGCTCGTCAAACGGACTGATTTTCAGTTGTTTGCGAAAAAATGCCTGCTCACGCTGTTGGGCCTGTGGCTGGCTTGGGCGGCCATGTTGCCGGAGCAACGGTTGTCGGATTTGTTCCCGGCCTACGCAGTTGTGCTGCTGCTTTTGTTCCCTGCTTGGGACAGGTTCGTGGCCTATGGCTTTTACTTTTTGGAACGGCGGTGGATGCGGCTCGCGCTGGGCATTTTCGCGCTGATGCAGCTGGGGGTGAGCACATGGTTTTTGATTATCTGACTTGGTTTTCCAGTCTTCGGAAAACACGTTTCTTTGTCAAAAAATCAGCCATGTTGAACACCAAGCTCATCACTGAAAACATCGAGATAAACCCGCGCGTGATGCTGGGCAAACCCGTCATCAAGGGCACTCGCGTCACCGTCGAATTGATTTTGGAAAAACTTTCCTGTGGCGAGTCTTTCGATGAAATCTTGGCCGAACACCCACGCCTGCGGCATGAGCACATTCTGGCCGCACTGGCTTATGCCGCCACCTCACTTCGCGGCGAAACCTTCATCCCAATCGCCGCCGCCGCATGAATTTCATAGCAGACGAAGGCGTAGACGGCTCTCTAGTTGCCAAGTTGCGGGCTGCCGGGCACGATGTGCTTTATTTTGCAGAAACCGACCAAAGCACGGACGACGAAGTCATTTTGGAACTCTCCAACCGCGAAAACCGCATCCTAATCACACGCGACAAAGATTTCGGCGAACTGATTTATCGCATGAAACGCATCCATGCAGGCATCATACTCGTTCGGTTGGAAGAGCTGACATCCGCACTTCGCGCTCAAATCGCAGCGAGTTTCATCTTTGAGAACCTCGAAGTTTTATCCGGGCATTTCATCGTATTGCAACCGAGCGGGGCACGCATCAGGCAAATTTTATCATAAAAGCCCATCAGTTCTTCTTCCGCCCCTCCCGCACCCGGTTGACGAACTGGTTGGCAGTCGCCTCGTTCGAGGGGATGATTTCGTACAGCTCGCCGTCGGGCATTTTGATTTGGGTCTCTTTTTTCTTCAAGCCCAGCAGCGTGTCGTTGTATTTCGGGTTGCTCGACGCGGTGTAAAGTGCGCCGGCTTGGTAGCCAAAAAAGTACCACAAATCCGGGCTGACTTTCAGGTAGAGGTAGTAGCGGTCGTCTTCGTTGCCGGGCATTTTGTACTCGACGTAGGCCGTCAGCACTTTGTTGATTGGCTCGCCCGCGATGCTGATGACCGGGATTTTGTCCTCCGAGCTCAGGAACGAACTATACTCACCGTTCCAAATGACCGTGTGCCGACCGAGCAGGAACGAGAATTTGTTGTCCTTCGGCGGGATGCCTATTTGGTTGGTTTTCAACAAGTTGACTGCATCCGTGCGGCCTGCCGGGTCGGTGATGAACTCGGACATGGCCGAGTTGTAAAACCCTTGCTGCGTCAGATAAACAGGCGTTTGCGCGTCGAAAGCCGCCGTGCGGATGTCGTTGACGAGCACGTCGGTCAGGGCTTTGGGCAGGATGATTTCCGCGCCCGTCATGAACTCGCCCGTGACCACGAACGAGCCGCTCGTGTCCACGTTGAAATCTGTTTTCAGGCGGCCTGCGGCCTTGACTTTCATGTATTCGAGGCCGGAGCCGATGTTGAGCGGGCCTTCGGCGGTCACGTCGCCGGTGCGGTTGTCGAACACCATTTTGGGGCCGGTCAGTTGGTTCGCGTCCACGACACGGAGCGAATCTCCGAACGCCCATTTGTCGGTTTTCGGGTCGTATTTCAACACGCCTTCGCAGTCCATGATGGCCCTGTCCACCCGCGAGTGGGCGGGCAGGAGAATGCGCGGGTACATATCGCCAAATTCTTTGGACAGGTAAAAACCTGTGACTAATGGCTCCTCGTCGGCATTTTTCGGGTTGCGGAGGCGGATGGTCGGGTCGTTGCGGTCAACCTCGGCTTGGATGCGGAACCACTGGCGACCCGGCATTTTGTCAGCGTCCAAGTAGGCAAAGCCGTCGAACGTCAGGTTCTTTTTGCTCGCGTCGAGTTGGATTTCGCCCCGGAACAAGGTTTTCACGTCCATGCGGAAGCCGTCGCTTTCCTTGATTTCGCCGCTGGCCGAGGTGCGGACGTTTTTGGTGTTCAAATTGCCGCCGCCGCGCCGCTGCCCGACGATGTTGTTGAAAAAGATTTCCTGCGTGTAGCCGGGGATGTTGTACTCGTAGTAGCCGGTGGCTTTGTAGAGTTTTTTGCCCAAAATATCCACCGTTGCGCGGTTGATGTTGTGGTACTTGTTGATGGTGTCGGCCACGATTTTGGCGTTGGTCAATTGCTTCATCCGGCCACCGGGCTGGATTTCGATGTCGCCCGTTTCGGGGTACACGAATGCGTCGGCGGATTTGATGACCGAAGTGCCGCCGATTTTCAACTGGTTGGTTTTCAGGTCGTAAAACGCCGTTTTGCCCGTAAAAAACAGCGAATCCTGCTCCGGGTCAATCGAAAGGAAGGTGCCGGGTCGGGCCGGGTCGCTTTTGAAAGTGATGCTCTGCGCGGCCATGTCCCAAGTAAATTCGTTCATCGAGGTGACGTATTTGTCATACGGCAGCGTCGTGTTGCCAGCGGGCGAGTTGGATTTGAACTGGCCTTTTTTCGCGTCGAAATCCAGTTCGCCGTCCACGTTTCGGGTGTCGAACGCGATGTCGCTGCCGTTCAAGGCTTTGATTTGAAAATCCGCCGTGTCCGCGTCGGCACGGAAAGGCCCATAGGCAATCAGTTTCGAGGTCATGCGACCTTCGGCCCATTCAAAAACGCCGCGCCCTTTCAAGCCCGACGGCGTGAGAATCAAGGTGCCTTTGTGCGTGTAGCCGGGGGCTTTGAACAGTTCAAAGTCCTTTGCCTTGCTCGACACATACATCGAATCGCGGAACGGCAGCCAGTTCACTTGCACGTCCTCGCCCCGTGCTTGCGGCACTTTCACCGCGCTGGCGCGGTCTTCTTCCATGAAAAACTTGCGGGCGGTGCAGGTCATTTGCCGGGGCCGGAACACGATGTCCTCCGAGGTGATGTCGGCGGTCAAATATTCCACCGTGCCTTTGCCCAAAAAGCCCTTGTTCGAGAGGTCAACCTCGCCCGTGTATTTGCCTTTTTGCTGATAGGTCGGGTAGCCGGCCTGCGGCGTGCGGTGGACGAAACCGAAGGATTTGTCGTGCTCGCGCACCTCGATGGTCTCGCGGAACGGCGGGAAAATCAAGGCCGGGCGCATCTCGCCCTTGAACTTCAAATCGCTCGGCGAATACTTGTCCAGACCGTTGAACGGGAACGGGTCGAGTTTGAAAAAGAACGAATCGCGCTTGTACACGCCCTTCTGGGTTTCGGGGCGTTGGTAGTACACGAACGACGGTTCTTTGGATTGCAGCGACGGGAAAATCGGCAGATCCTCCTTGCCCGACTTGTTGTGCTGCGCGTCAATCAGCAGCACGCCCGTGACGTATTCGATGGTCGAGTTCATGGCCGTTGCCTGCGGCTGGTTGGTTTTCGGGTCCACGTCGCCCGTCGGCAGGTAAAAATCCAGGTGCCGCACCGAGTCGAGGTTGATTTGGAATTTGTCGTACACGAAGTTCATGTTCTTGCCCTCGAACAGCGCGAAACCCGCGAACAACCGCCCGCCGAAGCGCATATCGCGGTTTTTCAGCAGGGTCAATTCGCGTTTGTCAGGGATGAGCGCGACGCGCTGGCGGCGACTGAACTCCATTTTGTCCACCTCGTGGATGGTCGTTTCGTTCGTCCGCAGGTTCAGTTGGGCGTTGGCGGCGGTCGAAGTGCTTTTGATGTTGATGTAGTCGTAGTCGCGTTTGCCCTGGCTGGCGAGGGCGTAATGGCGCAGTTTGTCGCGCAATTCGATGGTGTGCTGGTCAAAATAGTAATTGATGTAGCCCTTTGCCACCATGTCGGCCAGCAGGGTTTGGATGCTCGAATAGTCGAATTTCGGGTTCAGTTCTGCCGCAAAACGGCTGTCAGAGACCACGCCCGTCTCGCCCGTTTCTTTGTCCAAAATCATTAGCGTCGAGATGGGGTTTTTCGTGCTGATGCTCTGCATTTTGGCAAATTCAGCGGCATCGAAACGGTCGTTCGATTCAAAACTGACCGTTTGTTCCACGCCTTTGGCCGTGCCGATGCGCGAGCCGATGTCCAGCGAATCTTTGTCGAGGAACCAAGTGACCTTGTCCACGTCGAGGTTCATGGCATAATAGGAGGAGTAGAACGGGTTGCGCTCCGTGCCTTTTTGCCCGCGTGTGAGGTGGATGACTTGCTCCGGGATTTCGATACGCAAGCCGACGGACGGGTGCATGACCGAATCGCTGCTCATGTACATCCGGGCATCCACTTCCTCGGCCACGATGCTTTTTTCGTGTTTGATGACGAAGAGGTTGCCTTTCCCGAAAAAGACGCGCTGGCGTTTTTTGTTGAACACCGTCAATTCTGCGTGTTCGCTCGCCACGCCGTATCCGTACACCGAAACACCTTGCAACCGGAAACCGCCCTCGTAAGCAATGCCTTCGCCTATTTTATTGATTTTCAATCGCTTATCGAACGACTCGAACTTCGGGTACAGGCTCGCCACCGTCCGGTCGGGCGTGACGTTGTGCTCGAATTTGCCCTCGATTTCCTTGTTCGGGAAATAGAGCGGATAGGTCATTTTCGCATTGTCGCAGCTGAAAATGGGCTTGACGACCTCGATTTGGTACTTGCCCAGCGTGGCAAAGACCGTCGAATCCAGCCCAGCGCGTTCCCACGTCACCTTGCCGCCCGCGCCGCGCCACACGCCGGCCCAGGGGAAAAACGCGCCCGACGTGCCCTGCACTGCCACCGAATCCGTCTTGCGGAGGCCAATCACATTCACGCGCTCGCACTTGACCGAGGGTACCGAATCGAACGCGAACTCGAACTTGCCGCCCCGGATTTTCCAAGTGACGCTGCCCGCCTCGCCCGTTTTGAATGCCCGGCCTTCCATGAAATCGGCGGAAAACTCGAAAAGCGCGGCCACTGGCTTGGTCTTGCCGCGCTCGGCTTTTGCCATTGCCTGCTCCAACATGGTGTGCCAACGGTCGAACAGCAGCGTGTCGGGGTCGTTTTGCGCCGCCGATACGGCATTGATGTAGTTTTTGAAATACGGGTGCGGACTCAAATTTTGTGGCCCGGCCATGAAGTTCGCCATTTTGATGACGCGCTCCATTTCGGTCGGCGACAGCTGCCCGGCGGACACGACTTTTTTGAACACTTTGGCGGCCTCTTCCATGTCGGGGCGTTTGTTCGCGGTCATGAAGTCGGAGAGTTTGCCCACGAATTCGTCGGGCTTGTCGCCGAATTTGGGCGGGGCCTGCGCTTGCAGGACAGCAGTTGAAAAGAGGAAAAGGGCGAAAAACGAAAAACGAAAAACGAAAAACGAGAGAAGGCGCATCGTGCAGGAAACGGATTTGGCTGGTGAACTTGGTGAAAATGGCGACGGCAAATGTAGCAACTGCCCGGCGGTCGGCGGTTCGGGAGAAAGTGCCGCGCTGTTTTGGGCAAACGAAAAACGGGCGGCGACAAAAGACGCGGCCCGTTTTTTTAACCAATTCGGTGGCATCGGTTATCGCACCCGCCGCCCGGCCAATATGGTTTCCAAATTGAAAGACGCGCCGCCAATTGTTTCGACGGTCGTTTCCCAACCCATTGTAAGCCAGGGCTTTGCGGGCGTGGCGACCATGATTTTGCGGCTGGAAGTGAAAACCCAAATCACTTGTTTGACTCCGAAGCGCAGATAATCCTCGATTTTTTCGAGCACATAATCCATCTCGGTTTGGTTTTCGAGGCTGGCTTGGATGTCAATTTCGACCACGACTTCGGGCGGAATCGAGAGGAAATGATTGCTTAGGTAAAAATCTTCGGCCCGATACACGGCAATATCCGCGCCGCGCCGCGAACCGTCGCCCATGAGCAAACCAAGTTCGCCAGAGGCAATTTCATAGCCTTTCGGTTCGAGCAAGGTGAGGAGCAGACTGCCGAGCCGGGCTTTGAGCCACGCCTGCAAGGAACTTTCGGCCATGATGGTTTCGATGTGTTTTGTTCCGTCCAAAACCTCGCGGTAGCCGCGATAGTACACGGGCCTGCCGCGCACGATTTCGTACACCAAGCCCTCCGGGATTTTCCGGCTGGCTTTTTTATGCCGTGCAGCGGGGACGAGCGTTTCCATTTTTTGCAAAAATTTTGCCCACAAGGTAGGCCGAGAGGCGGCCTATTTCAAAATGAAAACATGGCGGAGCGGGCTACCTTTGCCCACCCTCTCCAAGTTGGCCGCGCCAATTTCCCATGTCAAAATTCGCATCCATTGCCCACATCCAAGCCGCCATCCGGGCGGGCGAAACCACCTGCCGCGAGGTGGTGGAATATTACCTATCCCAGATTGACAAGTCGTTGAACCTCAATGCCTACGTCGAGGTTTGGGCCGACGAAGCCCGCGCCCGTGCCGACGAGCAGGACGCGCTTTTCCGGGAAAATCCCGGCGCGGTCGGGCGGCTGTTCGGCGCGGTCGTTTCGCTGAAAGACAACATCTGCTACGCGGGCCATCAGGTGACAGCGGCGGCCAAGATTTTGGAGGGGTTCGCGTCCACGTTTTCGGCGACGGCGGTCGAAAGGCTGCTGGCCGAGGGCGCGATTTTCATTGGCCGCACCAACTGCGACCAGTTCGGCATGGGTTCCTCGAACGAAAACTCGGTGTATGGCCCGGTGCGGAACGCCGCCGACCCGGAGCGCGTGTCGGGCGGCTCGTCGGGCGGAGCGGCGGTGTCGGTGCAGGCCGGCACTTGCATTGCCGCGCTGGGCAGCGACACGGGCGGCTCGGTGCGCCAGCCCGCCGCTTTTTGCGGCATTTGGGGCCTGAAACCGACGTATGGCCGGGTGTCGCGGCATGGTTTGCTGGCTTACGGCTCGTCGTTCGACCAAATCGGCGCGCTGGCAAACTGCCCGGAAGACCTCGCCCTGCTGCTCGACATCATGGCCGGGCCGGACGATTTTGACTCGACGGTGGTCAGTCCCACTCAACCAATCAACCAGCCAACCGACCAACCAGCCCGCATCGCCTACTTCCCCGAAGCCCTTGAAAGCGAGGGTTTGGAGGCAGGTGCGCGGCAGGTGATTTTCGATTTTGTGGAAAATCTGCGCCGAGCGGGGCACACGGTCGAGGCTGTGCCGTTCGATTTGATGGATTACATCATCCCGACATATTATGTGCTGACGACCGCCGAGGCTTCGTCCAATTTGGCGCGGTACGATGGGGTGCGGTACGGTCGGCGCAGCCCGAACGCCCGGAATTTGGAGGAGACTTACCTGCTCTCGCGCACGGAGGGGTTCAGTGAGGAGGTGAAACGGCGCATTTTGCTGGGCACTTTCGTGCTTTCGAGCGGCTATTACGATGCGTACTACACCAAAGCGCAACAGGCGCGGCGGCTCATCCAGCAGCGCATTTTCGAGGTTTTGACCGAGTACGATTTCATTTTGATGCCTGCCGCGCCGTCGGTCGCGTGGCGTTTCGGCGAAAAAAGTGCCGACCCGGTGGCCATGTATTTGTCCGACGTTTACACCGTGCTGGCGAATCTGGCAGGCGTGCCAGCCCTCGCCCTGCCCGCCGGGAAACACCCCGAAAACGGGATGCCTGTGGGCGTACAGTTGATGGCCGGGATGTGGCAAGAGGGCAAGTTGCTGCGGTTTTGAGTCGGTGTCTCCCAGTTGAAATTTGAGGTGGCTGCCAAAAAGTAAAATTGGGGCACCGGGCAAAGCCCGACACCCCAATTCCTTGCTTTTCCAATTTCCTGAATCCTGCTTTTATCAATCTGCTTTGTCTGCTTTGGCGGTCTCGACTGCCATGCCTCCGATGTTTTTGCCGGAGGTGAGGCCCACTTCGCAATCGAAACGGTAGTGGATGCCGCTGATGATGCGCGACTCGGATGCCTCTTTGGCTTGCGCCTGCAAATAAGCGGCCTCAGCCGGGAAAATGTAGGCCAGCACTTCCGCCGCCGCGCCCGAAAACGTGGAGTGGCCAGAAGTGTAAGCCGGGAAATTCGGCACCCCAATCAGGGTTTTGAAGCCGGGAATCGCCTCCGCCGGGCGTGGATAATGGTAATAAAACTTGGTGTCCCAGCAGCTGATGCCCGCGTCCATGAGCGTCGTGCCGAGGTAGGCAAACACACGGGCCGAGCGCAGCGGGTTGTATTTGTACTTGTACACGAGCCGCGCGGCGGTGATGGCCCAGTGGCCCGGAGGCGTGTAGGTGCCCACGCCGTCGCTCCAGAAATTGGCAATGCGGCGGTTTTCGGCGGTCACGTCGTCCATGTAGTTTTTCAGCTCGTCCGCATTGCGGTTGAACTCATCCGAGCCGATGGCGGGCGGTGGGCCGGGGCGCACCGAAGCCACGCCGCCGGGGACGTGCCACATTTTCACACGGGCGAAAAACGGCAGCATCGGCGGGCGGGCGGGCGTTTCGAGGCTCGACCAGTGATGGCCGAAATTGGTCTGCGCGGCAGTCGCCAGCGAATCCCAGTAAAATGATTTGTTCGAGGCCGGGCCGACGGCGGCGGCTTTGCCCATGCCGTCTTTGCTGGCGCGCTCGGAGAGGATTTTTTGCGCCACCTTGCGGCCCAACGTGTCGCCCCAAGCGAGGTCGGAGGCGACGTTCATGCCCGCCCAGAGGCGGCTGTTTTTGTGCTCTTCGGCCAGCCCGTTGATGTAATCTTTTTCGCCGGGGAACATGGCGAGCAGAATCGTGCGCGACACGGCTGCAATGACCGCATCCTCCGACGGGTACGAGGGCAGGTCAGTCGCGGGCAGCACAGGCTGGATGCTCGCGTCGGTTTTGTGCAAGGCCGGGCGGTTGTACTCTTTTTTCCAGTGCCACGCAGCGATGAGCGCGTCGAACTGTGCCGCGCCCCAGTAGGCATACCCGCGAGCGGCATAAGGTGGGTTGGCGAAAGGGAATGCTGGGTAAAATGCCGGGTTGTTGCGGGTGCTGTCGGCGTTGGGGAAAGTGTACGAGCCGTCGGCGTTCGGGGCGGGCGGCAGGTTGTACTTTGCCATGAGGTCGCTGGCGATTTGTGCCCAACGCGCCACCGGGTTTGCGCCCCAGTATTCGACTTTTTCGAGTTGGGATGCGGTGGCTGCGGCACGGGCGGATTTGGTCGCGGCCAGTTCCGTTTGGTACTCCGCCGAGTTGGCGGCGGCGGGCGCGGGCACGGTTACGTCCGCGCCCGCTGTGAGATGAAGAGGTTTCCATGTGCCGCCATTTTCGT
>JBKBIC010000141.1:0-12864 GCA_046299435.1 Saprospiraceae bacterium
AAACTTGCTGGGGCCCCGGCGTAGGCACCACCTGCACAGGGGAACTGGGTGTGTTCGGCGTGACCTAAAACTTCAATCAGCTCTTTACCTGCAATGCAACCGACGCTTGGATTGAGCCAGCAGGCGCAGGGGAAGTGCTTTTCCTCGACTGCAACCCTTCTGCGTCGGGCTGCAGCCCCTCTGTTTGTGTCCGATGGTTCCGCCCGGGCTGCCACCGGGTGCTGGTGCGCTATCAGTGCATCGGCTATACGGAGCTGCGCGACCGTACTGTGTATGTCTCCATGGTGGGCACAAATACGGCGGAGTTCGCGGTTTCCAATGTGGCAAACTGCGCCCCACCAGACTATTCCTTCACTTTGACAAGAACCATCACGGATCCCGTGAAACGCCATCGGATACTCGCGTACGCGCTTGACTCGAACGGCAACCCAACCAATCCGCCCATTTGGGAAACAGGTTGGCTTAACGGCAATTTCACATCCAGAACGCTGACAAGCGCAGACAACATCCCTTTTGTTTCGGGCACCAACTATAGGTTCCGGCTTCAAACAGAGGATGCCTGCGGCACGGACGATTTCTTTTTGCCCAACTCCTACCTGATCAAGGGCTACGCCAAGCCTCTGGCAAGGTACAAGATCAACGGCTCGGACGATTTCCCCGTGAACGTCTTTTCCTGCGACAATTCACCCATCATCATGCAAGATGCCACGATTTTTCAGGGTTGCGACCCGAACACGGACGTGGCCGAGATACGGATGTCGAGGGCAAATTCTGCCTGCACGGCAGCACTTGCCGGGACAACCCAGACTGTGACCGTGCCATACGCAAGTTCGTACAACCTCCGTGCATTGTTCCCGGCCTACACTTCCACGCCCGGCCCTTATCGGGTCGCATACCGGGTGCAGGGGAACTTGGGTTGGTCGGCGCTGTACACCAGGTGCGTGAACGTGAACGCGCTTAGCCCTTCCAACGCAGAGTTTCTGCTGAACGGCCCGAACAACTCCCCCGAATTGCCCCGGACGGACAATCCAAATGCCGGCAACACCGCCATCGGGCAGTTTTCGTGCGGCTTGGTGACCACCAATGTCACCAGCGAGATCGGCTCCCTCACGGCTTACCGCGTGCAAATTTGGAGGACAGTAGGTACGCTGAACGCCGAAGACATCTTCGACTCCGGCAGCATCCCGATCACGCCTCAAAGCCCGTTCCCGGAGAATTATGATTTCAACCCGCCCACCGGGCTTTATTTTTTCAATTTGAACGCGACGCAGGTGAACGACTATCGGCTCAAGGTGCGGTTCACGGTGACGAACATATGCGGCGATGTTTTCAAGGAATCGTTTTTCAAGATTTTGCCCGGCTGCCCCGGCTGTTTGACCAACGACGACGGACAAGCGGGGAGCAGGAGTGCCGGAGCCTCGGAAGCGGCGCAGGTTTCCGTCGCGCCCAACCCGTTCCGGGATGCCATCACGGTGCGATACCGGTCGGCAGCATTGGGCGAGGCCCGATTTGACTTGTTCGACCCGACCGGGCGCAATGTCTTGTCCACAGTACTGGCCGGGCCGGACGCAAGCGCGGATGAACAAGTGCTTCCTGTCGCCGAGCTGCCCGCAGGCATATACCACTGGCGCATAGCCGGCAAAAGCTCCGCACAGACCGGCTCCGTAGCCAAAAACTACCCCATTCTTCTCTTTGCCGACCCTGTGCCATACGGCCTACGCACAGGGTCGGCTTTCATTCAATCAAGACGGTTATGAAAAAAATGTTGCTCCCGCTGCTGGTTGGGTGGTCATGCCTGCTATTGGCTCAAACGAACCTTGTGCGAAACCCAAGTTTTGAAAACACCAACCGATGCAAAGGTTTTTGGGGCATTGACACGGTTTGGTTTGAGCAACCGGGCGATTACCGTGAAGCCCAATATTGGATTTCCCCCAACAATGAATCACCCGATTATTACAATGCTTGCATGGATACCCCTGATAATGCAGCCTTCGGTGTGCCGAGAAATTGGTTCGGCTGGCAAAAAGCAAAGACAGGAGAAGCCTACATGGGGATTGCGGTGTTCAATATCAACGAACCATTTCTGCCAAATGGAAAAGTGAGGGAATACATCCAAACCAAGTTCACTGACAGCCTCGAGCGGGGGGCGATATACCGGGGCAGGTGCTACATCTCGCCGACCTATTATCTGGATGACCTATATAATGTGCTGGGCACCGACGATTTCGGCATGGTCGTGAGCCGCAAGCCGCCGCGCAACACGGCCCCGCCTGTGCTCGTGAATGAATACTCGAACACCACCATCGTCATGCGCCCGGACATCGTGAACAAAGGCCGGTTCGCGGTGGACACGGGCGCGTGGCACGAGGTGTGCGGCCTGTTCAAGGCGGCGGGTGGCGAGGCGTGGCTCACGCTCGGCAACTTCGAGACGGAGGCCAATACCGACACGGTCATCATCCGCCCGTTCACCGACCCCAAATCGGCGGAAATCTTCATGGCCTATTATTATGTGGACGATGTATCGTTCGAGAAAATCAGCGAGCCGGTATTCGAGCACAACGACACCAGCGTGTGCCACTTGCCCGTCATGTTGCAGGCCGCGCCCGGCTTTGACCGATACGAATGGAGCACGGGCGACATGACCCGGGCAGTGAGCATTGTCGCGCCGGGCGCGTACTGGGTCAAAGTGGCGCACGGTTGCGGGGAGGTTTACGACACGATCCGCGTCAATTTGCAGGCCGATGCCCAACTGGAAATAGCGGATACGGCAGTCTGTGCAGCGGCTTTCCCGTTGCCGGTGCAGGCCCCCGAAGGTTTTTTGGAATACGAATGGAGCACCGGGGCAAAGGGCAAATACGCCGTGATAGCGCAGCCCGGCCGCTATGAAATCGCTGCAAGGTCGGCCTGCGGCACACGGCGCGATTCCTTCGAGGTGCTGGCCATTGCCGACATCCCCGATTTCAGCATCGGCGACACCGCCAACCTCTGTCAAAACGGGGAATCGGTGCCCGTGAGGCTATCTTCTGATGTGCCCTTGCCCATTTATGAGTGGTCGACGGGCGAGGCCACGCCTCAAATCACGGCTGTCCGGCCGGGCATTTACGGCCTTTCCGCCCACAACGCTTGTGACGAAAAAACGGACGAGGTCGTCGTGACCGATTGCCCGCTCAATATCTACGTTCCCAACATCTTTTCCCCCGACGGCGACGGGCTGAACGACCGTTTTACCGCCTACGCACAAGGGGTAGAGACCTTACAACTCGAAGTTTACGACCGTTGGGGGAGCTTGGTGTTCCGGGAGCAAGGCGACGTACTCGAAGGCTGGGACGGCACACTCAAAGGCAGACCCGCGCCGGAAGGCGTATATGCTTATCTGTTATCTTTCAAGCGCTCGTTTTCGCACAAAGAAGAAACGAGGAAGGGTGGCCTGACACTAATACGACAATAGGCGCGAGCGGGCACCACTCTACAACAAAGCACTCTCCAACGCCTGCACAAGGTCGGCCACGATGTCGTCCAAGTGTTCCAGCCCAGCGGAAACGCGGATGAGGCCATTGGTGATGCCCGATTCGAGGCGGGCGGCTTCGCTCATTTTGGCGTGGGTCGTCGAAGCCGGGTGCGTGACGATGGTGCGCGTGTCGCCGAGGTTCGCCGAAAGCGAACACATTTTCAGGTTGTTCAAGAACCGCCGCCCGGCTTCGAGGCCGCCCTTGATTTCAAAAGTGACGATGCCGCCGCCTTTTTTCATCTGTTTTTGGGCGATGCCGAACGCCGGGTGCGTCGGCAAAAACGGGTAGCAAACACGCTCGACGTGCGGGTTTTCGGTCAAAAAATCGGCCAATGCACGGGCGTTTTCGCAGTGCCTGTCCATGCGGACGGCCAGCGTTTCGAGGCTTTTCGAGAGAAGCCAAGCATTGAACGGCGACAAAGCCGGGCCTGTGCTGCGGCAAAACTTGCGGACTTCGGCCACCAAATCGGCGCGGCCAGCCACCACGCCACCGAGCACGCGGCCTTGTCCGTCCAAAAATTTCGTGGCAGAATGGGTAATCAAATCCGCGCCGAACCGGGCCGGCTGCTGCAAATACGGCGTGGCAAAGCAGTTGTCCACGTTGAAAATCAGGCCGTTGCGGCGACAAAACTCCCCGGCTGCCGCCAAATCCACGATGTCGAGGCCGGGATTGGACGGCGTTTCGAGGAAAAACATCCGCGTCGCGCCGGGGCGCACGGCGGCCTGCCACGAAGCCGGGTCGGAGCCGTCCACATAATCAAATGCAATGCCCCAGCGCGGCAAAAACTGCTCGATGACCGTGTGCGTGGCCCCGAAAATGGCGCGGGTTGCCAGCAGGTGGTCGCCCGCCCGCAGCACCGACATGAACGACGCGAACACCGCAGCCATGCCGCTGGCGGTGGCGACAGCAGCCTCCGCACCTTCGAGCGCGGCCATTTTTTGCTCGAATTCTTGGCTGTTCGGGTTCGTGAACCGGCTGTAAATATTGCCTTCCTGCTCGTCGGCAAACAGGGCGCGCATCTGCTCCGCATCGTCGAACACGAAACTGGACGTGGGGAAAATCGGGGCACTGTGCTCGCGGTGCGGGCCGCGCTCGGTTTGGAGCCGGATGGCTTGCGTCTCAAATTTCATGCGAGGGCAGGTTCAATGGTGAAATCGTGGGTGATGACGGCGGTTTTTTCGAGCATCCGGGCCACGCTGCAATATTTATTGACCGAAAGTTGGAGGGCTTCGGCCACTTTTTCGGGCCGCAGCGCACCCCGAAAATGGAAGGTCATGTGGATTTTTCGGAACACAGCGGGCACCTCGTCGGTGGCGCGTTCGCCATCCACGACGACGCGCAGGTCTTCGACGGGCTGGCGCATTTTCCGCAGAATTGTCACCACATCCATGCTGCTGCACGAGGCGAGGCTCATCAGCAGGAGCTCCATCGGGCGGATGCCTTGGCCTTCGCCGCCGATGTCGGGGCTGCCTTCGAGGGTGACGGTGTTGCCCGCCGCGTTCGAGCCTTCAAAGCGGACGGCTTGGTTGGTGCGTTGCAGGGTGATTTGCATGGTTCGTGTTTCGTGTGTCGTGTTTGGTGTTTGGTGTTTGTTGTTTAGTGTTTATAACAAAAAAAAAACAACCAAACACGAAACACGCCGCCGTCATCCCATCGCCTTTTCATAGCGCATGAAGACGGTTTTCCAGTTGACGACATTGAAAAAAGCGGCGATGTAATCGGGGCGTTTGTTTTGGTATTTGAGGTAGTAGGCGTGTTCCCACACGTCGAGGCCGAGGATGGGCGTGCCGGGCTGTTTCACCAAGTTGGGCATGAGCGGGTTGTCCTGATTGGGGGTGGTGGAGATGAACAGTTTTTTGTCGCGGCCCACGCAAAGCCATGCCCAGCCGGAGCCGAACACGCTCTTCGCCGCCGTCGAAAACTGGTCTTTGAACTTGTCGAACGACTCGAACTGCGCGTTGATGGCCGTCGCCAACGTACCGGTCGGCGCGCCGCCGCTCATCGGCGTGAGCGTTTCCCAGAAAAAAGTGTGGTTCCAGTGGCCGCCGCCGTTGTTGCGGATTTTCTTGTCCGCGTCCGAATTGGTCAGGCGGGCGAGGATGTCCGTGAGTTCGTAATCCTTGAAAACGGAGTCTTTCACCGCGTCGTTGAGGTTCGAGACGTAGGCTTGATGGTGCTTGCCGTGATGGATTTCCATCGTCATTTTGTCAATGTGCGGCTCCAACGCGCCCGGCTCGAAAGTCAGTTTCGGCAGCGTGAACGGTTCGTTGCGGCGGGCGGTCGGGGGCGGGAGCTGCGGGGCGGCGGGTTCGCCAGCCACACTTTTAGCGGCTGATTTACAGGCAGTTAGGAACGAACCTGTGGCCGCGCTGAGCGAGAGCAGCAGGCCGGTTTTGAGAAATGTGCGCTTTTCCATGGACAATGAGTGAATGAGCGAATGGGTGAATGAGTGGACGGGCGGGGCTTCGAGGACACGGACAAAAGTAGAACGTCGGCGTGTTTTTATGGTTCGAGAAAGCCCCGTGCGGCGAATGAGCGCGAAACGGGCGGTTTCTGCTACCTTCGCCGCCCGTTTGGTGCAAAACCAGATAATTTCCACAAACCCTCAATAAGTCAAATACCCATTCAAAATGAACCAAGAGCACCTCGACGCAGCCGAAAATCCGCTCAAAACAAATATCCCGCCGCCCGATGATTCGACGGCGGAGGAAGCCCAGTTGCCACCCGACCCAGACGATGACGGCACGGGCGACGGCCCCGCCGATTACTTTGAACGGCAGGAATTCGTGGCCGACCCGAAGCAGTCGCTCATCCGGCTCGACAAGTTTTTGATTGACCGACTCGCCAACCGCTCGCGCAACAAAGTACAAAACGCCATCCGCGCCGGGGCCGTCAAAGTGGACGAGCGCGACGTGAAGCCCAACTACAAGGTCAAGCCGGGCAACAAAGTGAGCATCGTGCTGCCCCGCCAATTAGACGAGGTGTACCGCATCCAGCCACAGAACATCCCGCTCGACATCGTGTACGAAGACGAGGATGTCATCGTCATCAACAAGCCGTACAACATGGCCGTCCACCCCGGCGTGGGTATCCCGAACGGCACGGTCGTGAACGCGGTGGCGTGGCATTTGCGCGAGCAAAACCGCGATTTGCCGGTCAAAGTGGGCAATGAAGCCGACCGCGCCGGCATCGTCCACCGCATTGACAAAGACACGACCGGCCTGATGGTCATCGCCAAAAACGAGTTTGCGATGGCGCACCTCGCCAACCAGTTTTTTTACCACACCATCGAACGCCGCTATCATGCCATCGTTTGGGGCGACCCGGTGGCCGATGCAGGCACCGTTGTCGCCAACATCGGGCGCAACCCGAACGACCGCAAGCTGTTCATGACATTCCCGGAAGGCGAAGAGGGCAAGCACGCCGTGACCCACTGGCGCGTGCTCGAACGGTTGTACTACGTCAGCCTCGTCGAGTGCCAACTGGAAACCGGGCGCACGCACCAAATCCGCGTCCACATGAAATCCATCGGGCACACGCTGTTCGGCGACCCGCGCTACGGCGGCAATCAAATCCTGAAAGGCACGGTGTACTCCAAGTACAAACAATTCGTCGAAGGCCTGCTGAGCATCGCGCCGCGCCAAGCCCTGCACGCCAAAGTGCTCGGCTTCACGCATCCGCGCACGGGCCAGCACGTCCGGTTCGAGGCCGAGTTGCCGAAGGATTTGCAGACGGTTTTGAAAAAATGGCGCGAGTACGTCGCCGGGCGCGTGGCGGTGGATAGCGGGCGACTCGTGCCGTGAATTTTTAGTGGGCAGTAGGCGGTTTGCAGTAGGCAGTGGGCAGTTTATGGTAAATATAAACTGCCCCCCACTGGAAAACTGCCTACTGCCCACTGCAAACTGCAAACTGAAGATGAAAGACGCTCATCCATATAACAAAAGCGCAGCGTTGGCCGACATCCTCCGGCGGCAGCGCGTGGTGTTCATCGTCAACCCGAAAGCCGGGACGCGGATGCAACGCCGTATCCGCGAGAGCATCGAAAAGCACCTCGACCATCGCAAGTTCGAGCATGGCATCTGGTTCACCGAAAAAGCAGGCCACGCCACCGAACTCACCCGCAAGGCCGTCGCCGACGGTTGCGACATCGTGGTGGCCGTCGGCGGCGACGGCTCCATCAACGAGGTGGCTTGCGGACTCATCGGCACCGAAGCGGTGCTGGGCATCATCCCCGCCGGGTCGGGCAACGGGCTGGCCATGCACCTCGGCTATGGCCGCAGCATTGACAAAGCCATGCAAAAACTGAACACTGCCACCCCACGCAGCATTGACTGCGGCCTGCTGAACGGCCGCCCGTTTTTCAACATCGCGGGCATCGGGTTCGATGGGCTGGTGTCCAACCTCATGCAAGGGCGCGGCAAGCGCGGTTTTGCCAATTATTTCCTGAAATCCGTCGAGGCTGGCCTGACCTACACCGCCAAGCCCTGCACCATCGAAACCGACGGAAAGACCATCGAGGAAACCTGTTTCACGGTTTCCATCGCCAACGGCCCGATGTACGGCTACAATTTCCAAATCGCGCCAAATGCCCGCTTGGACGACGGCCAGTTCGAGGTCGTCATCTTGAAAGATGCCCCGCGTTGGCAGTATTTCGCGGCAGCGGCAGCCACGTTCAAGGGCAATATTTATGATGCGCCATTTGTGGAACACTTCCCGGCCACGTCCGTGAAAATCCGCTGCGCGGGCGAAAACTTCGTCCATCTCGACGGCGAAGGGACGCAAATCGAGGGCGATTTGCAGTTTGAAATCCGGCGCGGGGCGTTGCGGGTGCTGGTGCCAGCAGCAACATCCAACTGAGTCGCCCGCAAATTCCTCACCAGCCCCAATCCCCCAATTTTCCCGTCCGGTCAAGGACGATTCGCCCGGCTTCGTCGCGGCGCAGGGTGCAGGCTTCTGTCGCCGGGTCGTGTTCGAGCAGGAGCGTGTGGCGTTTTTGGACGGCTTCGGTGAGCAGTTTTTCCTTTTCTTTTATCGAAACCAGCGGGCGGATGTCGTAGGCCATCACATACGGCAGCCCGATGTGCCACTGCGAAGGCAGCAAGTCAGCGCAGTAAACCACCGTGCCGCGCTCGGTACGGAGCTGCGGCACCATCATGGCTTCGGTGTGGCCGTTGACAAATCGGACGCGGATGCCCGGCGCGAACTCGATGTTTTGCCGGATGTCGAGGAATCGGAGTTTGCCGGATTGGTGCAGCGGCATGATGTTTTCGGGCAAAAACGAGGCTTTTTCGCGGGCGTTCGGGCGCATGGCCCAATCAAAATGCCGCTGGTTCGACCAATAAATCGCGTTCGGAAAGGCTGGTTTGACGAGGCCGCCGTCGGCATCGTCGCGGAAAAACGCGCCGCCGCAGTGGTCAAAATGAAGGTGCGTGAGGAAAACATCCGTGATTTCCTCCGGCTGCACGCCCGCTTTTGCCAGCGAACCAAACAAGGTGGCCTCGCCGTGCGGCTCGAAAAACGTGCGCCACTTTGCGTCCTGCTTGTTGCCAAGACCCGTGTCGAACAGGATTTTCCGGTCGCCGACCTCGACCAACAGGGTGCGGAGTGCCCAGCTGCACATATTGTTTTCGTCGGGCGGGTTCAGTTTTGACCACATCCGTTTGGGCACCACGCCAAACATCGCGCCGCCGTCGAGCTTGAAAAAGCCGGTTTCGATGACTGTTAATTTCATGGTGATTTGGTGATTTGAGGATTTGGTGATTGGGTGATTTGTTGATTCGGTTCTCAAATCACCGAATCAACAAATCACCGAATCGCCACTTTTTCAAAATCCGATTTTCTTCCTGCCGCCGCCTTCGGTCACTTCCTTTTTGAGGGCGGCCATGCGGATGGCGGTGACGGCGGCTTCGATGCCTTTGTTGCCGTGCTTGCCGCCCGCACGGTCGAGGGCTTGTTGGTCGTCGTTGGGCGTGAGCACCCCGAAAATATACGGTCGGCCAGAGGCGATGCTCATTTGAGTGAGTGCGTTGGCGACGGCGTGGTTGATGTATTCGTTGTGGCTCGTCTCGCCTTTGATGACGCAACCGAGGCAAATGACCGCGTCGGGGCTGTGCCGGGCGGCCAACATCCTGGCCCCGACGGGCAACTCAAACGCGCCCGGCACCTGCGCCGTGTGGATGTTTTCGGGCTTCGCGCCATGTTTGAGGAGCGTGTCGAAACAGCCTTCGTAGAGGGCATGGGTGATGTGCGCGTTCCAGTCCGCGACGACGATGCCGAAAGTCATCTCGGCTGCATCGGGCATATTGGATTCGTCATATTGCGATAAGTTTTTGAGCGCGGAAGCCATGTTTTTTCGAGTGATGAATGATAAATGATGAACGATGAATCAATCCTCGCTCATTTTTTCCTCGGTTCGGGCGTGTATTTCAGGAGCATGAACGCGGGTTTTTGCACCGTGAAGCCTGCTTTTTCGTTGGGCCGCTCGTTTTTGAGGCTGTAAATCGTGAGCGTGTCCAGCTGGACGCTGTACCGAAAACCAAACCAGCCGCTTTCCTTCGGGTTCTTGCTGTTTGCCAAAAAGAGCGCGTCAATCTGGTCGCCCGCCACGAGGCAATCGCCGCCGGGGCATACTTGGAAAATATCGTAGTTGCCCAGCCCCCTCACCGCGCCGGTGGGCAGGAACCCGACCGTCGTGGCCGTTTTGTTTGCGCCGGGCAGCAGGAACGCGCCGCTCAGGAGGTTGTGGTTGAGCGCAGTGGCGAAGGCTTGGTAGCCGTTGACCATTTTTTCGCGGGTTTGGGTGAAGTAGTCAATCCGCATCTTGCCGGAAGTGCCATCGAAAAGGCTCATGTTCTTGGCCTTCAAGTCGAACTGCATATAGATTTTTTTGCCGTCCTCCAACGTGGCCTCTACGGTCGAATCACTGGTGATTTGGTAAGGCAACGTCCACATTTTCATGTGGTTATAGCAAATCACGCTGTCCTTTTTGACGGGCGTGAACGTGAAGGCGAAAGCGTACGGCGCACCCTCGTTGCCCAGTTGCTTGACCACCGAACCCATCGCGGCGATTTTGGCGACAAAGCCATTGGCGATCCAGTTTCCTTCCAAATACTTGGCCGTCAGTTCGGGCGTGGCCGTCGCCGCAGGCTTGTTGTCGGAGGGCGTATCGTTTTTGCAACTGGTGAACCAAAGCAGCAAAAGAGAGGCTACGAAAGTCATCTTTGTCATTTTAAATGGTTGATTTTCAAGTTGTTGTTGTCTTTTTTGCTCATAGATTTATCTGCGGGCCATGCACGGGCAAACCGGCGGGCGCGCCCGCCAAAAGGCGCGCAAAAGTACAGGCTTGCATCCGTGCGGCGATGAAATCGGCCACAAAACTGACCGCCCCTCCGCGCTTGCGACCAACCGACGGCGCAAGTTTCCCGTCAGTCAAAAATCCCGGCGATTGGTCTAAATTGGGCAGGCCGCCGCACCGGGCCGCGATACTTTTTCCGCACAAAAACAACCCGCCGGGCACGACCGCCGGGCAAACGCAACAACTAAAATTGGAACATGAAAACTGAATTGCTCACCCTCGACGAGGCGGGCGTGTCGCTGGCGCAAATCCGCGTCCGGCAGGTCAAAAAATCCGAGTGGGATTTGATGCTCGACCTCGTCCGCGCGCTGCTGCTCGAACTGGGCGAAGAGGCCAACTCGCTCAGCGCCTTCCACCCGGAACGCCTCAAATTCAATCTTTCCCGCAACCGCGTGAGGCACTTCGCTTTTTTCGCCCTCGACGAGCGTGACGAGGTGCTGGGCTTGGCGACCGCCGAGGAAGGGTTCGCGCTGTACGCCAATGGTTTTTATGGCACCATCCACGAGATGTATGTGCTGCCGGAGTTTCGCGGCTACGGCGTGGGCCGCAAGTTGCTGCATCACCTCAAAACTTTCGGGATGCTGCGCGATTGGTCGCGCCTCGAAGTGACCGCCCCGACCGACGGCGAAAAATGGACCCGGACGCAGGCTTTTTATGCCAAAAACGGCTTCGCGTTCACTGGGCCGAAGTTGAAGTTTGAATTTTAATTTTGTCGGCGATTCGGGGATTTGTTGATTCGGTTATTTGAAAATCGAATAACCGAATCCACAAATCCCCGAATCGCCAACAACATCACATCCCCCGCTCCACCAAATACCGCTCGGCATCGAGCGCGGCCATGCAGCCCGTGCCCGCTGCGGTCACGGCTTGGCGATAAACATGGTCTTGCGCGTCGCCGCAGGCAAACACGCCGGGGCGGTTCGTGAACGTGCGGCCCGGCTCGGTGACGATGTAGCCGTTCGCGTCCAGCGTCAGCCAATCCCGGAAAATATCGGTGTTTGGCTTGTGGCCGATGGCCACGAAAAAGCCCTGCACGTCGAGCACCGACGACTCGCCAGTCTGGTTGTTGCGGATGCGGATGCCCTCCACGAAATCGCTGCCGAGCACTTCTTCGGTCTCCGTGTTCCAGTGGACGATGAGGTTCGGCGTGTTCAGCACGCGCTGCTGCATGATTTTGGAGGCCCGCATTTCGTCGCGGCGCACGAGCAAATGCACTGTCTTACAAAGCTTTGCGAGGTAAGTGCTCTCCTCGGCAGCCGTGTCGCCGCCGCCGACGATGGCCACTTCGCGGTTGCGGAAGAAGAACCCGTCGCACACGGCGCAGGCACTCACGCCGGAGTTTTGGAGGCGTTCCTCGCCGGGGATGCCGAGCCATTTCGCGCTGGCCCCGGTGGCGATGATGACCGTGTTGGCCTCGATTTCGTGGCCGCTTTCCGTCCAAACGCGGTGCGTTTCGCCCGAAAAATCCACCCGTTCAATCATCTCTTGGCGGATGACGGTATCAAAACGCTCGGCTTGTTTCCGAAAATCGTCCATCATGGCCGGGCCGTTGCGGCCTTCCGGGTAGCCGGGGTAGTTGTCCACTTCGGTCGTAATCATCAGTTGGCCGCCGGGCTGCGGGCCGGTGTACATCACGGGTTGGAGGCCGGCGCGGGCCGCGTAAATCGCAGCAGTGTAACCCGCCGGGCCGGAGCCGATGATGAGGCATTTTACTTTTTCCATTATTTGGTTGTTGATTCGGTGATGCGGTCATTCGGTGACTTGCGACTCGGATAACCGAATCCACAAATAGCCAGATGACCAGTCAAAATTGGCCGCAAAAAAACGCAGTCCCCGCCAATTGGTTTCCAAAAAAACGGGCCGCGCACGGCAATGTCCGGGCCGGGACGTTGCGGCTGCGGCGAGCAAAAAATTGCCCGGCGGGTTGGCCGATTTTGGGAAGTGCCTACTTTTACGAGCCGCGTTTTCGTGTTTCGTTTTTCGTGTTGGGTGTATCGGACG
>JBKBIC010000142.1:0-12864 GCA_046299435.1 Saprospiraceae bacterium
CCTGGGCCGTCGCCCCAGATGGCCGATGGATCGGCTGGCCGCGGTGATCTGGCCGTTGAGTCCCGGTTCGCAGGCCGCGATCCGGTCAAGACGGCGGTCCAGCCGCTGATAGAGGGCGCGGAGCTGGTCGTGCAGTTGTGGTGAGCCCGCGACGGTCTGGCGAATCAGGTTCCTGAGCCCCTCCACCAAGGGGTCCGCCGTGACATCGCCCTCGACCACATCGGCCAAGCCGAAGTGCTGCTGCAATACGCCGCCCAACTCGAAGGCCGCGACCGCACGGAGGACGACCTCGCCTATCTCCGACCTGAGTGGGAATTCCGCAACTGCCTGCTGGCCGAACAGCCCAACACCGATTTCGCGTTCGTCATCGCCCGGCAGTTTTTGCTCGATGTGTCCCAGTGCCTCGTGTACAGCGGCCTCCAAAAAAGCACCGACGCGACGCTCGGCGGCATGGCCACGCGCTTCCTGAAAGAGGCCGCCTACCACCGTCGGCACAGCGGCGCGTGGGTCGTGCGGCTGGGGCAAGGCACCGACGAAAGCCACGCCCGCATCGAACGTGCCTTCCGCGAGTTGTGGAAATTTGTGCCCGAACTTTTCGCCGCCGATTCCTCCGAAATCGCGCTCGTGGCTACAGGCATCGCGCCCGACATGGCCGAAATCTTCCGGCAATGGCAAGCCGAAGTCGGCAAAGTCTTCGAGCAAGCGGGCCTTGAAATGCCAACCATGCCGCAGGCGGCTTCCGGGCAAAATAAACGCGCCGCGCACACCGAGCATTTGGGGCATTTGCTGGCCGAGATGCAGTTTTTGCAGCGGGCTTTTCCGGGCGCGAAATGGTGAGAGTACCGGGCCTTAGCCCGATTTTAGAGCTTGGATTTGCGCCTGTTTCCTCAAAAAACAGGCTTTTGCTTTACAGTTGAAGAGTTGAATGGGGGGTGAAGAGTTGAACTTGATTAAGCATGTCCCCATTCAACTCTTCAACCCTCTTTCAACCCTTCAACTCTCTTTCAACCCCAAAAATCACAGTGTCCCGCGCCGGGCTTGCTCGGCCTCGATGCTCTCGAACAGGGCTTTGAAATTGCCCTTACCGAAAGATTTGGCTCCCTTGCGCTGGATGATTTCAAAAAACATGGTCGGGCGGTCTTCCACCGGGCGGGTGAAGATTTGGAGCAGGTAGCCCTCGTCGTCGCGGTCAACCATGATGCCGAGCGATTTGAGCCGGGCGAGGTCTTCGTCAATGATGCCCACGCGGTCGGCCACCGTGTCGTAGTAGTTGCCTGGGACGTGCAGGAATTCCACACCGCGCTTGCGCATCTCGCTGATTGTGAACACGATATCGTTCGTGGCTACTGCGATGTGCTGGCAGCCGGGGCCTTCAAAGAACTCGATGAACTCCTCGATTTGCGATTTTTTCAGGCCCTCCGCCGGCTCGTTGATGGGGAACTTGATGCGGCCGTTGCCGTTGGTCATCACCTTCGACATGAGCGCGGAGTATTCGGTCGAGATGTCTTTGTCGTCGAACGAAATGAGGTTGGCGAAGCCCATGACTTGGTGGTAAAACTGCGCCCAAGTGTTCATTTGGCCCCAGCCCACGTTGCCCACCATGTGGTCAATGTATTCCAGCCCGGTGGGCGCGGGGTTGTACTCGGACTCCCATTTTTGGTAGCCGGGCAGGAACGGCCCCGCGTAGTTTTTGCGCTCCACGAAAATATGCACCGTGTCGCCGTAGGTGTGGATGCCGGCACGCACCACTTCGCCAAACTCGTCGCGCTCGACCGTCGGTTCGAGGTAGGGCGTGGCACCCCGGTTGGTCGTCTGGCGGAATGCCTCGCGGGCATCGTCCACCCAAAGGGCGATGACTTTCACCGCGTCGCCGTGCTTTTTGACGTGCTCGGCGATGGGGCTGCGCGAGGTGAGCGGCGTGGTCAGGACGAGGCGGATTTTGCCTTGTTTGAGGACGTAAGAGGCCCGGTCGCGCACGCCCGTTTCCAGCCCGGCGTAGGCCAGCGATTGGAAGCCAAAGGCGGTTTTGTAAAAATGCGCGGCCTGCTTCGCATTGCCGACGTACAGCTCGACGTAATCGGTGCCGAGCAGCGGCAGGAAATCGTCGGCAGCGGGGAATATTTTTTGGAGGCCGTAGTGGTAATCGGTGATGCCTGTGAGATTGGACATGATGTTGTGAGTTTTAAGTGTCGAGTTTTGGGTTTCGGGTTTTGAGTGCTGCGTGCTACTCAATACTCGGAACCCAAAACCGGGCTTAGTAAAGCCATGATTTGTAATAATCCTCCACGTTGAGCCGGAGGGCGGCTTCGGTGATTTGGACGGGCCGGAAGGGGTCAATCATCACGGCCAATTCTTCGGTGGCCGTTTTGCCGATGCTGCGTTCGATGGCTCCGGGGTGCGGGCCGTGCGGGATGCCAGCGGGATGCAGCGTGAGCTGTCCTTTTTGGATGTTGTTGCGGCTCATAAAGTCGCCGTCCACGTAGTAGAGGATTTCGTCGGAATCAATGTTCGAGTGGTGGTACGGCGCGGGGATGGCCTGCGGATGGTAGTCGTAGAGGCGCGGCACGAACGAGCAAATCACGAACCCGTCGGCCTCGAATTGTTGGTGAATCGGCGGCGGCATATGGATGCGCCCGGTGATTGGCTCGAAATCGAAAATCGAAAAGCCGTAAGGGTACAGGCAGCCGTCCCAGCCCACCACGTCGAAAGGGTGCGTGGCATAGGTGTACGGGTACATCATGCCCTGTTTTTTGATAAAAACTTGGAAATCGCCGCGCTCGTCGTGGGTTTCGAGTTCCATTGGCACCCTGAAATCGCGCTCGCAAAACGGCGCGTGTTCGAGGTACTGGCCGTAGCGGTTGCGGTAGCGTTCGGGCGTGCGCACGGGGCTGAACGATTCGACGACGAGCAGGCGGTTGTCCAGCCCGTCGAATTCGATTTGGTAAATCGTCCCACGCGGGACGACCAAATAATCGCCGTACCCGAATTCGAGGACGCCGAAAGCCGTGCGGAGCGTGCCGCTGCCCCGGTGGACGAACAGGATTTCGTCCGCGTCGGCATTTTTGAAAAAGTAGTCGGCGGTGCCTTTTTGCGGCGCAGCCAGCCCAACGTGCAGGTCGCCATTGACGAAAAGCGTGGCGCGGCTTTCCAAGTAATCGTCCACCGGGAGCAGCTCAAAGCCCTGAAAACTAAGGGCTTGCAAATTTTTTTCGATGGCCACGCGGGGCGCGACGGGGTACGGGTCGCCCCGCTGTTTGACGATGGTGGGCGGGTGCAGGTGGTAAACGAGCGACGACACGCCCGAAAAACCCTGCGTGCCGACGAGTTCTTCGGCGTAAAGTTGGCCGTTGCCCTCTTGCCGGAACTGGACGTGCCGTTTGCGGGGAATCTTGCCGAGTCGGTGATAAAACATCGAAATCTGGTGCGTTTGAGAAGGTGCGGAAATGGCGGTTCGTGCGGGGGCGCACAAAGGTTCGGCACACTGGAAACGCGGCAGATGAGATGGGCAAGCACGGGCAATGATGCTCGTCAGCAAGCGGCTGACGACGGGCACCGGCCATTTTTCGTAGATGATTTTTCCGCAAACTGTTGACCGCCTACTGCGAACTGCAAACTGCCCACTGTGAAGTTTACCGGATTTCTTCGTAGGTGATTTCCTCGCCCGATTTGTCGGCGGCGCGGGTTTGTCGGGTCGGGGCGCAGCCCGCTGGGCCGCAGCAACCGACATCAAAAATGGCTTGCAGGGCGAAAATGCTGCCGGGCATGAGCAAAATCCATTGCCCTGTGCGCCACGCTTCGGCAAATGCCCACACGGCGATGCCCGCCCGCAGCAGGCGCATGAAATGCCAATTTGAAAAAAGGGTCGTCATTTTTTGTCGCTGGAATTTTGGGCAAAGGTTGGCCGCCGCCGGGCGGGACGGGCGTGACAAAAATCACAGCCGCACATTTTCGGGAAAAGAAAACGCGGGTTCGAGGCAGACCCCGAACCCGCGTTCCGTGCTTTTTGAGCGGCGGTTTTTACTCGACCACGACTTTCAGGGGCAGGCTGCGTTTGCCGTCGTTTTCGAGGCGGACGAAGTAGATGCCCGGCTGCAAGCTTGCGGCGATTTGCTCGCTGCCCGCGTTGGCGGGGAGGTTTTTCGCCAGCACTTCGCGGCCCGTGATGTCCGTCAGGATGAGGCGGGCATCCGAGGCGCGGCCCTCAAAATCGTAGGCCACCGCGAACGCGCCACGCGCCGGGTTGGGCGAAGCCGCGAGGCGGATGCTGCGGTCAATGTTGGAGGTGCCGACGGTCGCGCCCGTCACCTCGAAAATGTCAATGCCCGCTTCGACGAGGTGGCCGGGGTCGTTGTCCGAAGCCCGGAACGAGACCGTCATATTGTCGGTGAACGGGAAATCGGGCGTTTCGGCGGTGGTGATGGCCGAAAGCCGCCATTGGCTGGCCGAGACATTGTGGGTGACAAGTGTGCGCGTGGAGGTGCCGTTGGAGAGGATGACTTCGAGGTTGTCGTTTGGCGTGCCGCCGTTGCCGCCGCCGTTGAAAAACCAGTAGCGGTACGAGATTTCGAGCGCGTTGAACTCGGCCAGTTTCATCGGCGGCGTGGTGAGCGTGACAGCACCATTGTCCACGTCGTCGCTGCCAGCATTGCCGCCGCCGTTGCCCGTGATGTAGCAGCGGTCGTTGCCGTCTTGCGATGCGTCTTCGCCGGGATTGACGGTCTGGCCCTGATTGGTGGTGCCGATGGGCACGTCGCGCACCCATTCGCCGGAGCTGGCGGTGGAGGCGGTTTTCCAGCCATAATCGAGCGCGAAATCGTCGTAATAGCCTTTCACGATGCTGATGGTGGCATTCGTGTTGGCGTTGACGGTGATGT
Source organism: Saprospiraceae bacterium (assembly GCA_046299435.1). GTDB lineage: Bacteria > Bacteroidota > Bacteroidia > Chitinophagales > Saprospiraceae > M3007. Next base: position 4,875 of record JBKBIC010000142.1, read on the forward strand.
TTTGCGAGATTTTGTAACCCCAGATGCCGACCGTCGCGGAATACGTCCCGGCCAACACGCAATCGAGGTTGAACTGGCCGTTCGCGTCAGCAGTGATGTCGTAGCTGGCCGCGCTGCTCGAAAGCACGATTTTGGCGTTCGGCACGGGTTGGCCGCTGCCGCCGTCCACGACGAGGCCGTTGACGGAAAATGCCATTGGCTCAAGCGTGAGGTTGAGTTCGGTGACTTGCGCGGTGGCGAGCTGCACGTCAAGCGTTTGGGTGACGTAGCCCGCTTTTTCGATGGTCACTTTGAACGTGCCCGGCTCGACTTGGCCGGTGCGGTAAATGCCCTGTGCCGTGCTGATTTCGGGAATCAACTGGTCGCCACCGACGATGGTAATGGTCGCGCCCGCCAGCGGGCCGCCCGAACAGCCGTCGGTTATGATGCCTTCCAGGTAGCAGGCGCGGCGGTAATTGGGCGAGCAAACAGTGAGTTTCGCAGGCTCGATATTGGAAGCCACGATGGTACCCGACGGGAAAAACGGGAACACGCCCCAGCAACCGTCGAAGCCGTCGCCGCTGCCCGGCCAAGTATCGAAACGCCCGGTTTGCACGAGGTTGATGGGGCGGTGGGCATCCACGATGTTGAAGCCGTCTGTGTACCAAGAACTGATGGCCCAGTCGTTGCGGATGTGGACGTTGTGGACGACCGAGCCGGAGCCGGGCGTGGTTTGCATCCGGTCAAGTTCGCGGATGTCCGAAGGGTCGGACACGTCATAAGAAGTCAGGTACGAGCCACTGCGTTCGTCGGTGTTCAGTGCGGCGCGGTGGTCGCTGGTGAGCCAAGCGTTGTGCGTGAATTTCAAGGGCGTTTCCACCGTGCCAAGCACTCGCGGTGCGCCTTTGTCGCTCATGTCCACGATGGACATGATGCCGTCGTAAATGTGGCAAGCGTACAGCGTGTCGTTTTCGGCGAAGCCGTCGTGGATGTATTGCAGGCTGGAAAACTCGCCGGCGTAGGTCGGGTTGTACGGGTCGGCGTTCAGGTCGAGCACGACCGCGCCGCCGCTCACCAGATTGGAGCCAAAAGCGTACAAAAAGCCTTTGTTCACGTCAATGTGCAGGGCGTGGATGGTGTTCAGTTGGCCGGCGATGGGGCCGTCGCCCATGTAGTGGTGGTATTGCAAGTTCGCGCTGGGCAGGCCGCTCAAATCCACGATTTGCACGCCTTGCCCGCCTTCGGACGTGATGTATGCATAGTGGCCGTAGGTTTTGATTTCTTTCCAGAGGTTGTCCGGGCCGGGGATTTGGACGATTTGCGAGGGCGCATCGGGGTTCGTCACGTCCACGATAATCAAGCCTTTCGAGCCGCCGAGCAGCGCGTACTCTTGGCCTGTGGGCGAAGTCCAGCCACAAATATTGGCGAGGGTTTGCCCCGGAAACTCCATCGTGGAGCGCAAAGTGATGTTGGAGTTTTGGGCGAATGCGCCCGCGCCGAACAGCAGCGCACAGACAAGCAGGTACAGATTTTTTTTCATGAAAAATTTACGGTTGACGATTTACGGTAGACGGTGGACGGTCATTGACAGACGGTTCGGCGGAGGCGTTTTACCGTCAACCGTCTGTCGTCCACCGTCTACCGTTTGCCCGCAAAAGTAGAAAGCCGCGCCGCGCAGCCTAACGCCTTTCGACAATCGAGACCGTCAGACGGCTAATGCACGACAAAGCACCTGCTTCGTCCCGGATTTCGATGTTCCAGACGTGTACCGTGCGCCCCACCCGGATGGGCCGACAGATGCCCGTGACCAGCCCACCCTCGCGGACGCTCCGCAGATGGTTGGCGTTGATTTCAAGGCCGACGGCGGTGTGCGTGCCCAAGTCCTCGATGCACATCGTGCTGGCGATGGAGCCGAGCGTCTCGGCCAAGGCCACGCTCGCGCCGCCGTGCAGGATGCGGTACGGCTGCACGTTGGCCGCCGAAACGGGCATGGTGGCCACCAAAAAATTGTCGCCGACCTCTGTGCAGACAATGCCGAGCGTGGCGGCCATGGTGTTTTGGTTGAAGGCGTTGATGCCTTCCGGCGTGAAATCTTGTTTCCAGATGCGCATGACCGAGTGTGCTTTTGTGAAAAAGAGGGATTAGGCTTCTTGCAAAAGCCCTATAACGGCATAAGAGTAAGAATACAGATTGGGCAGATGCAGCGGATTTGCACAGATTCTTTTGAAAACATCCGCTTGTGTCGGCAAAATCCGCGTCGTCCGCGTTCCAATTGCCTCCACAATGGGAACCTTCGCAGAAGTCTTTTGAATAGAAAAACAAAAAAGGCCGCCCGTATCGGGCAGCCTTTTCAAAAAAAATTTGCGGAGAGACAGGGATTCGAACCCCGGGTACCTTTCGGTACGGCGGTTTTCAAGACCGCTGCATTAAACCACTCTGCCATCTCTCCGAATTGTCAAAAATCGCTGGAAGCGGCGACAAAGGTAGAAACCAAAAACCGGGAATCGGAAACCGACCGCCGGGAATTTCTGCACGGCGGCAAGCACGCCCGAAAACCCCATGCTTGTTTAGTTTTGCCACCGCGCCTTGCGGGCAAACGCTTTTTGGGCATTGGCCGCAGGCCACGTTTTTTTCATTTCCAATTTCAATTTTTCAAAAAATGAACCATACCGCAAACCATACCACCCGGCGCGATTTCCTGAAAACCTCTTCCGCGCTCACCGGCGGCCTCATGCTCAGCGGGCTGCCGCTCGCCCAAGCCGCCCAAAGCCTGACCGACGACACCATCAAAATCGCCCTCGTCGGCTGCGGCGGGCGGGGCACCGGGGCCGCTGCCCAAGCCCTGCTGACCAAGCAAAACGTGAAACTCGTGGCCATGGCCGATGCCTTCCGACACCGCCTCGACGATGCCTACAAAAGCCTCACCGCCGACGACATCAGCGATTGGGCAGGCACGGACGGCAATCTGAAAGCCCGCATTGACGTGCCCGAAGACCGGAAATTCGTCGGTTTCGAGGCGTACAAAAAAGCCATCGCACTGGCCGATGTCGTCATCTTGGCCACGCCGCCCGGCTTCCGGCCCGCGCACTTCGAGGAGGCCGTAAAAATGGGCAAGCACGTTTTCATGGAAAAACCCGTCGCCACCGACGCGCCCGGCATCCGCCGTGTGTTGGAAGCCGCCGCCATCGCCAAATCCAAAAAACTGAACGTCGTCGTCGGGCTGCAACGGCACTACCAGGCCATTTACCGCCGCTGGGTGGATATGCTCCAAAACGGGGCCATCGGCGACATCGTTTCGTCGCGGGTTTATTGGAACATGGGCGCACTGTGGGTCCACCCGCGCAAGCCCGGCCAAACCGAAATGGAATACCAAATGACCAACTGGTACTATTTCAACTGGCTTTGCGGCGACCACATCGTGGAGCAGCACGTCCACAACATTGACGTTTCCAACTGGGTCAAACAGGCCTACCCCGTGCGGGCGCACGGCCTCGGCGGGCGGCAAATCCGTGTCGGCAAGGATTTCGGGGAGATTTTCGACCACCACGCCGTCGAGTTCGAGTACGCCGACGGCTCCCGGATGTTCAGCCAATGCCGCCAACAACCCGGCACCCGCGACTCCGTGACGGAGGGCTTTCACGGCACGAACGGCACCGCACCGGAGCCGGGCAAAATCCTGACCCGCAGCGGTTACGCCCTGCTCGACTACGACGCGAAAAACGACCCGAACCCCTACCAAGTCGAGCACGACGAACTGTTCGAGGCCGTCGCCCGCAGCGAGTTCAAATTCTCGGATGCCGAAAACGCCGCCAAAAGCACCATGACCGCCATCATGGGCCGCATGGCCACCTATTCCGGGCAGCTCATCGAGTGGGATGCCGCGCTCAATTCCACCCTCAACCTCATGCCCGAACGCCTCGCCTTCGATGCCAACCCCAAACCAATGCCCGGCCCCGACGGCCTGTACGCTTGCGCCGTGCCGGGCGTGACGAAAATGATTTGAACACGCGCCAACAATCCGGCGAGCCGGGCGGGTTCGGAAGCCCGCCCGGCTTATTTTTGTCGAATAAAAAAGCACACCATGTCTGCCATCCATCCTGCCCAGCGACAACCCGATGCATTCTCCGGCATCACTTTTCCGATGCCCAACAGCGACATGAGCGATGAGCAGTTTTACAAATTCTGCCTCCTCAACCACGAACTCCGCATCGAACGAACACCCGACAAGCATATCATCATCATGCCGCCCACCAACTCCGAAACTGGCCGCCAAAACTTCAACCTGAGCGTCGAATTTGGCATTTGGAACAAAAAACACAAACTGGGCGAGGGGTTCGACTCCTCCACAGGGTTCCATTTCCCGACCATCGGCGACCGCTCGCCTGATTTCGCTTGGATTCGCGCCGAGCGTTGGGCGGCCGTGCCGGAAGGCGAGCGCAAACGCTTCGCGCCGATTGTGCCCGATTTCGTGGTCGAAATCCGCTCCGGTGACCAAAACATCCGCATCCTGCGCGACAAAATGGAGGATTACATCGCCGACGGTTGCCGCCTCGGATGGCTCATTGACCCCGAAAACCGCCAAACACACGTCTATGCCGAAAACGGTGATATCCACACGCTGGGCTTCGACCAAGCCCTTTCCGGTGGCGATGTGCTGCCCGGCTTCGAACTTCGCTTGGCCGACATCTGGGATTAGCCCGCCGCACCTATCTTCCTGAAAATGAGGCTCTTGTCGCTATTTTTCCTATTGACATCAGTCTCCGTGCCCCCGTGCTTCTGTGCCCAAAATCCAGCATCACAGCAGCACGGAGGCGCGGAGCCGACCGACTCGCTCCGCCGTTTCGAGTTCACGCACCCACAAATGGGCACCACGTTCCGGCTCGTGTTTTTTGCCCAAAACGACTCGCAGGCCACCGCCGCAGCCCGCTCCGCCTTCGCTCGCGTGGATACCCTGAACGCCGTGCTTTCCGACTATTTGCCCACGAGCGAGGCCATGCTTTTGTGCGAAAAAGCGGGCAACGGAAAACCCATCCACGTCTCAGCCGATTTGTGGGAAGTGCTCCGCCTTTCCACAAAATTTGCAAGCGAAACGAAGGGCGCATTTGACCCTACCATCGGCCCACTGACACGGCTTTGGCGGCGGGCACGGAGTTTGAAAGAACTGCCCGATTCCGCAAGAGTTGAGGAGGCGCGTTTGCTGGTGGATTTCACAGAAATTTCTTCGTGGTGCTCTAACCCGCCTCGTTGCGGGCTGTATCGAGGCGAGGTGGTACGCGCAATCCTATACGCCAGACTCCAAAAGCCCGGCATGAAACTCGATTTCGGGGGTATCGGGCAGGGCTTCGCCGCCGACGAGTGCCTGAAAATCTTGCGCGAAAGACACGGCATCCGCCGCGCCCTCGCCGACGCGGGTGGCGACATCGCGCTCGGCGACGCGCCGCCCGGCGAACGCGGCTGGCGCATCGAAATCCCCGCGCCCGACAGCCAGCGCACCACACTTTTTTTGAAAAACTGCGGCATCACGACCTCCGGCGCGACGTACCGTTTTTTCGAGGTCGGTGGCACGCGCTATTCGCACATCATTGACCCGCGCACGGGCTGGCCCGTGACCACACGCACGCTCGTCACCGTGCAGGCCCCCGACGCGACGACTGCCGATGCTTGGGCAACGGCCATCTCGGTCTTGGGCGAAAAAGGCTGGAAAAAACTCCGCCGTCGGCACCCCGAATTGCAGGTCTGGCTGACGGAAACAGGTTTGTGAGGGCCTCAGCGCAGCAGCATTTTGCCAATTTTGAACAGCGGCGACCACTCTTTTTGCACCCGAAAATAGGGCTGCTGCCGCGCCCCGAACTGCCGCCGCACCCGCTCCACGCCGGGAATCATGCTGCCTGCGAAATCAAAAACCGGCAGCCGTAGCTCCTCCGACGCGAATTTGATGGCCTCCCAAATCACCAACACGCCCGCGCCCGATGCCCGCAGGGCCGGGTCGTCGCCCGCCAAAAGCAGGTACGCGGCGGTTTTGTCCCAGATGACGTAGGCGATGGCGTGGGTCGCACCCGTGGCGAGGTCTTCGGCAAAAAAAACCTCGCGGGCTTGGTGGGCGGCGAGTGCCGCATCCAAGTTTTTCAAAAAAGCGAACGCAAACGGCGGCTTCATGCCTTGCCGCCCGAACGACAGGTTGTGGACACGGTACAATTCCGCAAGGTCGCCGCCGCGCCGGATACGCACTTGTTGGCTGGCTTTTTTGATTTTATGGTTGCGGTAATCGGCGGCCATGCCTTGCCAAACGACACCCAAGTCATTGATATTCAACACATAAGAGTAGCGCGTCGTTTGTCGCCAGCCCTGCCAGTACAGGGCCAGCCAATTGGTGAACTGGTAATTTCCGTCCTGCTGGAAGGCCGCGAAGCGGGGCATTTGCGCCAGCAACTCGGCATAAATGCGGTGCTCGTCGTCGGTGTTCCGGTGCTTGGGCAAGAGCCAAGGCCCCATCATGCGGCACAGCGGCGGCATGGAAACGTACCGCCAAGCCCACTTTTTTTTGACGAAAAACGGCCACGCGGCCACCGTCTGTCCGGCTTTTTCCACAAAAACCGCGTCCCACGCACCGCCCGCGCAAACGGCATCCAAGTACCAAGCCTGCATGAAAACGGGCAGGTCGAGCGCGGCGGCGGCAAAATTGGAATAGCGAGTGCGGGAGTCCAAACGGCGGGAATTTCGGGCAAAGGTAATCGGACAAAGCCCGCAGTTCAGCCCCGGAAATTGGGGTCGTCGAGCAGGGCCTGTTCCTGCGAAGAGAGTTGCAAGTCGTTGATAATCTTAGCCTTAGTCGGGAAATAAGTGGCAAAGACCCCGATGTTGACGATTGCGAGGGCCAGCATTTTCAAATCGCCAGATGCAAAATAGAGTATCACCGCAACCATCGTCGCGCCTTCGGTGAGGCCATATTTGATGACCTGCGCGGCGCGGTAGGCCGCGAATTTCTGGGGCACGTCGGCGATTTGAGCAGCGGCGGCAGTGCGGTTTTTGCCGAGAAAGAAGCCCGCCGCATCGAGCAGCAGCACTAAAATCGGGGCGTATTTGAAGAGGTCGCTGGCCGCGAAATTGGGATTCCCCGCAGGCTGCGCGACAAAATAAACCATGCCGCAAACCAAAACCTGCCCGGCAAGCAGGGCGATGAACAGGATTTTGAGGCCGTTGTACCAGTTGGCGGTGTTTTGTTGTGGCATGGTTTGCGTTAGTCTTTGACCAGTTCGGCCAGTGTTTTCAGGAAAACTTGTTCGTCAAAAATGGCGCGGACGGGGATTTCAAAGCCCGCGATGACCGCGCTGCGGATGCTGTCGTTTTTACCAGCTGTTTTTGTCAGCACAAACTCGCCGGTGTCGTCGAGCACATATTGTTCGATGGTGTGCGTGGTCGGGGCGACGAGCCAATATTCGCGCACACCGTGCGCTTGGTAATCCTCGAATTTGATGCCTCGGTCGCGGGTAGCTGTGCCACGCGAGAGGACTTCGACGACAAAATCGGGCGCAGGGAAAATGGTCTGGTCTTCTTTGAACGCCGCGGCTTTTTCCCGCTCGAAAAAACAGATGTCCGGCTCGTAGTCGTTGCGGGTGAGGGCGACCATGAGTTTTTCGTGGCCGACGTATCCGAGGTCTTTTTTGATGGCGAGCACGTTGATGAGCTGGTACAACCAGCCGCTCATCGTGTTGTGCCGTTTTTTCACGGGCGAGTGGACGATGATTTCGCCGTTGATGAACTCGGCTTTTTCGTCCTCGCGGACGGTTTCGTAAAAGTGTTGGCGGAGGAGCCGCTCGGCATCGAGCGTCCGCTGCACCCGCTGCAGGATGAGCGGTGCGTGCGGGTGTTCGAGGATGGATTCTTCAAATTCGGCTATGTTCATGGCATCGCGGTTTTGGCTCCAAAAATAGGCCATTACTGAATCATCGCCCCTTCCTGATTCACGCCGGAGAGGTAAATGTCGCTCTCGATTTTGTGGGCGGCGAAGGCC
>JBKBIC010000143.1:0-12845 GCA_046299435.1 Saprospiraceae bacterium
GTGTTCCACGGCTTTTTAAAACAATACAACTATACCCCTCGTCAACTTTTCCCAAAAACTTCCGCACCAAATTGAGCGCGTAAGTGCCCGTCAGTTGGATGTTTTTCACCCGGTCGCGGCCAAAAATGTGCTTCTGTGCCACTGTCCGCACCCCGTCCGAGACGGCCATCCAGACCGTGCCGACGGGCTTGTCGGGTGTGCCGCCGCTCGGCCCGGCGATGCCCGAAATCGCCACCGCCACGTCCACGCCGAGCGTTTGGCGGGCACCGATGGCCATTTCGCGGACGGTTTCTTCGCTGACCGCGCCAAACTGAGCCAGCGTTTCGGGGCGCACACCGAGCAATTTTTCCTTCATTTCATACGAATACGATACCACGCTACCCGGAAAATAGGCCGACGAACCCGGCACCGACGTAATCAAATGAGCCACATAGCCGCCCGTGCAACTCTCTGCGGTGCCGAGGGTTTGGCCCTGCGCGAGCAGCATCTCGCCGACGACTTGTTGCAGCGAAGTATCCTCAAAACCATAGACCAAATCGGGCAGCAGCGCGGCCAGTTCGTCGCGTTTCGCGTCCAAGAGTTGGTTCAGTTCGGCCTCGGCTTCCGGCCCGGCGGAGCCTTGCCAAACGCCCGTCAGCCGCAGCCGCACTTGGCCGAGCGCGGGCAGGTAGGCCAATTTCAAGTTGCCCGGCAGCCCGTCCTCGAACGCCTCGATGCGGCGGGCGATGTTGCTCTCTCCTTCGCAGGCCGTGAGCAAGGTGCGGTGTGCAATTGGTTGAGCCTCAAAGCGTTCGGCCAGCCGGGGCAGCACTTCGTGGGTCATCAAATACTCCATTTCGAAGGGCACACCGGGCAACGAGACGAACACCTTGCCGTCCACGCGCTCGAACCACATCCCCGGCGCGGAGCCGACTTTGTTTGTCAGGATGGTCGCCAAATCGGGCAGCGTGGCCTGCGCGACCGCCGCTTCGTGCGGGAATTTCCGGTTGATTTTCTGGAAATACGCCTCGATGCGCTGGTACGTTTCCTCGTGGAAGCTCATGCCGGAGCCGAACAGCTCGGCCAGTGTTTTTTTCGTGATGTCGTCCTTCGTGGGGCCGAGGCCGCCGGTCATAATCACGATATCGGCTTGCGCGGCGGCGTGTTCGAGGCCGCGCACGATGTCCGTCGCCTCGTCGCCGACGCTACTTTTGCCCACGACCCGGATGCCGCGCAGGTTCAGTTGTTGGCTCATCCAAGCCGAGTTGGTGTCCACGATTTGGCCGATGAGGATTTCATCGCCGATGGTCAGGAGGTGTGCGGTCATTTTTTTGTCGGTGATTTGTTGATTTGAGGATTCGGTGATTTGAAACAGGATTGGAACGCGGATGAAACGGATGGGGCGGATTTGAACGGATTTTTTACTGCACATCAACAATCGTCAATCATGTAATCGTCAATCATCAATCAAAAATCCACCCCATCCGTTTCATCCGTGTTCCAATCCCGTCTCGTCAAGCGAGTTTTTTAAAACAAATTTTGTCAAAAAAATTGGGCTGGCCGTGCGATTTTTGCCACCCAAAACTGCCAGCAGGTGTACGACGAATACGGCTTCCCGGAGGATTTTTCGCAAATCATCGAACCCGATGAGTTCGACGCGAAAACAACGGCATCGGACAAGGGTTCGAGTGCCGAGCCGGATGATTTGCCGCACACGCCCATCCGTGCCCAATTCCCGGAGCCTGGCTCCAATTACCTCGGCGGCAGCTGCGACGGCTGGGAATATCGCACCGTTTTCGGGGGGGCAAAGTTGGCGCACTCGTTCGAGATGCTCCGGCAATTTCTCCAAGAGGAGGGCTACGGCGACGTGCCCCTGCCAGCGACGGCGGACGAGCTGCGCCTTTTTCGCCGCCCGCGCCCCGGCCAGCAGCAACTTTTCGGCGAGCGCGGTTACGTCCACAATCCCGTCAAAATCCTTTTTTCGAGCGACCCGAAACTGCGCAATGCCTTGATTTTGTGTGTGTACAACGAAAAATCGCCGGGGCATTTGCTGCGGTTTCATGGGCTTACGGGCCGAGGTGAGGGCTAATGAGCCAAATCGGGGCTGTACCCGTTCGGGTATCTTTTTACCCAAAATTTCTCAATTATACCTTATCGGGATTTTTTTTGGCGGATTGGCCTATTTTTACACCCGAAAAGGTACAATCTGGTCAGCCCTGACGCGCTCCAATTCTTCAAACTCAAACGCGAAGCATGACAACCCTTGCCACTTTCGTCAAAGAACGCCGCCGCGCCTTTGGGCTGACGCAGGTTGATTTGGCCCAAAAATCGGGGGTCGGCCTGCGTTTTGTCCGCGAATTGGAGCAAGGCAAACTCACCTTGCGCCTGGACAAAGTGAACCAAGTGCTGGCACTGTTCGGCCACGAGGCCGGGCCTGTGCCGTCGGTACGAGGCATCTGATGCCACCCAAACGCTGAAATCATGCGAAAAGCAGCCGTTTTTTTCGGAGAAACACACGCAGGCGAAATCGCCGAGAGCGCGGACGGCGTGACGTTCCGGTACGCGCCCGAATACCTTGCCTTGTCCGGTGCCCGGCCTGTCAGCCTGACGCTGCCGCTGACCGACGTGCCGTACCGCTCCGAGACGATGCTCCCGTTTTTTGACGGCCTCATCCCGGAAGGCTGGCTGCTCGACATCGCCGAACGATATTGGAAAATCAACCCGCGCGACCGTTTTGGGCTTTTGTTGGCTTGTTGCCGCGATTGCATCGGCGCGGTGAGCATCGTTCCCCTCGAAAACCCCGCCTCGCCATGACACCGCGCAAGTGCCTTTTTTGCCGGAAACCGCTGCCCGAAACGGGGCCGACCGATTTCCATACGACTTGCAGCCAGAAGTTTTTCGGCAGCCCGCAGCCGCCCGTGCTGCCCTATTCGCTCGATTCGCTGCACGAGCTGGCGGAACAAATCGTGCAGCGTAGCATCGCGGTCGTGGGGGTGCAGCCCAAACTTTCGCTGGGCTTTGAGCGGGCAACAAAGAACGGCCCAAGCCGCCTGACCCTCGTGGGCACAATGGGGCATTTCATCCTGAAACCACCCCACGCACATTACCCGGAACTGGTTGAAAACGAGCATCTGACGATGCAACTGGCAACGCATTTTGGCTTGCCGACCGTGCCTTTCAGTTTTGTCCGGCTGGCTTCTGGCGAATTGGCCTACATCACCCGCCGCATTGACCGCCTGCCCAACGGCGCAAAACTCCCGATGGAAGATTTTTGCCAACTCACAGAAAGGCTGACCGAGTACAAATACCGCGCTTCGATGGAGCAGGTCGGGAAGGCGTTGCGGCGGTATTCCAGCGTGCCGGGCCTCGACGCGGTGCGGCTATTCGAGCAGGCATTGTTTGTTTTTTTGACCGGGAACGCGGACATGCACCTGAAAAATTTCTCGTTGCTCACGGCCGTTGACGGCACAATTGCCCTCGCGCCCGCCTACGACATGGTCGCCACAAAATTGGCAATGCCCGACGACCCCGAGGAACTTGCACTCACGCTGAACGGGAAAAAGAATAAGTTGAGGCTCGCGGATTTCTTGGCGTTCGCCGAGGCACTGCAACTTCCGGCAAAAACCGTCTCCAACACACTGGCGCATTTTCGGAAAAAACTGCCCGGTGTGCATGCACTGTTGGAGCAATCCGAATTGAGCCGCGAGGCACGAAACGCGCTCGAAGCATTGATTTCGGAAAGAGCCGACCGCCTGAACCTCGCCAACGAAAATTGAAAAACCGGAGCCGACAACTGCCGACTCCGGTTTTTTTCAATTTCTAATTTCCCCAATTTCAACTTTCCACTTCTTAGTCTCTGACAACCAGCAGCTTACGCGCTGCGCGGCTGCCGTCGGCTGTGCGGATTTGCACTTGCCAAACGCCTGCTGGGAGCGTGGAAACATCCAGTTGGTGCGTCGTCGCCAGCGGGCTGATTTCACCGACGCGGACGACTCGGCCAGCAGCATCGGTCAGGATGATTTGTGCGGATTGGCCGAGCGGCTCGGTCAGGACGATTTGCACGAAATCGGTGGCCGGGTTGGGCTGTATTTTCAGGTTGCTGGCCCATGCGGGTTCGGCGGTGCCGACGATGTTTTTCACCTCAATCGGCCCGACGGTGCTGCGGCAGCCATTGGCATCGGTGATGACGCAAGTGTAAAAACCGGCGGTCAGCCCTGTCAAATCCTGCGTGGTGGCGAAGGGTGCGCCGCCGTCTTTCGACCACGAATAAGTGTAAGCCCCTGTGCCGCCCGCGACGCTGATGTTTATGGCACCCACGCCCGCGCTGTTTTGGTCGTTGGTCACTTGGTCAACCGTCGCGGCGATGGCCGTCGGCTCGGTGATGGTGAACGTGGCGAGTTCGGAGCAGCCTTCCGCGTCCGTGATGGTGATGGTGTACGAGCCGGGGCAGAGATTGTCGAGGCCGCCGCCCGACCAAGTGTAAGTGTACGGTGCGATGCCGCCTGTGGCGATGATGGCGATGCTGCCGTCGCACTCGCCCGCGCAGGAGACGTTGGTGACGGCACCCGAAACGGTCATCGGCGGGGCCACGCGCACGGTGAAACTGCACGAAGCCGCGTTGCCCGCGCCGTCGGTGTAGGTGAACGTGTTGGTGGTCAGGCCCGTCGGGAACGTTGCGCCGGAGGCGAGTCCCTCGGTTTGTTGCAAGTTGCCGGGAATGGTCGCGCAGTTGTCCTGCACGGTCGGGCGCAGGTAATTCACGTCTGCGTGGCAATAGCTCGCGGCGATGTTTGCTGGGCAGCTGAGCACGGGCGCGATGTCGTCCACGACAGTCACGGTGACGGCTTGGGAAGTTTCGTTTCCGGCTGCGTCGGTGACGGTGACGGTGACTTGGTTCGAGCCGATGTTATCGCAGTCGAACACGGTTTGGCTGGCCGAAATCGTCGCCACGCCACAGTTGTCTGTGCTGCCCGCGTCGAAATCCGCCGGATTGATGGTCGCCAGACCGAGGTCGTTGAGTGTCACCGTCAGACCTTGCAAAACCGCCACAGGTGCCTCATTATCAGTGTTTTGGATGCTGACTGTGGCCGTGCTGGTGCAGCCGTTTGCGTCGGTGGCGGTCACGGAGTAGTCGCCTGCTTCCACGTTTTCGAGTGCCGGGCTGCCGTTCGACCAAAGGAAGGTGTACGGCGCGTTGCCGCCAGTGGCGGTGGCAGTTGCCGCACCCGTTGCCTCGTCGGGGCAAGTCGGGCTTTGCGAAATTTCCGCTGCGGCGACCAGCACGGGTAGGTCAAGTACAGTGGCCGTAACGGTCTGGGTGCAGCCGTTCACGTCCGTGACCGTCGCCGTGTAATCGCCCGCGCAGAGGTCGGAGATTTCTTCGCCGGAGGCGTTGTTGCTCCAATCCACTTCCACGTTCGGGTTGCCGCTGAGGACGAGCACGCCCACGCCGCCGTCGCAAACGCCGTTGCAAGACGTGTTGGACGCGGTGGCTTGCAATTCGGGCAAAGCCTCGACGGTGATGCTGAACGCGCAGCTGCCGATGTTGCCCGATGCGTCCGTGCCCTCGAAAGCCAGCACCGATTCGCCGAGCGGGAAATCCGAGCCAGAGGCCGGGCCGCCTGTTTGTGCGATTTGCACGTCGGCGGCGGCGCAGTTGTCCGAAGCTGTCGGCAAATCAAAATTGGGCGTTGCGTTGCACAGGCCGACTGTGATGTTGGCCGGGCAGTTGAGCGTCGGGGCGATTCTGTCCAAAATGAAAACGGTGGCGGTGGCGGTGGCGGCGTTGCCATTTGCATCGGTGGCCGTCAGCGTGACGATGTGCTCGCCGAGGTCGTCGCAATCGAATGTGCTCGGTTCGACGGCCCAAGTGGCGATGCCACATTCCGCGTCGGTGCTGCCGTTGTCGAAGTCCGCCGGGTTCAGCACGACCGTGCCGTCAGGGCCGAGGTTGGCTGCGATGTCGTTCAACGAAAGCACGGGCGGCACGTCGTCGGTCGCCGAAATCGTGGCCGAAACTTGGCTGGTGCAGCCGTTCGCGTCGCTCACGGTCAGGGTGTAATCGCCCACGCCCAGCAAATTGTTGGTGGCATCTTGGCTGTCGTTCGACCATTCAAAGTTGTACGGTTGCGTGCCGCCGAGGGCGAAAGCCCGCAGCGAACCAGTTGCGTCGGCGGGGCAAAGCACATTTGCCTGCGCCTGAATGCCGGACGTAAGTGGCTGTATGCCATTGATTTGTGTCGAAACAACGAACACGCAGCCGGCTGCATCGGTGATTGTTGCCGTGTGATTTCCGGCGGCCAACCCGTCGGCCACTGCGCCTGTTGCGCCGTTTGACCAGACGATTTCGATTGGGTCGGTTGCTCCCAAAACCGTGAGCCGCGCCGCGCCTGTGGCTTCGCCGCCGCAAGCTGGGTCGGTGGCTTCGATGCTGGCCGAAATCGCGCAGCCGGCGGCGTTGATGGTCGTGGTTTGCTCGGCGGTACAGCCACTTGCGTCGGTCACGGTAACAGTATAGATACCGCCTTCGGCGAGCAAATCAATGCTTTCTGAAATGCGTCCGTCGCTCCATTCGTAGAAATACGGGGCGGTGCCGCCGCTGACTGCTGAGGCGATGGCCCCGTCGTTTGCCCCGGGCGCAGTAACGTCCGTTGCCGTCAGGTTCGGCCAGAGTGGGCTGGGTTGTGAAACGGTGGCCGTCGTCCGCACGAAACAGCCGTCGGCATCGGTCACGGTGAGGCCGTAGGTGCCTGCGGGCAAATTTTTCGCGTCCGCATCGTTGGAGCCGCTCGACCATGCGAACGAGAAATCGCCCGTGCCGCCGGAAATCTGCGCAGCCAGCCAACCGCCTGTGCCGCCGTAGCAACTGACGTTCGTCAAGTTAAGCACGGAAACCACGATGGGTTGTGTCTGTTCGATGGTCACTTCGTCCACAGCCGTGCAGCCATTGCCAGCGTCCGAAACCAGGAGCGTGTAAGTGCCCGCGGCATCCACGACGGGGTCAAGGGCGGTTTCGCCGGATTGGATGTTGCCGTCGGCAGTTGTCCAGAGGTACGAAATATCGGGGCCTTGCGCGGAGCCAAAGCCGTTGAGCGTGAGGGAAACGACGTTGCAGTTGAGTGTGCCGCCGTCGCCCGCGTCGGCCACAGGTGCTTGGTTGTCATCCACGACAGTGGCGTACACGGTCTGGGCGGAGCAGCCGTTGGACGGGTCGGTGGCGATGAGGCCATAAATACCCGCGATGAAAACTTCCTGCGTGGGTTGGTTGCCGATTTCGGCAGCACCCGCCCACCAAGTGAAGGTCGTGCCCGGTGTTTGGGAGCTGCCGACGAGCGTGGCGGAGGTTTTGAGGCAAGTCAATGTATCGCCGGTGGCGGTCACGTCGGGCGGGGTTTTGTTTTCCGAAACCGTGACCGTCGCGGCGGCGGTGCAGCCATTGGAAATTTGGGTCACATAGAAAACGTAATCGCCTGCGATGCTCACCGTCGGGTTGAGTTCGACGCTGGTGAAGCCGCCGGGGCCGACCCATTCCCAAGTGGTGCCGGGTGTGTCGCTGGTGCCGAGGATTTGGGTCACGGGATTGGCGCAGGTCAGCACGTCGCCGCCAGTGGCAGTGGCCGTCGGGGCACCGGTGTCACTCGTGACGATTGCGAAATCCGAGTTCATGCAGCCGTTTTCGGTGTTGAAAACCATGAGCACATAATTGCCCGCCTCGCTCACCTCGATGGTGCTGCCCAATCCGCCTGGCATTGCGGAGCCGTTGAGCGACCAACGATATTCATACTCAGCCCCTTGCGACGAGGCCGAGCCGTCCAGCGTGACGGTCGGGTTGGCGCAGGTCAGCACTTCCGGCGTGGCGATTGCGGCGGTCGGGATGGCGCGGTCTTCTTCAATCGAAATCGTGTTTTCGGACGTGCAGCCATTGTCCGAATTGGTGGCGGTGAGGGTGTAATCTCCCGGCTCGTTCACCACAGGGTTTTGCTCGCCGGAGGTGTAACCGTTCGGGCCAACCCATTGAAAATCAAGGCCATTGAGCGCGGTGCTGGCGGTGATTTCCACCGAGGTTTGGGCGCAAGTGATGGCTCCGTTGGCGGAAAGCGTGACCGCCGGAGGGGCGTTGTCGAGCGCAACGACGGCTTGCAGCGTTTGGCCGCAACCCGTCAGCGTGTCGGTGATGGAAAACGTGAACGTGCCCGTTTCGGTCACGATGAGTTTGTCCGGGGCGAGTGTGTCGCCTGCGGCATTTTGCCAGAAAAAGACGGTGTTCAGGTCGTCGTACAGGGCGGTCAGCTGCACAGAAGCTACATCGCAGGTCAAAGTACCGCCTGAAACGGATGCGTTCGGGGTGATGTATTTGCCGGAGACAAACACTTCATCCGAGTCGGTGCAACCGTTGGTTTGGTCTGTGACCAAAAGCGTGTAAAGTCCAGCGTGGCCGATGGTGGGTTTTGGCGTGTCCGCGCCCGCGAGGATGATGCCGCCGTCGGAGGCTGTCCACGCAAAAGACACATCGTTCGCGGCGGTGGCGGTGCCCGAAAGGTCAGCCACAGAATTCGTGCAATTCAGTTCGAGGTCGGTGCCGGCATCGGCAATCGGGTGTTCCGGCTCGGAGAGCGAGGCGGAAATCTCGGCGGTGCAGCCATTTGCGTCGGTCGCGGTCACGGAGTAGTCGCCTGCCGCCAACTCGGACAGGGTGCCGCCCGTCGCGCCATTGTTCCAAGCGAAAGTAAAATCGGGCGTGCCGCCGACTGGCGTGACGACGATTTGGCCGCCCGCCAAGCAGGTCGGGCCTTCGGCGACGGCGACTTCGAGGAAAACTTCGAGCGGCGACTGCACCTCAATGTCAATCAGGTCTGCCTGATTGCCGTCCGCGTCCGTGATTCTGCAAGTGTAGAACCCGGCGGACAGGCCCACGAGGTCGTCGGTGGTCGCGCCGTTGCTCCACTCGAAGCTGAACGGCGCGGTGCCGCCCGTGACGGAAATGAAAATCGCCCCGTCGGACGTGCCCGCGCAGCTGGTCAGCCAAAGGCTGTCCACTTGTGCGACGAGGCTGTCGGCAGCGATTGTAGTGGGGTGAGGCGCGGCGTGCAGGTTTCGGACGAGACCGAAAAAGCCGGCGAGGAGAAGGAGAAGAGTTCTTGTCATGGAACCGGTAAGAATTTGATTATGAATGATGAATTAAAATGAAGGCTTTGGTGTAGGGCAAAGCATTTAAAACGAGGCTGTAATGATAAGTAACCCACGCCGAGATTTCGGCGATGGGCATGACAAATTCGTGGGAAATGCCGGATGGTTTTGTGCGGTCGGATGCAACAACACAATGCCGCGAAAAGGAGCGCGGCTGGCCCGTCTTGGGCACGTTTTTATATACAGGAAACCGGAAACTGACATTCCCGGCAAAAACTAAGGATTAGCGTTGCAGGACGGCAAAAGGAAGGCGCGGTCGCTGCTTTTTGAGGAAAGCAAAAGTCAGTCCAGCCCAACGGCGGGCGGTTAAACGACCATTAAAAACCAATTAAAACTGCCGGACGCACCGGGGCTGGCAGCGGCCTCGGCGTGTATTTAGAGGGCAAAGCCACAACGAAACTGCTGCCTTTGCCGAGCGTGGATTCGAGGCGGATACTGCCGCCATGCAGCTGCACGATACGGCGGCAAAGCGAAAGCCCGATGCCGTGCCCTTTGGAGGTAGCGTGGGCATTTTGGGCACGGTAAAACGGCTCGAAGATGCGCTCGGTCTCGGCGGGCGGGATGCCGATGCCCCGGTCGGAAAACCGGATTTCGATTTGCCCTTCTGGAAACGAAATGGCGACCTGCACGCTCCGGTCGGGCGAGAATTTGCAGGCGTTGTCCATGAAATTGAGGAATGCCGTGCGGAGCAGGTTTTCGTTGCCGCGCACGGTGAGGGCTTCTTCTTCTTCCGGCAG
The DNA here is from genome assembly GCA_046299435.1 of Saprospiraceae bacterium. Classification (GTDB taxonomy): domain Bacteria; phylum Bacteroidota; class Bacteroidia; order Chitinophagales; family Saprospiraceae; genus M3007. The sequence continues at coordinate 9,903 of JBKBIC010000143.1, forward strand.
TTCGATGTATTCGATTTGGAAGCGGTAGTCCGGGCGGTTTTTGCTCAGGTCGTCTTGGGCGGCGTACAGAATCTCGTCCACGCGGACGGGCTTGAACGACAGGTCTTTGTTGCGCTGCAAATCCGATTGCGCCAGCGAAAGCAAGCCATTGGTGAGGGCGACGAGGCCCTGCACGTCGTCGAGCACGGATTGGATGGCGTGGTGGTATTCCGACGCGCTGCGCTCTTTGTCGAGGGTCACTTGCAGTTGGCTGATGACCGTCGCCAAGGGAGTGCGGAGCTCGTGCGAGGCATTGGACACGAACTGTCGCTGCATATCGAAAGAGGTTTCGAGGCGTTCGAGCATTTCGTTGAAGTTGTGGGCCAGTTGCCCGATTTCGTCTTTCGGATCGCTGCTGGTCACGCGGCTGTCGAGGTTGCCGGCGGTGATTTCGCTGATTTCAGAGTTCATTTTGGCCAAAGGCCGCAGTGCCTCGCCCGCAAAATAATGCCCTGCCAAAATGATGACCCCGATACAAAGCAGCAGCCCCAGCAGGAGCAGGTTGCGGAGGTTGTGCAATTTGCTGCGCCCGTAGCGGTCGAAGGCCGACGCGATGACGACATAGCTGGCGGCTCCCTCGCTGTACATCAACCCGACATGCTCGAACTCGTTCTGGGTGTAAAAAACGCGCTGCTCGCGGCGAATTCGGTCGAGCAGTTCGGGCGGGTAGCCCACCTCAAAATCGTCCACGCTGCTGTAAAAAAGCTGGTTGGATTTGTCGAACACCAGGACTTTCTCCTTAGCCAGTGCATAGATGGAGTTGCGCTCGATGATGCGGAGCATGTTCAAGTCCACTTCTTGCACGGTCAGGAGCAGGCGGGCGGTGGTCAGGGCACGGCTTTCGAGGCGCGTGAAGAACTCGTCCTGTCGGTAGTCGGCAGAAAGCAGATAAATCGCCAGTGAAAACGAGGCGAGCAAAGTGCCGACGATGAGCGAGAAGCGGAGCGTGAGCCTGGCCCGGATGTTCATTGCGCGTCAGAGTTCTTTCAGGAAATACCCGATTCCCTGCTTGGTGTGGATGAGTTTGGGGTCAAATTGGCGGTCAATTTTCTTCCGCAAAAAATTGATGTACACATCCACGACGTTCGTCCCGGTGTCGAAATTCACGTCCCAGACTTCCTCTGTGATTTCCGAGCGGGTGGCCACGCGCCCGGCCCGGCGCACCAAAAATTCGAGCAGTTGGTATTCTTTGGCGGTCAGGGCGATGGGCATCCCGCGTCGGCTGGCGGTGCGGTCGGCGGTGTTCAGTTCGAGGTCGGCCACGCGCAGGATGGGCGTTTCCAGTTGCTCGCCAGTGCCCGGTGCCGTGCTGCGTTTGAGGAAGACGCGCACCCGCGCCAGCAATTCGCGGAAGTCAAACGGTTTGACGAGGTAATCGTCCGCGCCGGCATCGAAACCGGAGATTTTTTCGTCCAAAGAGCCGCTCGCCGTAATCATGATGACCGGGACGCTGGGGTTCGCCGCCCGGATGCTGCGGCACACTTCGTAGCCATTGACGAAGGGCAGGTTCACGTCGAGGAGCACGAGGTCGTAGGTTTTCGTGGCGGCGAAATGCCGTCCCACCGCCCCGTCGGGGGCCACGTCCACCTCGAAGCCGTTTTCGGCCAAGCCTTTTTGAATGGAAGCCGCCATTTTGGCCTCGTCCTCGACCAATAAAACAGCCGGAGTTTTCATGGCGAAAAAGTACCAGCCCCGGCGGGACTCGCCTATTAAATGCGAATTAAAAAAAGATTGAACGGGCGGTTGCGCGCATTGCCCTGCAAAAAATCAGCAAAGCCGCCGTGATTTCTCCCAACTTTCAACCGCGCAATAGACCGCCTTCCCGATGTTGGGCGTTCAACACCACGCCCTGCCGGATACTTCTGACCAACCAACACGCGCTATGCCCACTGCACTCACCATCGTTTTTGTCGGCATCACCATTTTTTTGTCGCACTATTTCGCCGCGTTGTTCGCCCGGACGCGCATCCCCGATGTGCTGTGGCTGTTCACCATCGGCATCCTGCTGGGGCCAGTCTGCGGCGTGGTCAGGCCGGAGAATTTCGGGGCCGTCGGGCCGGTGTTCACGACGATTACGCTGGTGTTCATCCTGTTCGAGAGCGGCATTGACCAGCGGCTCGACGCGCTGCTGAACTCGCTGAACGGCACGGCCAAAATCACGACCTACAATTTCATCGGTAGCACGCTCATCGCCGGGACGGTGGCCTATTTTTTCACGGACTTGGGGGTGCTGCGCTCGCTTTTGCTGGGCAGCATCGTGGGCGGCACCTCGTCGGCGGTGGTCACGACGCTGGCCCGCACCTTCCCGATGCAAGCCCAGACGCGCACGATTTTGGTGCTCGAATCGGCGTTTTCCGATGTGTTCACGCTGGCCGTGCCACTCACGTTGATGTCGGCCTACGAAATCGGGCGGGTGGACGTGGCCTACGTCACCGGGCAGATGATTGCGGCGTTTGTCTTGGCGGCCATGTTGGGCGTGTCGGGGGCGTTTTTGTGGTCGGTGCTGCTCAACCAGATGCGCCCGCTGCAAAACACGGTGTTCACCACGCCGGCCTTTGTGTTCATCATTTACGGCATCGTTGAGTTGCTGAATTATTCCGGCCCGATTGCGGCCCTGGCCTTCGGCATCACGCTCGGCAACATTGATGTGCTGGGGCCGCCCATCATGCGGAACGTCATGTCGCGCAAGCCTATCTCCTTGAACGACAACGAGAAAGCGTTTTTTTCGGAGGCGGTTTTCCTGCTCCGCACCTTCTTTTTTGTGTACATCGGCATCTCCGTCCGCTTGCAGGATTGGTGGTATTTCGCGCTCGGCGCGGGCATCACGGGCATGCTGTTTTTGGCCCGCATCCCCATCGTGCGCTTGTCGGTGCCGCGCGGCCTGCCGCCGAAAGACGCGGCCTT
>JBKBIC010000144.1:0-12793 GCA_046299435.1 Saprospiraceae bacterium
ACACTATTTGTCCCAGCAGACTCCTTGGGAGAAAAATCCGTAAAAACTTCCCCTCAAATTTTAAAACATACTCTAAAACCAGCCCCTCTTCTTGCTGCTGCTGCGCCCGCCCAAGCCCAACACACCGAGCAGACCGCGCGTCAGTTCCCGCGCTACCGTGCGCCCGATTTGTCGGGCTGTCGGGTTGCCCAACACGTTTTCAATCACGCTTTTCTCGGCCTTCCGGGAGCCGCCGGAAGGTTTGCGTTCCGCTTGCTCTTCCTCCGCTTCGGCGGCGGCGGCCTGTGCTTCTTGGATTTTTCCGGTCAAGATTTCGTACGCGCTCTCGCGGTCAATGACTTGGTTGTATTTCCGCACCAGCGCGGAGCGGCCAATGATTTGGTCAATTTCCGTCGGCGTGAGCACATCCATGCGGCTTTCGGGTGCGCGCATGAGCGTGTGCGCGAGCGGCGTGGGGATGCCTTTTTCGTTCAATGCGCTCACGAATGCCTCGCCGATGCCGAGGTTGGTCAGCAGGTCTTCGGTTTGGTACCACTTCGTGATTGGGTAGTTTTCGGCGGCAAGTTTGATGGCCTTGCGGTCTTTGGCCGTGAACGCGCGGAGGGCGTGCTGCACTTTGAGGCCCAGCTGGGCGAGCACCGAATCGGGGATGTCCGCCGGGTTTTGCGTGATGAAATACACGCCCACGCCTTTCGAGCGGATGAGTTTGATGATGGCTTCCATTTGCTGCATCAGCGCGTCGGTGGCCTCTTGGAACACGAGGTGCGCCTCGTCAATGAAGATGCACAGCTTGGGCTGCTCCGCATCGCCCATTTCCGGGAACGACGCATAAATCTCCGCCAACATTTGCAACATGAACGTACTGAACAACTTAGGCCGGTCTTGCACGTCGGTCAAACGCACGATGTTGATGACCCCGCGCCCGTTTTCGTCCATGCGGCACAGGTCTTCGACCTCGAACGAGGTTTCGCCAAAAAACAGCTCCGCGCCCTGTTGCTCCAACTCGACCACTTTGCGGAGTATCGTGCCCGCCGTCGCCGCGCTGAACTGCCCATACTCGGCCTCGATTTCTTCCTTGCCCTCGTTGCCGAGGTATTGCAGCACTTTTTTGAAGTCTTTGAGGTCGAGCAGCGGCAACTGGCGGTCGTCGCAATATTTGAACACGACAGCCACTACCCCGCCCTGCGTGTCGTTCAGCCCCAAAATCCGGCTGAAAAGCACCGGGCCGAACTCGCTCACCGTTGCCCGCAGGCGCACGCCTTTTTCGCCGGAAAGCGTCAGGAACTCCACCGAATTGCCAGTCGGGTGCCACGACACGCCGATTTTCCCGGCGCGTTCCGTGATTTTCGGGTTGTCGGAGCCGGGCATCGCCACGCCCGAAAGGTCGCCCTTGATGTCCATGAGCAGGCACGGCACGCCGTTGGCGGCCAGTTGCTCGGCGATGAGTTGTAGGCTTTTGGTTTTGCCTGTGCCCGTCGCGCCTGCGATGAGGCCGTGCCGGTTCATGGTGCGGAGCGGGACTTTGATTTGCACACCGTGCTGGGCCTCGCCGTCGAGCATGGCCCCGCCGAGCACGATGGATGCGCCGGAAAAGGTATAGCCTGCGGTTATTTCGGAGATGAAATCTGCTTTGTTTGCCATTTTTTCGGATTTCAGAATGAAGGTAATATTGAGATATTCGCTTTGAAATCAAACTCTCAGCCAAATTTTTTAGTCAGTTTGGGAAATATGAACCCCACGTTTTCCTCCGTCCAATCCATTGTTATTTCAGGGTACATCTCTGTCGGCATAGCATCCCGTAATGCCCAGTATGTCTCGTCGTCTTGCCCTGTTTTAATGACAAAAGCATTGTTGGCAGCACTCATAATCAATTCGCACTCAATTCCATCGCCAACTTGATCATCCTGAATATATCGAGCCAGATACTCTGGGTTTTCAAGTGTTTTTTCAAAAACATCTTGGCCTTGTGCTATCAGCCATGCTCGGAAATAATCAAAGCCATCGTCCGAACAGCCGCCATTAATGATGAAGGCGGCAGCCCACAGCCGGGATTGATAAGACTTGCAGTGAAAATGATCGAATATCCTGTCAAAAGCCAAAATGTCCTCGACCGACCGCTTGGCCAACGCCTCGGTTAGCAGTTGCGCTTGCAAGTCGCCGTCGCCTCCCGATTCCTTTTTAGCCCTTTCAATCAAGTTCCAGAATTCAGCCTCGCCCAAAAGGCCAGCGTCGGGCGTGTTTTGTTCGACGTACCCTTTTTTTCACCTTCTCTCGAATGAGATTCTCGGCCTCTTTTTGAGCGGATTCCGGCGAGTCGAAATCCTTTTCATTGGCTACCCCGGCAGTCCCTGTTTTGCCGAAGAGCACGGTTACTTTGTTTTCTGCTGTTTCGATTGACCAGAACTTGTCTGATTTGCCGTCTTTGAAGGTGAAATATCGTTTCATAAAAATTGGGTTAGTTCGCTGCGAAGGTAAAAAAGCCTACTGCACGCCATAATACCGTGCCCCCAACGTCACCCCCGATTGCCCAATTTCGCGCAGCGCAAAGCCGCCTTCTGCGGCAAAAACCGGTCCGGTTTGCGCCCCGGTATGCAGCAGTTCGTATTGGTCGCAATCCACCGGGCGGCGGTTTTTGAGTTTCTCGAACACGCGGAAATGCCGCGCCACGTCCGCCCAATTTTTCTGCACGACGGCCTCGAAAACTTTGGCTTTCGAGCCGCTGCCGTAGGCCACGAAGCCCAGCCGTTTGCCCGCCAAGTTTTTGCCTTCGGCAAAATCCGACTCCACCGTGGACATCAGCGCGAGGAAAATGGAGGCCGTGTAGAGGTTGCCAACTTCGCTGCTGGCGCGCTGGGCCTTCTCCAATTTCTCCTGCACGAATTTTTGATAAAGCCTTGATTCAGAGACGCTTTTAAGGAATTGGCCCTGCGCTTTCTCCAAACTTTTTTTGTCCGAAAACTGCCCAACCTCCGGCTCTGTGAAGCCGAAACGCGCCGCGTCCGAGGCCCACGCGCCTTTCATTTTTCGCTCCCGGACGAACTGCTCGACGTACATCCGCTTGGCATGGAACGAATATGGCAGGTGGAAAATCATCCGCGCCCAGCGTTCGGAAATGGCCGGAAACTGCTCGGCGCGGAACACTTTTTTCGCCACCGCCCGCCGCCGAAAATCGTCCAGTGCCTCGGTCATGCGGTTTTGGTAGCACAGGTTCGAGAACTGGCCATCGAACACAGGCGTTTCGGTGAATCGCTCGCGGCGCGGCTTGTAAAAATCATGCACGCTCTCCATCGCCACGCCGAACAGGTTGCGGACAGCCAGCAGCCGGGGCGACCAACTGACCAGCATCGCCACCGAGCCCGCGCCCTGCGTGTACTCGCCCGTGCTGCCGAGTTCATATTTGGCAATGTCGCTGGCGACGACGATGGCCATGTTTTCGCGGTCGGTCGCCACCCAATCGAGGCAGTTTTGCAGCGCGTCCGTCGCGCCGATGCAGGCAAAAGTCATGTCCAGCACGTCGCAGTTTTGGAAACAATCTGCGCCCCAACGCCCGGCCACGCGGTCGGCCACCATGCCGACGGCGTAGGTCGCGGTCGGTTTCGCCATGTCGAGTGCGCTTTCGGTGCCCATGTACACCCGCCCGATGCGGCGCGGGTCGAGGTTGTTGCGTTCGATGAGTTCGGCGATGGCTTCGGCGGCCATCGTGGCTGCGTCTTCGTGCGCGTCGGGAAGGGCCATTTTTTGGAGGCCGAGGCCGTGCGCGAGTTTTTCAAACGGGATTTGCCGCCGTTCGGCCAGTGCGCGGATGTCGAGGTAGATTTTCGGGACGTAAAACGCCATGTCGTCAATGCCAACCATGCTTTTTCGAGTGATGAATTATGAGTGATGAACGATAAATTTGGAAGCAAAACGCCCGTTTCCCGGTCGGCGCAGCCTCCGGGAAACGGGATTTTCAAAATTTGGTTGGAAAAAACTTGGTGGCGGGCGAATGCAGAGCGGGCCGAAAGGCTCACTGGGGGGAGGTTTATTTGGCGAAAATTGCTTGGGCGGTCATTTCAAAATCGGGCAGCACAGGTGCCGCGCTGCACATGGTTTCGCCTTCGCAAACGGTGATTTTGGTCGGGGACGTGAACACATAAACGGTCTCCCAAGCAGGCACGATTTGCCAAATCACGCGCACCCCAGCGGCAAAATATTCGCGGACTTTGGCCCCGACTGCCTCAAAACTATCCGTCGGCGAGATGATTTCGATGACGAATTCGGAGACGGTTTCGTCGTTGTTCGCCAGCTTTTGGGCCGTGAGCAAGGCCAAATCAGGCCGACGCAATTGGGTTGCGGAAGTCAGTTGGTCGAGTTCGCTGGCCAATTCATCCCCGTTTTTGAAAGCCTCCGTTTGGATGAATCTGCGTGTGAGGTTTTTGACGATGTGATATTGCTTGACCTTCATAGGGTTGGGTGTTTTCTCGACGATGCCGTTGTTGAACTCATACTTGAAGCCGTCCTCTCGGTCGGAGTATTTTTTCCGAAAGGCTTCGAGCGTGAGCGGACGCGGTGCCCGCTTGGGTTTGGCGGGCTTCGGCGCGGTTTGCGGCACGGGTGCGGTGGCGGTGGTCGTCATGCGATGGGTGATTTTTGGCAAAGGTAAACGCTTCATTGTTCGGGGATACAGGCCGGAGACCTGCGTCATTTCATCAGTTCCAGCACGAGCGGACTGTTTTTCGGCAAATTGAGTTTGGAAAGGTCGGTCAAGATTTCGCCGGTCACGACGTTTTTGGCCTTCGTGAAGCCGCGCATCCGCTCCTCGAAACGGCTGGTTTCCAATGTTTTATCCGAGTTGGCCGTGTTCAGCGTGACCATGACGGTCTTCGCATCGTCGTACCGGAAATAGGTGTACAGCCCGTCCGCCGGGACGAATTGCATGAGTTTCCCGGTTTGCAACGCGGGCGTTTGGTTGCGGTAATGGATGAGCGTGCGGGCAAAGTTGAACGCCTCGTTTTCCTGTGCCGTGCGCCCGGCGGCGGTGAATTTGTTGGCCGCGTCGCCCGCCCAGCCGCCGGGGAAATCCTTGCGGATGTTGCCGTGCGAAGGCCAAGCGTTGCCCGTGCCGAGTATCTCGGTGGCGTAGTAAATCTGCGGGATGCCGCGCGTGGTCAGCAGGAAAGCCATGCCCGATTTGTACTTGTTGAAGTCCTCGCCGACGGTCGTGTAAAACCGCGTAAAGTCGTGATTGTCAAGCATGATCACGTTGCGGTACGGGTCTTCGTAAAAGTAATCTTGCGCCAGCGTGTAGTAAATCCGCGCCGCGCCCTCCGTCCAGCCTTGCTCGCGGGTGAGGGCTTCTTGGATGGCGAAGCAGACCTGAAAATCCACGACGCTCGGCAAGTTTGAATCGAACTTGGCGCGGCGCATCGGCTGGTTGTCGGCAAAAAAGCCCTGCACCGCCACGCCGTGCTCCCAGATTTCGCCAAACATATTCATCTGCGGGTACTCGGCTTTGATGGCCTTGCACCAGTTGCTGCAAAATGTTTGGTCACTGTAAGTATAGGTGTCAATCCGAAAATCGTCAATGCCCGCGTATTCCACCCACCAAATCGCCTGCTGAATCAAGTAGTTGGCAACGTGCGGGTTGCGCTGGTTCAGGTCGGGCATGTGGCGGTCGAACCAGCCGTCGTTGAACAGTTTTTTGTCCATTTCGGAGGCATACGGGTCAAGCAAAGTCGGGGCGCGGTAGGTCGTTTGTGTGTACTGCGGCCATTGGTTCAGCCAATCTTTCGCGGGCATATCCTGCATCCAATAGTGGCCGCTGCCGATGTGGTTGAGCACCACGTCGCGCACCATTTTGATGCCCCGGCGGTGGCAGTTCGCCACGAGGTCGCGGAACTGCTCGTTCGTGCCAAAACGCCTGTCCACGCGGTAATGGTCGGTCACGGCATAGCCGTGATAGCTCGCGTCTTGCTGGTCGTTTTCAAGTTCGGGATTGAGCCAAATGGTCGAAATGCCGAGGTCTTGGATGTAATCCAGATGGTCGGCGATGCCTTTCAAATCTCCGCCGTGCCGCCCGACGAGCGAGTCGCGCTGCAAGCCCTGTTTCATGCCCGCCACGTTGTCGTTCGAGGGGTCGCCGTTGGCAAATCGGTCAGGGAAAATGAGGTAAATCACGTCCTTCGGGTTCGTGCCTTGCGCCGTCAGCCCGGCCCGCCGTTCCAAAATCGGGAACTCGTGGGCAAACGTGAAATCGGCTTTGTCGAACCGGAACACCACCTTGCCGGGCTTGGCCTTCGGCGAAATGTGGAGCGTCAGGAACAAGTAGTTCGGGTTGTCGGTCTTGGCGACTTTCTCCAAAGTCACGCCCGCGTATTTGTCCAAACGGACATTGAACGAGGCCACGTCGCGTCGGTTGACGAGCACTTCCACGCGGTTCCATTTCAGCCCGACCCACCAGTTGGCGGGTTCGACGCGGATTGGGTCGGCAGCCATCAAACTCGGCACCGTGCGCGGCGCGAGGGCGCGGCGGTGCGGGTTGCCGATGTAGTTTTTGCAGGCCGCTTGGGGCGCGAACGCCAGCCAAAGGACGGCGAGATACAGGATGTTTTTCATTGAAAATCAATTAGTTGTCTTGCTGGATGTCTATCAGTTTCGACGGGTCAAAGGCTGTCCGGGTTGATTCCCAAGTCCGAGAGCCGCTTACGATAAGCTTCCAGTTGCTGGTTCTGTTGCCGGATTTGCTCGCGCGCCGCCTGCACTTCCCGCTCTTTTTGGAGGAACAAATTTTCCACTTCTTCCTCGGCCTCGATTTGCAGGCGCAGCTGCTCATCAGCGATGGCGAACTGCAACCGCTGGAGCATTTTCTCAATCAGCGGGTCGTCCGTCGGGCCATTGTATTCCAGTTCATGCATATCGTCGGCAATGTGCCGCTGGCTGAAAACTTGCAAGACCCGTTCGAGGCGGGTTTGGAGGTTTTCTTCGAGGCGCGGGATTTGGATGAAAAAACCTTCGTGGTCGAGCAAGTTGACGAAAGGCTCGTCCACTTTTTTGTCCAAAAACTTGCCGCTCAGCGCGTCTTGGTAGCAGTTGTTGGCTTTGAGCACCGCGTATGGCACGTTCTCCAAACGGAAGCCCAGAAAGTACACGGTCACGATGTCGAGCGGCTCGTTCTTGGGTTCGCCCTTGTCCGCAAAATGGTCGGTCTTGCGGTAGTTGTCGGCCAAGTAGCGGCGGAAACGCATGATGTCGAGCAAGTGCTTGGCCTTTTGCAATTCGATGAGCACTTTTCTGAACGTGCCGTCCGGCAATCGGACGACGGCCTTGAAATCGTAGCGCAGGATGTGGATGCCCACCACAGCGGTTTGCACGGCGGTTTCTTGCGGTTTGAGGTCGAGGGATTCGATTTCCACGCCCAAGATGACCGCGAGCAGCTCGCGGGCAATGTCTCGGTCTTCGAGCAAGAACTTGAAAACTGCGTCGTAAATCGGGTTGGCGATACGCATCTGCCGTTTTTTTTTGTGCAAAAATAAGGGCGGCCCTTCACGCCACCACATCGTCCTTGTCCTCCACAAAATTCACCGACGCGGCGGCCAGCAGGAAAAACACGCCAGCCATGACAATGGCGTAAATCGCGTTGTTGCCATAAATGTATTCGACAATCGGGCGGTTGATAATGCCGCTGACGATTTGCGGGATGGTGATGAAAAAGTTGAAGATGCCCATGTACACGCCCATTTTGTGCGACGGCAAGGCCCCCGCGAGCATGGCATACGGCATCGCCAAGATGCTCGCCCACGCGATGCCCACGCCCACCATCGAGACAATCAGGAACTCCGGCGAAGTGGCGAAATAGATGGAAATCAGCCCGATGCCGCCGCAAAGCAGGGACACCGCGTGGGTGCGCTTGCGGCCCAGCCGGGCGGCGATGCGCGGCAATAGCAGCGCGTAAATGGCCGAAACGCCGTTGTAAACCCCGAAAATGATGCCCGTCCAGTTGCCCGCGTCGCTGTACGCTTGCGAAGTGGTGTCGTCAATCGCGCAGCCGTAAACGTGGTGCGCGATGGCTGGCGTGGTGAAAACCCACATCGAAAACAGCCCAAACCACGAGAAAAACTGCACCAAACCCAGTTGCCGCATGGTTTTCGGCATGGCCGCCATGTCCTTGAAAATATCGCCGAGGCCGCCGCCCGTTTCGGCTTCGCCGCCACCGTAGGCCGCGTGTTCTTTTGGCGGGTACTCTTTGGTGGTCAAAACCGTCCAGAGGATGGCAAACAGGAACACGCCCGCCCCGATGTAAAACGCCATTTTGATGTTGTCGGGCACGATGCCCTGCCCGGCGGTGTCGGGCACGCCCGCTTTTTTTGCCAAAAACCACGGCAGCCACGAGCCAACGACCGCGCCCACGCCAATCAAAGCCGTCTGTACCGAAAAGCCCATCGTCCGCTGCGCCGACGGCAGTTTATCGGCCACCAAGGCCCGGAACGGCTCCATCGCCACATTGAACGAGGCATCCATGAGCATCAACATCCCCGCGCCGAGCAGCACGGCGGGCAGCGCGGCGGCCAAAGCACCAGCGTTTGGCATGAGCATCATCCCGAAACAGGCAGCGATGGCACCTGCCAAAAAATAGGGTTTGCGGCGGCCCAAACGGTTCCATGTCCGGTCAGAATAGTGCCCGATGATGGGCTGCACAATCATGCCGACGATGGGCGCGACGAGCCAAAAATTGGGCAGCTCATGTACGTCCGCGCCGTAGCGTTGCAGGATGCTGGATGCATTCGAGTTTTGGAGCGCGAAACCCGCTTGGATGCCGAGGAACCCAAAGGACATATTCCAGATGTCCTTCACCGAGAGCATTGGTTTTTCGCGGAGGGCGTTTGTTGAGTGGCTCATGTTCCGTTTTTGTTGGTGCCTGTTGATGAAAATTTTGTCGGCGGCAAATATGGCAAAATTCCAGCGTCGCTTTTGTTGGCCAAGCAAAGACGGCTCTTTTCGCCGATAGGCCGCGACCGACAACCCGGTGTTTTTTCAAAAACTCGCCCAAACCGCCGCCGACGCACCCGCGCCCGCCACTTGCTCACCCGCTCGCTTTGTCTTCGACCAAGCCCCGTTTGTTTGCATCAGGTTTTGAAAATCGCGGTTGGCGACCGTTCGGCAGACGGGGCCGACCGTTGGGAAGGAAAACCGGCGGCCAGTGCCCCGATGCCTCTCTTTTGCACTGCGATTTGACGGAAGCCTGCGGTCAAAAAATTCCCTTTTCACTTTTTGACCCTTTTTGAAAAACCATGGAACGTCCCCGGCCCCAGCCGGGCCGAACCTTTGTGTCATCGTCCGAGGCCGACGCTTCATTTCAAATATGCCACGCCTCGCGCAGTCAAAATTGTCCGCCCGCGCCCGCTGCGCACACTTTTGACCCGACAACCGAAGCAAAACGCACCCGAACCCAAACCACCGACCCCAAAAAACCAACCAAGTTCAGTCAACCATTCAATTGAAAAATCAAATGAAAAACGTGTTTCTCACCGGCTCGACCGGTTTCCTCGGCGGCGAATTGGTCAAACGCCTCGTCAAGCAACAGCCGCAAGCCAACCTGTTTTTGCTCGTCCGCAACCGGGGCAAACAGCCCGCCACCGCCCGTTTTGCAGAGATGCTCGGCGGCTGGGCCACTGAATTGAAGATGCCAGTAGCCGAACTCGAAACACGCCTGCACTTGGTCGAGGGCGATTTGGTGCTGCCCGCGCTGGGCATCCCGGACGCGCAACGCCGCGAACTGACCGAAAAAGTGGACACCATTTTCCACCTCGCCGCGTCCATTGACTTGCTCGGCAAATACGAAAAACTGCACCGCACCAACCTCGGCGGCACCCGCAGCATCCTCCAATTTGCCGCCGAAACCAACGCCGCCGGCGGCCTCAACCGCTTCCACTATGTGAGCACGGCCTACGTTTCGGGCCAACGGCGGGGCCGTGTGTTGGAGCACGAATTGGACAAAGGCCAGTCGTTCTCGAACGATTACGAGCGCGTCAAGTGGCAGGCCGAAAAAGAAGTGCAGGCCGCCAAAGCCACGCTGCCCATCACGATTTATCGCCCCAGCATCGTCATCGGCGACTCCCGGACGGGCTATGCCCCGGACGACTGCGCCACGCTCGATTTCCTGAAAATGCTGTTCACGGGCAAGATGCCGTTCATCCCCGGCAGCCGACGGCTGAAAATGGACTTGATTTCGGTGGATTACGTCGCCGACGCAATCGCCCATCTCTCCACGCTTTCGGACGAAACGCTCGGCCAGACCTTTCACCTCGTGGCGGGCAAAAACAACTGCTTGTCCTCTTTTGAACTGGCCCAAATCGGCAAAAACGTGGTGGAAAATATGCACGCCCAGCACGGCAACCCCGGCTCGCTGCGCCTGCCTTTCAAAGTCCACCCGCTTTTGGCAATGGCCGGCGTGTGGGTGTGCAGCCGCTTGAAAACCAAAATCCCGGCGAAACTCGTCCAATTTTGGATGACCTATTCGACCTATAACTGGTACTGCAAGGAGTACGACGACTCGAACGCCGTGCGCCTGCTCGAAAAAGCCGGCATCCACAAACCCTCGCCGGTGGAAAGCCTGCGGGTGACGCTCCGCCGCAACCTCGATTTGGATTTGCCGTACACATTCACGCCCGATTGGAGCAAGGATGCTCGCTTCGAATTCGGGTTCTAAACCCCTGAAAATCAGGCAATTCACACATCAAAAATCGCTCAATCATGGATAGGTTCCAATTTATTTGCCAGCCATTGGACGGCAGCCGACCGGGCATCGTGTGGCCGCTTTTCCGCCAAAACCACATCTCGCGCACGCCCAAACATTTGTTCCGGGCCGGCTACGTCCTTGCCGCCAACGCGCTGATGGGTTCGGCCATGTCATGGTGGGAAAACAGCCGCCAACGCGCCAAAATCGCCGCGACCGAGCTGGCCGAGCAGCCCGTTTTCATCATCGGCCACTGGCGCAGCGGCACCACGCTGCTGCACACGTTGCTGTCGCTCGACAAGCGTTTTGGCTACCTGTGCAACAGCCAAGCCCTGCTGCCCAACGCCATGTTCATGCGGAACAAATTGCTGCGTGGCATCGTGGATTTCCACCTTATGCCCAAACGGCCGATGGACGACGTGCCGCTTTCGCCCGAAAGCCCGCAGGAAGAAGAGTTCGCGCTGGCCAGCCTGTTCGGGCAAGGGGCCTACCTCGGTTGGTATTTCCCGGAAAAATTCGCCTCGTACTTTGAAAAATATGCCCTGCTCGAAGGCATGGACGCTGCCGAACGCGCCTCGTTTTCAGCCAATTACAAATGGCTCGTGCAAAAAATGACCGTTGCCAATGGCGGCAAACCGCTCGTGCTGAAAAACCCCGTCAACACCGGGCGCGTGGAGTTTTTGCTCGAACTTTTCCCGAAGGCCAAGTTCGTGTACCTGCACCGCGACTGCGCCGAGGTTTACCACTCCACGCTGCGGCTGCACACGAAGCTCATCGAGCAGTTCAGTTTTCAGGACAGATTGCCCGATGGTTTGGAGCAGTTCACGATTGATTTTTACCGCCGTTTGATTCAAAAATACGAGACCGAAAAAGCCCTCATCCCGGCGGGGCAGTTGGTCGAAACGACCTATGAAAGCCTGACCCAACGCCCACTCGACACGCTGGCGGGGATTTACGAGGGCCTCGGTTTGCCGCACTTCGAAGCCGCCCGGCCTGCGTTTGTCCGGCACATGGACGAACAAAAAAAGACGTACCGGGCGGCCAAATACCAAATCTCAAATCAGGCTGCGGAGGAGCTCCGCCACGCCATGTCAGGCCAGTTGCAGGCAGCCTGAGCACATCCGGGCATAAAAAAGCACCCGGCTCCTACACGAGGAGTCGGGTGCTTTTTTATTGATAATCAAGCGTTTATCAGTAATCACCACTATCGTCGGCGACATCATCCTCGTCGTCGCCACCGCGTCGGCGCGTGACGATGATGTGGTCGTCTTCGTCGTCCATGCCGCCTGCGTCGTCATCGTCGTCTTCCCCTTGCCCGTCGAACTCGCTATCCACGTCAATATCTGCGTCGGGCACAGGCTCTTTGATGAGGTGGCCTTCATCGTCAAAATCTTCGTCGTCCTTGACGATGCGTTTGGCTTCGAGGACGGTCATGCGGATGAGGTAGTAGATGTCGTCGGTCTCGAACGGGAGGGCGGAGACCTTTTTGCCCTGAGCATCGGAATACGAAATCAAATGCTGCTCGTAGCCCGACGGATACTGCTGTTTGACGAGACGGATGATATCCTCCGGCAGGGCATCGTAGTTCTTGACAACTCGTTTTTTAGACAAGGGATAAGTGGTTTTTGATTTGTAAATCAGGGCTTTACGAATTTTCAAGAAGTCCGTCTCGGCCCTGGGTTCAGGCTTCTATGGCGGCAAATTTAAAAGAACGGGTTTTGAAACGGCAAAAATTTTTGGCCGGAAAAATTCAGGGTCAGTTGTACAGGAACATATTCCGATTCCGCTCCAACTCCCGGAAGTAGGGGTCTTTCAAGTCTTTGATGAAGTAAATGGCCTCGCCGGTAGATTTCATCTCTGGGCCGAGCCGCTTGTCCACGCCCGGGAATTTCTCGAAGCTGAACACCGGGATTTTGATAGCGTAGCCTTCCAGCCGTTGCTCGATGTCGAAGTCGCGGAGTTTGTGCGTGCCGAGCATGACCTTCGTGGCGATGTTCAGGTACGGCACGCCGTAAGCTTTGGCAATGAACGGCGTGGTGCGCGAGGCACGCGGATTGGCCTCGATGACGTACACTTGGTCGT
>JBKBIC010000145.1:0-12775 GCA_046299435.1 Saprospiraceae bacterium
TGATGCCCGCCGCGTGGATGCCAGTGTTGCGCACCGAGCCTTCGAGCACGATGGCCTCTTTCAGGACGCGGCCTTCGAGCGTGTCGGTCTCCATGATTTCGCGGAGGCGTTTGGCGTTTTCGATGTCCTCCGTGCCCAGATTTTCCTTTTCGGCCAGCGAACCCTGCCCTGTGAGCGGTGCCGTGAGCAGGCGTTTGAGGGAAATGCCGGGTTTGTCGCTGACCAATTTCGCCAGCGCGTTGGCCTGTTCGAGCGGCAAATCCATGACCCGCGCCACGTCTTTGATACTCATTTTGGCGGCCATTGTGCCGTAGGTGACGATTTGCGCCACCTGCTGTTTGCCGTATTTCCGCACCACATAGTCCAGCACTTTTTGGCGGCCTTCGTCGTCGAAGTCCGTGTCAATATCGGGCATGGATTTGCGGTCGGGGTTCAAAAACCTTTCAAAAAGCAGCTGGTATTTGATGGGGTCAATGTTCGTGATGCCGATGCAATAGGCTACCGCCGAGCCAGCCGCCGAACCGCGACCGGGGCCAATGAGCACGCCAATGTCGCGCCCGGCTTTGATGAAATCGGCGACAATCAAAAAGTAGCCCGCGAAGCCCATCGTGCGGATGGTGCCGAGCTCGAAATTGAGCCGCTCCTCCACTTCGGGCGTGATGTTGCGGTAGCGTTCGCGGGCGCCTTCGTAGGTGAGGTGGCGCAGATAATCGTCCTGCGAGGCGAATTCGGTGGGGACTTGGAAGTGCGGCAGCAGGATGTCTTGCTTCAATTTCAGGGGCTGCACTTTGTCCAGAATCTCGCCCGTGTTGTCCACCGCCTGCGGCAAATCGGCGAACAGGCGGCTCATTTCAGCCTGTGTTTTGAAGTAAAATTGGTCGTTCCAGAACGCGAACCGCCCGCCTTTCATAATGGTGCCTTCCTCGACAAATTCGCGGATGGCCGGGGTCGCTTGTTTCTCGCCCGTGTTGATGCACAGCAGGATGTCGTGGGCGTTCGAGTCCTTTTGGTCAACGTAATGCGAGTCGTTCGAGCAGATGATTTTGACGTTGTACTCTTTGGCAAAACGGAGCAGCACCTCGTTCACTTGGTCTTGCTCGGCCATGCTATGTCGTTGTAACTCAATGTAATAGTCCTCGCCAAAGATGTCGAGCCACCACTCGAACTCCTTGCGGGCAGCGGCCTCGCCGTGCTTCAAAATCGTCTGCGGCACCATTGCCCCGATGCAGCAAGTGGTGGCAATCAGCCCCTCGTGGTATTTCAAAACCAGTTCCTTGTCAATGCGCGGGTACTTGCCGTACAAGCCCTCGATGTAGCCCAGCGAGCAGAGTTTGACGAGGTTTTTGTAGCCCTCCGGGTTTTTGGCGAGGAAAAGCTGGTGGTAGCGTTTGTCCTTGTCCTCCTTCGTGAATGTGCGGCGGTGCCGGTCGGCGACGAGGTAAAACTCGCAGCCGACGATGGGCTTGATGTCGCCGTTGTACTTCGCAGCCTCCGCCACGAACTGGAACACGCCGAACATATTGCCATGGTCGGTGATAGCCAGCCCTTTCATGCCGTCGGCATGGGCTTTTTTGTACATCGCGCCGATGTTGGCCGCTCCGTCGAGGAGGGAATATTGGGTGTGGCAGTGGAGGTGGGTGAAGTTGGGCATGGATTATCGGTGTTTCCAGATTTCAAATTGTTCTTGAATGACACGCTCATTTGGCAGAAGCGCCAATGACTGCTGAAAAGCAGATTCGATGTCCGTTTGGGGTCGGCGCAAGTGCTGGTATATCTCGGCTAGGCGGAACCAGCACCAGCCTTTCCGAATGTCGTCAGAGGTTAACTGGATGACACGACGATACATCTCCGCTGATTCATTCAACAATCGGTTATTAATGGCGGTTTTCCTCTCTCTACGTGCCTTTTTTGCCAATTTAAGTTTAACGTCGGCAAATTCATTAAGCGGCCGAGGGTCATCCAAAATGAGGGAAAGATTGTTTTGAAACAATCGGTGCGCGCTTTCGTGATCACCTAAATTTTTGAATAACAAAGCACTATCAGTTACTTCTTGTGCATCCCTTGCCAAAGGCGGGATTTCTCGAAGTATGGCTCTAGCTTTCTCACGCTCGTTATTATTCAAATAAGCACGAGCCATCGCTCTCGCTGCTGGTGCTTTCTCGATAGAATTATTTTTTGATAGCAATTCTTTCCATTCTGTTTCCGCGCCGACAACATCACCAAGAATTGCCTTGTAGTCAATTATTTGCCCCCAAATGACACCTGATTCACTCAAATTCTTGCTATCCGAAAGCCGTTGCAAGGCTGCTTCTTTTTGTCCGGTGGTCCATAAATAAGCAGCTTCCCGAACGGCATGAAGGACAACATAGCGCGGATGTGCAGGAAGAGTCACTCGGAAATAACTTCTTTCTTCGTCAAAGTCAAATCTTGGGGCCGGAGAGCCGTTCTGCCTCATTTCTCTCAGAATTGTCGGAATGCCTGTGTTCCGCATTTCGGCAAGCCCTAATTGTTTGAGAAAATCTCCCACCCTGCGGTTCCTATTTTGAACAGGTGGAATACGGTTGCCTTCCAAAAAATGCTCAGGTTTTATGCCCGGTACTGGCCCGGGATAGCTGATTATTTCCATTCTATCGGGGTATAAATATATTTTGACAGGCTCAAAGCTCGTGTCATAAGCCCGATGGTAAAAGGCATTGACAATAGCCTCTTCCATTGCGGCATAAGGAAACGCGACAGAGCGGAGGGCTTCTGCTTCATATGCTATTTTCTGAACCAAAATAGTAGAAGAGGCTTCTAATGTTCGCAGTATACTCCGTATTTGTTCGTGAATAGGGCCAGAGAAGTATCGTTCTTCTATTAATTTCCCGCTAGCATCATCCGCAAAATGCGCTAATTCTGCCCGAGCTCCCTGTAAATAGGCATGAGGATCGGATGTGAAAAAAAGTAACCCGACATTCAATGGGGCAAAATGCCCATTCATTCTTCGAACTATACGCAAGTTGAGACAAGTTTCTAAATGGGATTGATCTATCTCAACCAGTTTACTTCGGGTGTCAACAAGGAATCGTTTTATTAGAGTTGGGTCCAGCACGTTGAAATCTAAATTAATGGCAGCTCGGTCATCGTATGGGATTCGTGCTGTAAGACGTAAAAGTTCTTGCCGGATTTCTCCTACTGCTTCTACTGTTTCCGGGCCTTGCCGAATATAATACACCCTTTCCTTTCCGTCTCTAACATCAGGAGCCAGATATGGGCGGGCTTCGCCGGCCGGGCACCAAATCACGATGATATTTTTTCCCTGAAAAGCGACTGGTTCAATAATGGGATAATATTCAGGAGAAATTCGGTTACACTGTCCACGTATTTTTTTCTGGAAATCATCAAGCTTATTGTCTTCAATACCAACCGGAGGCAACTGTGCTACTCCGTTGTTTTCTTCAATTCCCAAGATGATATAGCCACCATTCAGATTATGAAAATCATTCGCAAACGCAGATATAGTGGCTACAACTTGACGAAGTGTTGCATCAGAATTCAAACCGTTTTTGAGCTCTAAACGGTTCGTCTCAACTGTTTTTGCCTTTACAAGGTCATCAATGTTGATTGGTATGGAAATCATATTAAGGTCAAATTAATTCTACCTATAAGTGATTGTTGATGTAAAACCTTTGGGGGGATGTTCAGAAAACTGCATCAGCCCCGTGCAAACTCAATACCCAAAATTCTGCACCCAGCTGTTGGGCATCGTGCCGACTTGCCCGATTTTGTAGCAAGCCACATACCGCCAGTTGGGGTCGAGGAGCGTCCGGCGGTGGCCGCGCGATTCGATGCCGTCGTCCACGAGCAGGAGCATGACCGCACGGCGGATGTCGGCGGGGCCGCCCACGATGTTCTCGTTGCCGTCCGTGAAAGTCGGGCACTCGCGCAGCACCCTATCCCAGGGCATGGAGCCGTCGGTGCCTCGGTGGTCGGTCTCTCCGGTGGGTTTTTGGTCGAGTCCGTGTTTTTTCGCGGCGCGATAGATGCACTCGGAGGGTTGCAGGGCAGGCAGCGGAGCCATGCTGCGCAGCTCGCCAATCAGTTCGCGTGCGGTGGCGATGGAGTTGCCGAACTCGCCGTTCTGCTGCATGTAGCGGATGTATTCTTCCACATATTTCACATAGCCCGGCGGGTCGGTGCGGATGAGGTTGATTTCATCCACCATGAGCCGCTCTTCGTTGGTCATGTAGGGCGCGACGGTCCTGCTGGCCGGGACGGAAGTCGGCGTTTCCGTTCTGGGGGCGGGCTGGGTGTTGGTTTTGGAAGGTTGTGTCTTGGGCTGCTCGGTGGGTTCCACGCCCGTGTTTTTGATGGGCTGGGTCGGCGTGGTGCTGGGCATGGTTTTGTCCGCGACGCTCGGCGGCGGCGTGGCGACCTCGACGATGCGACCGTTGATGTTTTGCGGGCAGGTGCAGTCCGTCGAGCGCAGGAAATCGCCGGGTTTGGCGACGTAATAATCGGCGAGGCTGTTGAATTCGCGGAAACGCTCCGGCGTGTAGCCGTACAGCTTGGCGAGGCCCTCCACCGTCTCGCCCGTTGCCACGATGTGGCCGCCCCCGGTTTGGCGGACGTATTGGCTGATATCGAGTTGCGGGCGGGCGGTTTCTGCAGGTTTAGTTGGTTGATTGCCAATGACTTGCTCCTCCGGCCTGTCCGTTTTTGCGGGCTGCGTCGGGTTCGGGCGCGCCGCTGCCGCGCTGGGATTTTTCACCCAAAGCTGGGTACATTCGGACAGCACATCGTTGGGGTTGCGGTTGTTCCACGCCAACAGGTCGGCCACAGGCACCCCATACTTGCGGCTGAGCGAGTACATCGTCTCCTTTTTTTGCACGACGTGGATGCCGGGTTGCGTGGCGGGTGGGCATTGAGCGGCGGTTTCGAGTGCCAAAAACTGGAAAAACAGGCTCGTCAAACCGAGCATGGATAGTGTCCTCATGGTTGCCATAAATCGAATGTGCTGATTTTTAAAGTTAGGTGATGCCCGGTGCGCCGGGCACGGGGGCGAAATCGCGGGCAAATTAAGGCAAGTGGGGCGCGATTTTGCAAAACCCGTTCACGCCGTGCTGCCCAGCCGCACAAACACCGGGAAACGCACGGTTTTGAGTTCGTGTTCAGGCCAAACGGCCTCGATTTCGGGCGCGAACGTGCCCAGCGGGTCGTGCCCGTTGGCCCGGACGAAATGCTGCACCGCCGACCATGTGCCGAGGTAGCCCAGAAATTGGGCGCGGCTCCACGAGAACGACATCGAAAAATCGGGCGTGGACAACTCCCGGAACGGGAACGGAAGGCTGCGATAATGCTCGTCCACATACCGCCGCTCCGCATCCCAAAAAGGGCCGAGCGTGTGGGCGTAAAAATGGTTGAACGGCTCGTCCAACGCCGCCTCGCCGAAATGCAACAGGCCGTAGCCGAGCAGTGCGAGCAGGCCGCCGTCGGGGTGCAACACGCGGCGAACTTCGGCGTAAAACCGCTCAAAATCAAACCAATGCACAGCCTGCGCGACGGTAATCAGGTCAAAGGAGCCGTCCGGCGCGGAGCATTTTTCGGCAGGCTCGACGGCGTAGCGGACGTTCGGGCGCGGCGGGGCTTTTTCGAGTTGCCGGGCCGAGATGTCGGTCGCCAGCACATTTTTGAAATGCCCGGCCAGCACTTGCGCCACCTGCCCGTTGCCCGTGCCGCAATCCCACGCGGCCTCGAAACGAGCTGTTTTTGAAAACAGGAACCCGAACATTTCAGCCGGGTACTGCGGGCGGAACTGGGCATATTGGGCGGATTGTGTGGAGAAATTGTCTTTCATCCTGTGGTTTTTTCTGCCCGCAAATTACGTGCACCGGGCGCAGCCGAGGCGCGGGGCATTGCCAAGAAAAAACGGGCGGGTGGTTGCCCACTCGCCCGTTTCGACAGGTGCGATTTTGAGTTTAGTTGCGCCCGCCCCGGCCCGATGAGCCGGAACTGCGACCGGAGGAATTGCCGCCACCGCTGCTGCGGCCCGAATCGTTCGAGCGCGGGCTGCTGCTTTCGCTGCGGCTGGGGCGCGCTTCGCTGTTGTTGCTGCGCGCAGGGCGGTCATTGCTCCGCGAGTTGTCAAAAGTCCGACGGTTGGAGTCGGAGTTATTGTTGCTGCCGTTGTTCCCCTCCGAGCGACGCGAGGGGCGCGGTTCGGTGGTTGTCGGTTCGTTGCGGCGGCTGGGGCGCGGCTCGGTGCTGGGTTCGTTGCGGCGCGACGGCTGCGGCTCAGTACGGGTCGGCTCCGTTTCCGTGCGACGGCTGGGGCGCGGCTCGGTGGCGGGTTCGGCACGGCGGGTCGGTTCTGTTTCTGTGCGGCGTGGCTCGGCGGCGGGCACTGTCTCCGAGCGGCGGCGCGGCTCTGTGGCAGGGGCTTCGGGGCGAGCCGTCCGGGCGGAATTATCCGGGGTACGGGTTTCGACGTTTGCTGCCGGGTTTGCGGTGTTCGGGGTGCGGCTGGCGCGTTCGACGTTGGCGGGCTCTTTGTCGCTGACGATGGTTCGGCCATTCGATTTGCCACCTGTACGTTCGTGGTCTTGCGGCGTGGGCGCAACGGTCATGCGGCCATTGCCGGGTATGCGTTCCGCACCGGGATTGATGCCCGTGCCGTGCCGACGAACACCCGTGTAGGTGCGCGGTGTGTAACCGCCATTGTGGTGGCCGTCGCCCGTATTATTATAGTAATAATTGTTGTTCACCCACACATTGCCGGGGCAGTAGTACGGGTTGTAGCCGTTCCACGTCCAGTAGGGGTCGTAGAAATAGTTGTTGTACACATAGACGTTGTTCCACGAGCCCCAGCCGCCCCAAGCGTTGTTCCAACCGCCGCCCCATGTGTTCCAGCCACACCAGCTATTGTAGCCGACGTAAAACGAATTGCCCCAGCCCCAGTCGTTCCAGCCGTGGCGACGTTGCCAGCGATTCCAACGCCGCCAACGCCAGTAGTCATTGTAATTGGCCACATAAATGGACGCACCGGGGCTGAAAAACGGGTCGTAGAAATACAAGTCCGTGTAAAACGGGTCGTAATAATCGTACACGTCCACGCGGCGGTGGAAGCGGCGGATGCGCGAGGAGTACTCATAGGCGTAATCGTCCTCGTCTTCGTAATAGTATTCATCGTCGGAATCGTCGCCATTATACTGGCGCGTCACGTTGCTCGGCTCGTCGTAAGTCGTTGTTGTCGTCGAGGTCGTGTGGTCGGTTTCGGGGTCGTAGTAGAGGTCGTCTTGTGCGTTTGCAGGCAGGGCGAACACTGCCATGCAAAAGGCGACAAGGAGCGTGGCAAATGAATGAATCCGTTTCATAACTAAGGTGATTGTGTTTTTTCGGACGCTGGCCGCGCCGGATTTTGCACACCCAAAAGTAGTACCTTCGCCCGCCTTCTTTGGGTTAATAGCCCATTAAAGTCGGTTTTGGGCGTGGTTAAGGTTCATTTAAACAACGCGACCGGGCGATGGATTTAGTTAAGGTTTGAAAATCCGGGCGCGTTTCAAACAAACCACGCCCTCTGCCCGAACTTTTCCGGCCCTCCAAAACCTTCCAAACTCGACACTCCAATCCACCAACAGACTAACAGACTAACAGACCAACAGACCAACAGACTAACAGACCAACAGACTAACAGACTAAAAATCAATGGCAAAAGAAATCACACCTCGTTCGGAAGATTACTCCCAGTGGTATTTGGACATCGTGAAAAAAGCCCGGCTGGCCGACAACTCGCCCGTGCGCGGCTGCATGGTCATCAAGCCGCACGGCTTCGCCATTTGGGAAAAAATGCGCGATGCCCTGGACGCGATGTTCAAAGAAACCGGCCACGTCAATGCGTATTTCCCACTTTTCATCCCGAAAAGTTTTTTGAGCAAAGAGGCCAAGCACGTCGAGGGCTTTGCCCAAGAGTGTGCCGTCGTCACGCACTACCGCCTGAAAACCGTCGGCGACACGCCGGAAGACCGCCAAGTGGTCGTTGACCCGGAGGCGAAGCTGGAAGAAGAGCTCGTCGTGCGTCCCACCTCAGAGACCATCATCTGGAACACCTACCGCGATTGGATTCAGAGCTACCGCGACCTGCCGCTGCTCATCAACCAATGGGCCAACGTCGTGCGCTGGGAAATGCGGACGCGCCCTTTCCTCCGCACCGCCGAATTCCTTTGGCAAGAGGGCCACACCGCCCACGCCAGCGCGGAGGAAGCCATGGCCGAAACCCGCTTGATGCTGGATGTTTATGCCCGTTTTGCCGAAGAATTCATGGCCATGCCAGTCATCAAAGGCGTGAAAACCGAAAATGAACGCTTCGCCGGTGCGGACGAGACCTTCTGCATCGAGGCGCTCATGCAGGACGGCAAAGCCCTGCAAGCCGGCACTTCGCACTTCTTGGGGCAAAATTTTGCAAAGGCTTTTGATGTCCTGTTCTTGAACAAAGACAACCAACAAGAGCACGTCTGGGCGACTTCGTGGGGCGTGAGCACGCGCCTCGTCGGTGGCCTCATCATGACGCACTCCGACGACGACGGCCTTGTGCTGCCGCCGAAGCTGGCCCCGATTCAAGTGGTCATCGTGCCCATCCCGAAGCCCAGCGACACACTCTGCGAGGTGGCCGGAAAAATTGCCGCCGAACTGCGCCAACGCGGCATTTCTGTCAAAATTGACAACGACGACCAAAACCGTCCCGGCTTCAAATTCGCCGAATACGAAATGATTGGCGTGCCCGTCCGCCTCGGCCTCGGCCAGCGCGATATTGACGCGGGCGTGGTCGAAGTGGCCCGCCGCGACACGAAAGAGAAAGCCTCTGTGCCGCTCGAAGGCATCGGCGCACACATCGAGAACCTGTTGGCCGACATCCAAGCCAACCTTTTCGCGCGCGCCAAGGCCCACCGCGATAGCCACATCACGACGGTCAATTCGTGGGAAGAGTTCGTGGATGTTTTGGAAAACAAGGGCGGTTTTGCCTACGCCCACTGGGACGGCACGACTGAGACCGAAAAGGAAATCAAGGAAAAAACCAAAGCTACCATCCGCTGTATTCCGCTCGACATGGAATCGGATACCAATGGTACATGTATTCTGACGGGTAGGCTTTCGGCGCGGCGCGTGTTGTTTGCGAAGGCATATTGACCCGCGTGGCCAGATCAACCGCCGAGGAATAGAAACGCCCCGTCGTGACCACACGATGGGGCGTTTTTTTTGTCCATTAGAACAACAAAAAAGCCCTGCTGTTTTCACAGCAGAGCCCTGATATATTGTGTTGGCACCGACCTACTCTCCCTGGTCAACGAACCAAGTACCATCGGCGCTGGCGGGCTTAACTGCCCTGTTCGGAATGGGAAGGGGTGGGGCCCCGCCGCAAAAGGCACCAACTTCTCTTCTCGCACCGCCGGCGCGGCCACGCGGGCGCGCACGGGGGCGGTTCTCTTTCGACAAGGGGCGAAGCGGCGGCGCGCGGGGCGCCGACCGTGACAAGGCTCCCGGTCCGGCGCGGGCCGGCGGGAGGAAGCCCAAAAAGGGCAAAAAAAGGAAGCCGTCGGGCAATTAGTACGGCTCGGCTCAACGTGTCGCCACGCTTCCACCTGCCGCCTATCAACGTGGTCGTCTCCCACGGCCCTTCAGCGAAGGCTCATCTCGGGGTGGGCTTCGCACTTAGATGCTTTCAGTGCTTATCCCGGCCGGACTTGGCTACTCGGCGCTGCACCTGGCGGCACAACCGATGCACCAGCGGTCCGTCCACCACGGTCCTCTCGTACTGGTGGCAGGTCCCCTCAGCCTTCAAACGCCCACAACAGATAGGGACCGAACTGTCTTGCGACGTTCTGAACCCAGCTCACGTGCCGCTTTAATGGGCGAACAGCCCAACCCTTGGGACCTTCTCCAGCCCCAGGATGCGACGAGCCGACATCGAGGTGCCAAACCTCCCCGTCGATATGAGCTCTTGGGGGAGATCAGCCTGTTATCCCCGGAGTACCTTTTATCCTTTGAGCGATGGCCCTTCCATGCGGAACCACCGGATCACTTTAGCCGTCTTTCGACCCTGCTCGGCCCGTCGGCCTCTCAGTCAAGCGCCCTTCTGCTAATACGCTCTGCGCACGGTTACCGTCCGTGCTGAGGGCACCTTTGCAAACCTCCGTTACGCTTTAGGAGGTGACCACCCCAGTCAAACTGCCCGCCATGCAATGTCTCCCCTCAAGGGGATTAGGACTCGAATAGCCAAAGGGTGGTATTTCAACGTCGGCTCCACAAGCACCGGAATGCCCGCTTCACAGCCTCCCACCTATCCTACGCATCGGATAGCCAAGCCCAATGCAAAGCTGCAGTAAAGGTTCACGGGGTCTTTCCGTCCCGTTGCGGGTAATCGGCATCTTCACCGATACTACAATTTCACCGAGCTCGTGGTCGAGACAGTGCCCAGATCGTTACACCATTCGTGCAGGTCGGAACTTACCCGACAAGGAATTTCGCTACCTTAGGACCGTTATAGTTACGGCCGCCGTTTACTGGGGCTTCGATCAAGAGCTTCGCTTACGCTAACCCCCTTCCTTAACCTTCCGGCACCGGGCAGGTGTCAGACCCTATACTTCACCTTCCGGGTTTGCAGAGTCCTGTGTTTTTGCTAAACAGTCGCCTGGGCCTCTTCACTGCGGCTCCTCGCGGAGCGCCCCTTCTCCCGAAGTTACGGGGCCATTTTGCCTAGTTCCTTGACCACGAATCACTCGAGCGCCTTAGGATACTCTCCTCGACTGCCTGTGTCGGTTTGCGGTACGGGCTCTCCATGCCTGAAGCTTAGCGGCTTTTCCCGGGAGTCGGCTTGGCGGCACTGTCGGCCCGCCCCGAAGGGAAGGCCGTACTGTCGCGTTTCGGCTCAGGGACGGGATTTGCCTCGCCCCCTCCTAACCTACGCGCTTCAACGGGCTATTCCGTCAGCCCGCGACCGTTGCGCTCCTCCGTCCCCGCGTCGCAGCATGGACAGGTATCTGAATATTCACAGATTTGCCATCGGCATCACCTTTCGGTTTATCCTTAGGACCCGACTTACCCTGATCTGATTAACATGGATCTAGGAACCCTCAGTCTTTCGGCGGACGGGTTTTCCACCCGTCTTATCGTTACTCATGCCTACATTTGCTTTTCCGTTCGGTCCACAGGGCATCGCCACCCTGCTTCGCCCCGACGGAATGCTCCCCTACCACTCCCTTGCGGGAATCCAAGGCTTCGGTTCGCGGCTTGATGCCCGTTTATTTTCCGCGCGGGAACGCTCGACCAGTGAGCTGTTACGCACTCTTTGAATGAATTGCTGCTTCCAAGCAAACATCCTGGCTGTCACTGCATTCCCACCTCGTTCACGCAACTTAGCCGCGCATTGGGGACCTTAGCCGTTGGTCTGGGTTGTTCCCCTCTCGCCCCGTGACCTTCGCACCCCGGGGCTCACTGCCGCTGCCATGTGCCGGCATTCAGAGTTCGTTAAGGGTTGGTAGGCTTTGACACCCCCTAGCCTTCTCGGTAGCTTTACCTCCGGCACATGCTCGCACGACGCTGCACCTAAATGCATTTCGGGGAGTACGAGCTATCTCCGAGTTTGATTGGCCTTTCACCCCTATCCACAGGTCATCCGAAAACTTTTCAACGTTCACCGGTTCGGGCCTCCAAGACGAGATTATCGCCCCTTCACCCTGCCCATGGATAGATCACTCGGTTTCGCGTCTGCCCCCGCTGACAAAATCGCCCTGTTAAGGCTCGCTTTCGCTCCGCTTCCGCACCTGAAGTGCTTAGGCTTGCCAGCGAGGAGCAACTCGTAGGCTCATTATGCAAAAGGCACGCCGTCACCACTCAAGTGGCTCCGACCGCTTGTAGGCGCATGGTTTCAGGGTCTTTTCACTCCCTTTCCAAGGGTTCTTTTCACCTTTCCCTTACGGTACTGGTTCGCTATCGGTCTCCCGGTAGTGTTTAGGCTTGGCAGATGGTGCTGCCGGATTCGGACAGGGTTTCTCCGGCCCCGCCCTACTCAGGGTACCGCTAGGACGCACGTCTCTTACGCGTACGGGGCTGTCACCCGCTATGGCCGCACATCCCAGTGCGTTCCGCTAAAAACCTGCGTTCCACGCCGCGGCCCTACAACCCCGGCGCGCACGCGCGCCGGTTTGGCCTCCTCCGCTTTCGCTCGCCACTACTCGCGGAATCACTCTTGTTTTCTTTTCCTCCCCCTACTTAGATGTTTCAGTTCAGGGGGTTCGCGACTGTTCGTCTGCACGCCTTCAGCGTGCCGGGTTGCCCCATTCGGACACGCACGGATCAAAGATCGTTTGCATCTCCCCGTGCATTTTCGCAGCTTACCGCGTCCTTCGTCGCCTCCGGGAGCCAAGGCATCCCCCATGCGCCCTTATCCAACTTCCTTGGCTCGACACCTAAACGGCGCCTGTTCCTCCGTAACCGCCCAACCAAATCAACGAAACCTAACAGCTACGTATCGTTCGGCCAGCGGCCCACGCCATACCTCTCTAACCTCGTTACTACGCTTCGCCATCCTTGTCAAAGAACTCTTGAATTACCAGACAATAGAAACTAATGTTCGGTAACTCATTGCAAACAACGTGGAGTCGAACCACTTACATTGGACTTTACCAATGTCTCCTTCCAACAAGGGATTTGTTTTTAGTCTAGTTGTGGAGGATATCGGATTCGAACCGATGACCCCTAGCTTGCAAAGCTAGTGCTCTAGCCAGCTGAGCTAATCCCCCCT
>JBKBIC010000146.1:0-12689 GCA_046299435.1 Saprospiraceae bacterium
AATCAGCGGTCATGTAATCGGCATTCGTCAATCCCGAAAAAATCAGAACACGGACACGGTGCCCTCGCGGCGGAGTTTTTCGCCACGCGGCCCGGTCAGGTCAATTTCATAAATGTACACGCCGGGTTGAGCGCGTTTTTTCTGTCCTGCCCGGCGGCCGTCCCAGCCTTGTTCGGGGTCGTTGGTCTCGAAAAGCAGCTCGCCCCAACGGTTCCAAATCCGCATCCGAAAATCGCTGAAACTGGGCAGGATGCCCACCACTTTGAACTGCTCGTTGCCGCGCCCGTCGGTGCTTTCCGGGGCGATGGCGTTGGGGATGTAAAGCTGCATTTTCGGCACGATGTCAATGAATTTCGTGAGGCTATCAGGGCAGCCGGATGAGTTGAGGATGAGCAGTTTGACAGGCATCAGGCCCGTGTCTTGGTAGGTGAAGGTCGGGTTTTGCTCGTGCGAGCCTTTGGTTTCGGTGAATTGCCACGTCCAGACGACCGCGCTCGTGTCCGATTGGTCGGTGAATTGCACGGTGTTTTCCAAGTTGCTCGGCTCGGCGGGCGCGTAGCTGAAATCTGCCGAAGGCGTGGGCAGCACGAACACCTTGTTTCGGAAGGTGTCGGTGGCGATGCAATCGTATTCGTTTTGGATGAACACGCTGGCCGTGTAATTGCCCGGTTGGTCGTAGGTGTGCGTTGGGTTTGGTTCGGAACTGCGTTGGCCGTCGCCAAAATCCCAGACGACGGTGCTCGTGGCGAGGTCGTCGGGATTGAACAGCTGGAACTCGACAGGGTAGGGTTCGCACACGCGCCAAGGGCCTGCGGGCGGGACGGCGGTGGGCGGCGTGGGGTTCCATTGCACGAGCTTGGAGACCTCTTTGAAGCAGTCGTTCGCGTCGGTGGTTTTGAGTTTGACGGTGTAATTGCCGTTCACGGGGTAGAGGAATTCCGGGTTTTGCTCCGTCGAGGTGCCGCCCGGCGTGCCGAAATCCCAAGCCCAAGATTTCAGGCCGTCCGTCGCGCCGGTCGTGCTCAAATCCTGAAACTCGACGGGCGTGGCCGCGCAGGAGTCGAAGCCGAACGTGAAATCCGCACTCATCGGCGGGAACACGCGCATGGTGATGAAGCCCGTGTCCGAACATTCAAAACCCGTGTTGAGGTAAAGCACGCCCGAATACTCGCCGTAGTCCGGGAAAGTCACGGTTGCGTCCCAAGTATTGGTCTCGAAAATGTTGCCGTTGCCGAGGTCGAACTGCCAGAAATAGGTCAGTTGGGCGGTGTTTTGCGGGCTTTCGTTTTCGACCGTGACGGTTTTGCTGCCGCAGCTGCGGACAAGGAATTCGCCCGGCCCCAGTATCGCGTCGGCCTTTACTTTGGCGACGACCGCCGGCACACAATCCACCACATTGAACTGAAAATCGCGCAGCACCATGCCGAGCAGTTGGCCGTTGCGATATTCGCTGACGCAAATGCCCACGACGTATTGGCCGTTGCCGTTCGGTCGGCCCGTCAATGCCCCGGTCACGGAGTCAATTTTGACCGTCGGGCTGCCGCCCATCGGCACGGCCTCGTTGTACGCCCCGATGAACTTGACCTCTTCAAATGGCGGGCCGCAGGGCGGGTTCGGCACCGGGCTATCGCAATTGTTGCCGCCGCCGCCGGAACGACCGCCGCCGTGCAGCGGCGTGCAGAACGAATACACCAGCGAATCGCCGTCCGCGTCGGTGGCCGAGTGGTCGAATTCGAGCTTGAAATTGTTGCAGATGAAGCCCGGCGGGTAGTTCGTGAACGTCGGGCTGCTGTTGTTGCCAGCCACTGCTTCGGGCGTGAGTTCGACCATGTAGGTCGCGCCGTAGTCGAGTGGGCTTTGGATGTTCACGATTTGCGAGGTGCGGCAACAGCGTTGATACACAACGAAATAGCTCTCGCCGGGCACGACTTCCAGCTCGTAAGTGAACACATAATCGCCGCGCTGGACGCAGGCCGTCGGCAGTTGTGTCACGTCGGCGCAGCCGGGGATGACCGGGTCAACATATTCAATCGTGGGGTCAACCTGAAAGTCCACGACAAAGTCCGCCACAGCCGCCGAGCCGCGATAAATGGCGATGTTGCCAGGGTTGTCAAGTTGGCCGCCGCCGCTGTCGCAGTCGCGGTACACGGTGAGTTTGAAGCCGAAAAGTTTGGTCGTTGGCCCCGTGTCGCCGAGATACTGGTAGGTCATTTCGCCGCCGATGATGTGGTTGGCAAATGCGCCGACGAGCGGCCACAGGGCGAGCAAAAACAGGGCAAAGGATTTGGGAAAAGCAGCGCGGCAGCGCGCGAGAAAGTTTGATTGTGGGTAGTCCGTCATTGTCAGTGGAGAGTTGTTAGTGGTCAGTGGTTAGTTGGTGTGGCAACTGACAACTCACAACCGCGACCATTTACAACTAACAACTGCTGCCGTAAAAGTCGCACAAAGCCCCTGCACGGCGAGGGCATCGCCGGAAATTGTCAACAATGGGCAGAAAATCAGGCAAACCCGCTGTTGAACGAACGGAAATCACGCCTGCCCGAAACGGGCAAACGACGACCGGAACCTATCCGCTGGGAAACGTGCCTCGGCGGGCACCCAATCGAAGCAACCGTGCAACATGAATTCTTGAAAAGTCGGGATAGAAATGGTTTCGGCAACGGGTTCGTCGCAGGGCACAACGCGGATGGAGAGCACGTTGCTGGCAAATTTGGCAGGCAGCGGCGGCCCGACGAGGGCGTTTTGCTGCGAAAAAAGCGGGCCGGCGGCCAACGCGAGAAAGCCCACGCAAACGAGGGCACGGAGGGAAAGTTGATTAGCGCGCATAAACGGGGAGTTTTAGCAAACCAAAGGTAAGCGACACGCTCAAGTCGGCGAATGTGATTTTTTGGGTTTTTCCGGGAGCAGCTCAATTATTCTTTGCCCCCGCGTTTCTGCCCGCCGCATCGCTCGTTTCGTCGGTTTTTCGGGCCGAGGCCGTGCGTTTCTGTTTCATATTTGCCAAACAACTCAACTTGGGTGTCGGCGAAATTCGGACATTTGGCCGCACCCAAAGAGCCACCTTCCATTCAACTGAACTTCCGCCTTATGCAAAAACTACTGACTTTATGCCTCGCGTGTTGCCTCGCCGTTTCGCTGGCCGCGCAAAACACCCCCAATTTTTTCACGCCCGTTTCTGAAAGCCAAATCGCCCTGCGCGGCGCGGCTGAACGGGTGCTGATTCCCGAAAAATACACGACCTATCAACTTGATTTCGAGGGACTTAGGCAAAGCCTTGTGGCTGCGCCCGCCGAGTTCACGGCTGCCGCGAAGGCCGGAAACCTGCGCCTCGCCCTGCCCGAACCCGACGGCCAAATCGAGGAATTCAGCGTCTGGCAAACGGCCATGATGGAGCCTGAACTGGCCGCCAAATACCCCGAAATCCGCACCTATGCGGGCCAGTCGCTCCGCGAGCCGGGCAAAATCCTGCGCCTGACCGTGTGCCCGCAATGGATGCGTGCTAAAGTGCTCACACCTGATGCCGGGGCGCAATTCGTGGAGGTATTTGCCAAAGGCCAGAACGATTTTTACATGGCATACGACCGCCGCGACATCCCGGCGGACGTTCGCCGTAGCATCCCGCCCGGCACAGCGGAACACATTGTCAGTCAAGTGATTGACGACGTGGAACGCTTCGCGCCGACCGATTCGGAGGCTGCCCAGCGCGGCACTTTGCTCGCCCCGGTGGAATTGAAAGTCTATCGTTTTGCGGTGGCGACGACCGGCGAATTCAGCCAAGACAATGGCACGACGGTGGCCGAAGTGCTGGCCAAAGTGGTGGACGTGACCAACCAAGTCAGCGGCGTGTTCGAGCGTGATATTCAAATCCGCCTGCAACTCATCAACAACTCGGACTACCTGATTTTCATGGACCCGCTGAACGACCCGTTTTTCGGCACCACTGTCCAAGAATTCGCGGCGCAAAACGCCACCGTGCTCAACACCCGCATCGGCTTCGGCGGCTACGACATCGGGCACGTTTACTGTCGCTATTTGGGTGGCAGTGCGGGCGGTGTGTCATTGGGCTTGGGCATCGTTTGCGGCGCGAACAAGGCCGGCGGCTGCACGGCTGGCGGCGGCACCTACGGGGATGGGTTCGAGGCGACGGTCGGCCAAGAGACCGGCCACCAGCTCAACGGCGGCCACACATGGAACCGCTGCGGCCCCACCGTCAGCGGGCGCAACGGCACCTCGGCGTTTGAGCCGGGCAGCGGCAGCACCATTATGTCTTACGCCGGGTCGTGCGGCTCCGACAACATCGCGTTCGATTCCGACCTGTATTACCACGCAGGCTCCATCGAGGAAATCAAACTCTACACCATCACGGGCACGGGCAACCAGTGCGGCTCCAAAAAAAGCACCACGAACAATCACCCCATTGCTACGCTGCCGTACCAAAATGGCTTTTTCATCCCCATCAGCACACCATTTGAATTGAAAGGCTCGGCCACCGACCCCGACGGCGATGATGCCGCGCTCACTTATTGCTGGGAGCAACTGGACTATGGCCCCGAAACCCCGCTCGAAGCCCCCGTCGGCAGCTGCCCGCTTTTCCGCACTTTCCCGGCGGTGGCCGCCCCGAACCGCTATTTCCCACGCCTGCAAACCATCCTCGCCAACGGGTTCAATCTGGCCGAGCAGCTGCCTACTTACAGCCGTCAGCTCACGTTCCGCATGACCGTCCGCGACAACCGCGCCGAAGGCGGCGGTTTGGCTTGGCAAGATGTGGAGTTCAAATCCACCGACTCTGCCGGCCCTTTTTTGGTCAAATCGCCCAACACGGCCAACGATGTTTGGCGCGTGGGCGAATACGTCAATGTTACTTGGGACGTGGCCGGCACCGACCGGGGCCTCGTCAACTGCAAAACCGTGAACATCCGGCTCTCGACCGACGGCGGCCAGACGTACCCCATCACGCTCGCTTCGGGTGTGGCAAACGACGGCTCGCAGCTCGTGCTCGTGCCGAACAACGTGACCAACACGGCCCGCGTCCGCGTCGAAGCTGCCGACAATGTGTTCTTCGATTTGTCCAACGCCAATTTCAAAATCCAGCAGCCCGCACAGCCCGCGTTGAGCCTCGGCGTGGAAACCGACGGCGCACAAGTTTGCCTCCCAACGGTGTTTTCCACGCAGGTCTTGTCGGTCGGTTTGCTCGGTTTTGATACGCCCGTCTCGCTCGCGTTCAGCGGGGTGCCGCCGGGCGCGACGGCCTCGCTCGGCACCAGCACGCTCACGCCGGGCGAAAACACGACCTTCCAAATTGACTTCTCGAACGTGAACACCGAAGCGGTTTACACCGTCGAATTGCTCGCATTTGCCGCCGGGATTGATACCGTGCGCCGCCCCATCGCACTGACGACGGTGAGCAATGACTTTTCCCAGTTTGGTCTGCTCACGCCCGCCAACGGCTCAACGGGCATGGCCCAAACCCAAATCCTCCGCTGGAAAACCGTGCCCGATGCCAATAGCTACGATCTTGAGTTCGGCACCAGCGCGAAATTTGAACCCGGCTCCATCCTTTATGCTGACAATGGCCTGACGGTGGATTCCTTCAAAATCGGGGTGCAATTAGAAAAAGCCAAAGCCTATTTCTGGCGCGTCCGCCCGGTCAACGAATGCGGCCAGCACGACTGGTCGGAGCCGTTTTTCTTCTCGACTTTGGTGGACAACTGCTCGGTGACGACTGCCGAAGACCTGCCCAAAAGCCTGACGGCCAACGGCACCCCGACCATCGAATCCAAAGTGACCGTGCTTACGCCCGGCATCGTCAGTGTGCTGAACGTCAAGCAGTTGCGCGGCTATCACGAGTCGTTCAAGGACTTGGACGTGCGGCTCGTCAGCCCGTCGGGCACAGAGGTTTTGCTGTTCCGCAACAAATGCGGCTCTATCCAGTCCACGTTCGTCATGGGCTTCAGCGACGACGCGCCCAACACCTTCCAGTGCCCGCCTTCGAGCATCGGCCTCAACGTGAAGCCGCAGAACCCGCTCGCTGCGTTTGCCGGCCAAAGCGTCACGGGCACTTGGACGCTGAAAGTGAAAGACCAGACCAGCGGTAGCGGCGGGGTCATCGAGGGCCTGCAACTCGAATTTTGCAGCAGTGCCTCGCTCAACCCGCCGTTTGTGGTCAACAACAACGTGTTGACGCTCGACCCCGGCACCAACAAAACCATTGACGCGCCACTCTTGCTCGTCGAGGACGTGAACAACACCCACGCGCAACTGATTTACACCCTGCTCACCGTGCCGAAAAACGGTCGCCTCGAACGCAACGGCTCCGTCCTCGCGCCCGGCGACCAGTTCCCGCAAACGGCCATTGACAACGGCGAGCTGCGCTTTTTCGACTACGGCCACAACGCCGGGGCCGATAATTTCAAATTCATCGTGTACGACGGCGAAGGCGGCTGGCTCGGCACCACGCAGTTCGACATCCAGCCTGCCCCGGTCGGCACGTCGGAGGCCGCGCAAAAAATCGGGTTTGCACTTTTCCCGAACCCCGCGACAGATGCCGTGACACTCGCTTTTGAACGGCCCGTCACCGCCGACACGCGCATCCTCATGTTCAATGTCAGCGGCCAAATGTTGCGCTCTGCCACGCTCGGCGCGGGCAGCGACCGCCTGCAAATCCCGCTCGGCCAACTGCCCGAAGGCGTGTACATGGTGTCCGTGCAAAACAGCGCAGGCACGGGCGTTCGGAAATTGGTGGTGCGGCGTTGAAAGTTGAAGCGCGAGAAATGATGAAAAGTTGAATGGCAGCTTGCCTTGATGCGCCCCCAACCAACTGACTAACGACTAACCGACTATCAGACTAACCGACTAAACCCAACATGACTTTCGACTGGCTCACCGACCTCCAACCCCTGTTCGCCGCGCAAGCATCGTGGCGGGCGGGCGACTACCAAGAGGACAGCGTTTTTTACCTGACTTACCGGGCCGAAAGCCCGTTTGCCATCGCTTGCGGGGCGAGTTTGCTGGCCGAGCACGTCCGGCGGTTCCGGTTTTCGCCGCCGATTATCCAGCGGTTGGGGCAAGTGTCGGACGCGCAGGGCCGGGCGATTTTTGACGAAAGCTTTCTCAACTTTTTGCAGCGGATGCACCTGCGGCTGCACGTCGGGATGCCGCCCGAAGGCACGCTGCTGCTGCCCGGCGAGCCGCTCCTGATTGCGCGGGGACCAATGGCGCAGGCACTTTTGTTAGAGTCTGCATTTCGCTTATTGGTCTGGAAATCAACGGATTGGGCCACGCAAGCCGCCCTTCGCCGCTGGCAAAACCAAGACTGGAAAGAGGAGGACACGCCGCCCGCGCCGTACTATGACTTCACGCCCGAAGGCTGGCAAACGCGGGCACGGTTCATCGGCGGCGACGCGCTGGACGACATCCAGCAAAACCGCCGCCCCGGCCACGAACCCGGCGAAAACGACGGCCTGCAACCCCAATGGCGGGCCAGTACGGGCGGCCAAGCACAGCCCTTTGTGCAAATCCGGCGGCTGTTCAACGGCACACAACCGCTCGCCGATGTGTGGCTCACGCAAGAGCAAGACCGCCGCGCAAGCGTCAGCAAAACCACTTGCCAATTCCGAAACACGGGCAAAAACGCCCCCGAAACCTGCCACTTCGAGCGGTTCCAGAACCTTTACCAGCCCATCTTGCTGCGGGGCCGCCCCGTGCTGCCGACGACGCGCAAAGGCTACCTCCGTCAGCGGACGCTGCACCAGTTGGAGGCTTTTCACCGGGCCGATTTGGAAGTTTATCCGCGTGGGTGGTTTGTGCCCACTGACGAATCTGTGGGTTGAGCATGAAAAATCCAGCGGATTTTCTTCAGCCCATAGCCCACAGATTCATCTGTGGAGACAGGGCCGACGCAGCCCTCGCGTGGCTCCTGCGGAGCATCCAAGTCTGCGGCGGGGCGGGGTCGGCGCACAGTTTTTCGCCCGTTTTCGGTTGGCGGGCGGCCTATCCCGAAACGACGGGCTACCTCATCGAGACACTCCTTCGGTACGCAGACTTGAAAAACCGACCCGACCTGCGCGAAACGGCCATCGGGTGCGCCGATTGGCTGTGCCGGGTGCAGCTGCCGACGGGCGCGTTCGCCAGTGGCGTGGTCGGCGGCCTGCGGCCAAGTATTTTCAACACAGCGCAAATCCTCTTTGGCTTGGCTGCCTGTGGCATTGCCAAAACGAGCGACGCGCCCGCCCAAAAAATTTGCCTCGAAAAAAGCGTCCGTTGGCTGCTCGATTCGCTCGAACCGGACGGCAGCTGGCAGCGGGCGGCCTTCGTGCCGGGCTTTGTGCCAAGCTATTACACGCGGGCAATTTGGGGTGTACTGCGGGCCGATGATGTGCTGCAACGGTCTGATATTCAACTCGCTATGCGCCGTGCCCTGCATTTTTACGCCCAGCGGTTCACGCCCCAAAACACTGTCCGCGATTGGGGTTTCCGGGCCGGCGAAGCGGCCTTCACGCACACGATTGCTTACACGTTGGAGGGCTTTTTGGAGTGCGCCGCACGGCTGGGCGAGCGCGCTATTTTGGAGAAAACTGCCGCCTGCATGGACGCGCTCTTGGCCGTCCGCCACCGCGAGGGGCGCACCGCCGGGCGATACGACGAGCGTTGGCGCGGCGATTATTCGTTCGTGTGTCTGACCGGAAATGCTCAGTTGAGCATCGTTTGCCGACGGCTTTTCCAGCTGACAGGCGAGCCAAAATACGCCCGCGCCGCCGCAGAATTTTTGACAGAAATCATTGGTTTCCAAAAAGTTAGCCCAAACCCTAACCTGCACGGGGCGGTGCCCGGCTCGGCTCCGTTTTCGGGGAAATATATGCGTTGGCGATACCCGAACTGGGCGGCCAAGTTTTTCCTCGATGCGCTTTTTGAGATGCCAGATGCCAGATTTTGAGATGCCAGATCGGGCTATCCTCCCCGTCTGGCATCTCCCAATCTGGCATCTCCCAATCTGGCATCTCAAAATCTGGCATCTCAAAATCTGGCATCTCAAAATCTGGCATCTCCCAATCTGGCATCTCAAAATCTGGCATCTGCAAAATACTTTCGCCGTCCATGAAATACGCCATCATTGACGTAGAAACCACCGGCGGCCTCGCCCGTTCGGAGCGCATCACCGAAATCGCCATCGTCCTGCACGACGGCGAGCGCATCGTGGACACTTTCGCCACGTTGCTCAACCCGGAGCGCAGCATCCCTTGGAACATCACACAACTGACGGGCATCACCGACGAAATGGTGGCCACCGCGCCGCGCTTTTTCGAGGTCGCCCGGCGCATCGTGGAGATGACCGACGGCGCGATTTTCGTAGCCCACAACGTCTCGTTCGACTACGGTTTTGTGCGCGAGGAGTTTGCGCGGCTCGGCTTCACATTCACCCGCAAGCAGCTTTGCACGGTGCGGCTGGCCCGCAAGGTGTTCCCCGGACTGCCGAGCTACAGCCTTTCCAACCTGAAACGACACTTCGGCATTCACGCCGAAAAAAGCCACCGCGCCCTTGACGATACGCTGGCCACTGTGCAAGTCTTCGAAAAAATCCTGGCCGAGCAGGCCGGGACGGGCAGCGTCAAAACCTTCATCAATCACGGCGTGAAAGAGGCAAAACTGCCCAAAAACATCACGCTCGCGCGGCTCCATGCCCTGCCCGAAGCCTGTGGCGTGTACTACCTGCACGACGAGGCGGGCGAGGTCGTCTATGTCGGCAAAAGCCTGAACATCCAAAAACGCATCTTCGAGCACTTCGCCGACCTGACCCCGAAGGGCGAAAAGATGCGCGAGGGCGTGGCCGAAATCAGTTGCGAAATCACGGGCAGCGAGCTGGTCGCCCTGCTCCTCGAAAGTGCGGAAATCAAACGCTTGCTGCCGCGCATCAACCGGGCACAGCGTGTGCGCGACTTCACGGGCGGCATTTTCACCTACACCGACCAGCAGGGCTATCGGTGCCTCGCGCCCGGCAAATTGACCGCCGCGAACCGAAAAAAACTCGAAATCGTGGCCGATTACCCGAAAGTGGATTCCGCCAAGGCGCACCTCGAAAGCATCGTGCGGCAATTCGAACTCTGCGGCAAACTTGCCAACATTGACTTCCACGAGAGCGGCTGTTTCAACTACCACCTCAAAAAATGCCGGGGGGCCTGCGTCGGCGAGGAGCCTGTGGCCGAGTACAACGCCCGCGTGGAAGAGGCACTCGTCCAGTTGAACAAGCGGCTGTCGGGCAGTTTTTTCATCCTCGAAAAAGGCCGCACCGACGGCGAGCAAGCGTTCGTGTGCGTGGAGGACGGACACTACCGGGGCTACGGCTATTTCGATGCCGCGCTCGGCCAGTTCTCGACCGAAGACCTGCTCGAAGCCATGACCCCAGCGGCCCGCGACCCGGAGGCCGGGCGCATCATCCGGGGGTATTTGGAAAGCAAAAAGGGCGTGCGGAAAGTGGGGTTTTGAGGGCCTCACCCCTCGTCCTCCGCATCGTCGCAGTGGTAATGCCGTTTGCCGCGACCGCCGAGGCTACCTTTTCACTTCCTCTTTTGAAGCCGCTTCCCAGTCAAAATTTCCACAAATTCGTCTGCCGAAATCACTTTCAATTTTGGGAATTGGATGTTGCGGAGCACCCCGAAATGCTTGTCATCCGTTACGATAAAGTCGGCATTTGCCGCCACTGCACAATCCACGTATTTGTTGTCGTCGGGGTCAATGGAAATCAGGTTCCAGAAATAGTATTTGTGGATGTGCCTGACATTCGGGGCTTCTTTCAGCCCGTTCAAGAGGTTGACGGAAACGGATGTCCCCATTTCATCGCCGATGACCTCTTCGTATTCGAGCAAGATATCGGTGGTGAGAAATAGGTCGTATCGCCCTGCTTCAAATGCCTGAAAAATCGGGTGATGCGCCGAGCGTCTTGATATGGAGACAAACAGCACGTTTGAGTCGAGTACGACTTTCATGGCTGCCTTTTTTGATAGGCGGTGCGCCGATGTTCTTTCAGCAAGGTGTGGGAATCCCAGCCTTTTTCCTCCCAGATTTTGTCGGCTTCGTTCTTGGCTTTTTCAAACAAGTACCTCGAAATCAAGGCTTTGATTGCCAGCAAATCTTCGTCGGGCAGGTTGTTGGAAAACAGTTTCAGCAATTCCAGTTGGAGATTGCTGAACGGCTGGGCGATTGCAGCGGCGGGTGCGTCCATGTTCTGGTTGATAGTTTTTGTGCAAAAATACGCCTGTGTGCGGTTGAGGAAATCCAAAATCGCAAATCCAAAATCGCAAATCCAAAATCGCCCTCACCCCTCATCCTCCGCATCGTCGCAGTGGTAATGCCGTTTGCCGCGCCCGCCGGGCGTGGGGCCGAAGCCGCCGTCTTTTTTCTCCGCGAGTATTTTTTGGATGAGGCGGGCGCGTTCGGTGCGGACTTGTTCCTGCAAAGCAGCGTCCTCGGTGCGGTCGAAGTACCGGATGCCGTCCACCCAAGTCATTTCGGCGCGGGCATAGATGGAGAGCGGGTTGTCGTTCCAGAGCACCACATCCGCGTCTTTTCCGGTGCGGATGCTGCCCGTGCGGTCGTCCACGCGGAGGAGTTTGGCGGGGTTGAGCGTGACCATTTTCCATGCGTCCTCTTCTTTCATGCCTGCGTACATGACCGATTTGGCGGCTTCTTGGTTGAGGCGGCGGGCCATTTCCGCGTCGTCGGAGTTGATGGCGACGGTCACGCCCTGCGCGGCCATAAGCGCAGGGCTTTGCGGGATGGCGTTGTAAACTTCCCATTTGTAGGCCCACCAGTCGGCGAAACTGCTCGCGCCCACGCCGTGCCGCGCCATTTTGTCGGCCACTTTGTAGCCCTCCAAAATGTGCGTGAACGTGTTGACTTTGAAGCCGAACCGCTCGGCAACGCGCATCAGCATCGTGATTTCGGACTGGACGTAGGAGTGGCAGGTGATGAAGCGTTGGCTTTCCAAAATTTCCAAAAGAGCCTCCAAATCGAGGTCGCGGCGGTAGTTTTTGCCTGATTTTTTCAGTTTGCCGTACTCCTGCGCCCGCGTGAAATAGTCCACGAACACCTGCTCCACGCCCATGCGCGTCTGCGGGTAGCGGCTGCGATTGTTGTCGCCCCAGTTGGATTGTTTGACGTTTTCGCCGAGCGCGAACTTGATGAAGCCCGGCCAGTTGGCGAATTTCATGTCCTCCGGTGCCGCGCCCCAGCGCAGTTTGATGAGCTGGGTTTGGCCGCCGATTGGGTTCGCAGAACCGTGCAAAATATGGCTTGCCGTCACGCCACCGGCCAGCTGCCGATAAATGTCAATGTCCTCAGAATCAAGCACATCGCCGATGCGGACTTCCGCCGAGGACTCCTGCGTGCCCTCGTTCACGCCCCGACTGACGGCGATGTGCGAGTGCTCGTCGGTGATGCCCGCCGTGAGGTGCTTCCCCGTGCCGTCAATGACCGTCGCGCCTGCCGGGACGGGGAGTTTTTTGCCGATGCTCGTGATTTTGCCGTTGGAAATGAGCACATCGGTGTTCGTCAAAATGCCGTCGCGCTCGTTTGTCCAGACGGTCGCGTTTTGCACCAAAAACGTGCCTGCCGCTGGTTTTTTCGTCCAGCCGAAGGCTGTGAACGGGTACGTCACCTCGCCGAGTTCGGGCGATTTCACCGGGTTTTGCTTGGTC